>WGMQ01000077.1 GCA_016125005.1 bacterium | reverse complement strand
ACGCCCCCCAAGAGCGAGCCAGGGCAGACCCTCCACGCGAGGCTGCCTTGGTTCCAATTGGGGTGTGAGAAGCACCCTCAACCCGCCGGAAAGCTAACTTATCGAAGGCCGGTTTTTGTCCAAAGGGGGTCGACCACCGCACTACTTCCCGATCCTTCCGCCAACCCCCAATGGCCCGAAGGAACTCAAGATCCCCCCAGGCATTCCACGGATGCCCAGGATCTCGAGTGGCAAACACCTGCCGGTAGGAACGAAAGGTCTCGGAATCGAGATCGTCGAAATTATACCCGGGCAGGATGCGACCATCCCGGCTGTCGTCAATCTGCTCGGCCAGCATCCGCTTGACTTCATCGTCCGGCAGGGGGCGATCACCGTCGTTAAGGCGGCGAAAGGTGTGATTGGCGAATGGGTTGGGGGTCAGGTGAACCGGGCGCTGTTTCCGCGTCGCACGGGGTATTTCCACAACAAGTACGGTCTGACCTTCCAGAACGACTTCCCGCACATGAGCGTCCGTCAGCAGATTGACACTGACCTTCTGGCGGTTATTGAGAGCGTCGAACAACTCCTTTCGGACTTTCCCAATATTGGTTATGCCCGCAGCGGTGAAGCGCCCGTTCTTCTCCTTCACGCCCAGAAGAACCACGCCGCCTTCCGTGTTCGCGAAAGCACTGTATGTGGGCCAGAATTCCTCTGGCACCGCTCCGAGTCCATCGCGCCCCCCCGCCAATTTGCATTCCAGGTCGACCGATTCGCGGAGAAGGTCGAGGTCGTTGATCGATGTAATTCCGATCATGGGGTTGCTCCCTCCGCCACCCGCAACTCCCGCGAAATCAGCTTCGGCAGCAGCGTGTCGCGGAGTTGCGCGAGGGTGCGGGATTCGGACTCATTCGCGGCAATCTTCCGCCATATGTTGTTGCGCAGGGCGTCGGCGGCTGCCCAGAGCTTGGCCTCGAAGCCGACGGTGGCGGCAGAGGAATTGGTCGCGGTGGTGTCGCTCTTGGCCATGGTGTCTCCCGGGCACTGCAGGTAGTTAGTGGGGAAGGTGGCATGGAGCCCTTCAGCCCATAAAGACGGTGCCGGAAGGGGGGCGTGTGCGCAAGTGTGACGGTGTGAAAAACTTCCGCCCAAGTCGCATCCAGCGGGGGGCCGAGGCGGACGAAGCCAGCCTCAGAGTTTCTTCGAGACATGCAACAGACCAACGCTATCTGAGGAGGTATGGAGCCCCCACCCTCACCCCCGCACCACCAACCCAATCTTCACCAGACCGTTCAGCACTTCCTCGGCCGCGCCGTTCGGGACGCCGGTGCGGTGGCTGAGTTTGGCGAGGTACTCCTCGAACGGGGCGTCTGCCAGGAAGAAGTCGTTCTGCTGAAGCTGGCGGAGGATCGCCTCGGCGTCGGGGCCCTCCAGGACCGGGCCGCTCGGGCCGCCGGGTTTGCCTGTCCCGGGCTCCATTCCCATGAATCGAACCTTCATGGCGTCCTTCCTTTCATTCGGGCGTGTTGTCCCGCCGTGCGCGCCGGAAGGCCGCGTCGCCGGGGAGGTTGGCCAGCAGGTGCAGCCTGGCGGTCTTGAACTCGTCGCCGATCAGGCCGAGCCGGAGCAGGAAGCAGCGGAAGTCGTACTTGGCGCTGGCCTCCCGGTATTCCCGGCGGCTGCTGCTGGCGTGGTTGCGGTTGATTGCTTTCGCGCACAAGGCAAGGGCGAACTGAATGTAGGCCTTCGTCTGAGAAGAGCTAACCTTGAGCCTGCCATCCATATCGCCGTGTGGAGGGTGTTGATCCACTGAACTGGTGTGTGGTGTAAACCACTCACCAGACCAACAGGAGACCGAAATGCCCCGCAACGAGATGTTCACCGAGCAGCAGCTCCAAAAAGCTATTCAGATTGCCTTCTTGGCCGGGTCGCGCTTCCAGCAGGCAATCATCAACAGCGAGGAGGTTGGACTCGAAATCCTCGTTGTTGAAATCGCCGAGATCAACAAGGCATTCCCTCAGTTGGAGGACAAAGAACTCCTACAGCCCCACGGGGCGGCCGCGCACATCATCACGCACATCGTCAGGACTCCACTGGAGGAGTA
The DNA here is from genome assembly GCA_016125005.1 of bacterium. Taxonomy (GTDB): domain Bacteria; phylum Sumerlaeota; class Sumerlaeia; order SLMS01; family SLMS01; genus WGMQ01. The sequence continues at coordinate 44,787 of WGMQ01000077.1, read as the reverse complement.
ACTTTCGCCGGTACCTCCAAGGGTAGATGGTGTCGGCCATGAAGCTCGGGGCCATCACCCCCCCGTGCCGACCTCATTTTGCCTCGACTGATGAACCTCGCCGAGAACACCAAGCTACCCAGCTAGCCACCTCAAAACTGAGTATAGTAAAGGGGCCTGTCTCTGGCGGGTTTTGTCGGGATTTTGCTGTTGCATAGCAAATCCCGAAGTCATCCAAAAGCCGACCTAAGTTGTTTGTTTTGAGTGGAGCGGGAGACGGGACTCGAACCCGCGACATTTAGCTTGGAAGGCTAAAGCTCTACCAACTGAGCTACTCCCGCTCGTTGGGGGACGATTGACTGCCGGGGGTGGGGCGGCAGGTCAACGGCAATTCGTTCCCGAATGGCCGTTTTTCGTCCCCCTTGGTGGTCGGTCTTAGCCTCCGTTGGCGGGAAGGGCGGCGGCGTTGAGCAGTGGTTCGGCGCTGGCGTTCTCGCGCAGCTCCGCGATCTGGTCCGCGGTCAGCGATCCCGTCGGGTTGCCGGTGGCGTCGGTGAAGAGGAAGCCGTGGTTGCCATCGGGGGTGACGTGGGAGACGACGGCTCCTTCTTCGTTGGTGACGGTGGTGACACCGGCTTCGTCACGGGTGAAATGGCGTTGGGCGAGGACGTCGTCGCCGCGATAGAGGGTCAGGATGGCCTTGTTGGGGGCGTCGCCGCGGGCAAGCTCGACGCGGGTGCCGTCGGGCTGGTCGTATGACTTGGAGATGTCGATTTCCTTCCCGTCCCAAAACTCGATGCTGTTGATGATGATGGCGTCGACCAGGATGCAGATGCCGTAGACCGGGATGATGGCGAGGACGATCATGATGATCGAGTTGACGATGTGGTTGTCGGTGACGCGGCCGTTCCAGCGGTAGACGGAGTTGGTGAGCGGGAAGCGTCCGTAGCAGCCGGGGAGGGTACCGAGGAGCGTGACGGCGGCGAGGGCCGCGAAGGCGGTCCGAGCGCGGCGGGATTGGGCGAGTGTCTGGAGGATTCCGTGGCCAGGCTTCATGAGGAGTTTCTCCGATTCTGTGGTGTGGGGCGCGCTGGCTGCACGCGCCCTAACCGTCAGGAACGGGATTGATTCGTCCGGTGTCAAGTGCCCGCGTGTCTATACGTCTATCCGCTGAGCGTGTAGGCGCCGAGGACCTTGAGGTAGTTGGCGCGCTCGAAGGCGGCGGGGTCGGGGCAGACTTGCTGCGAGAGGCAGCCCTGCATCTGGCGGATGGACTGGTATTCGTTCTCGCCCATCCACTCGCGGATGTCGGAGAGGATGGTGGTGACGTGGCCGGGGCCGTGCTGGAGGAGCGCGGAGGCCATCATGGCGACGCGGGCTCCGGCCATCATGCAGCCGAGGACGTCGCGTCCGCGGTGGACGCCGCCGGTGATGGCGAGGTCGGCGCCGATGCGGCCGTGGAGCATGGCGACCCAGCGGAGCCGCATGCGCAGTTCCTCGGGCGTGCTGAGCGTGATGGTGGGAACGACCTCGAGTTTCTCGAGATCGAACTCTGGCTGGTAGAATCGGTTGAAGAGCACGATGGCGTTGGCGCCGGCATCGGACAGGCGGCGGAAGAGGTGGCCGGGAGAGCTGAACCAGGGGCCGACCTTCACGGCGAGTGGTATCTTGACGGCAGAGCGCACCAGCGCGACGAGGTCGACGTAGCGTTGCTCGACGGCGCTGCTGGGCATGTCGGGGTTGGCGGGGATGTAGTAGACGTTGAGTTCGAGGGCGCTGGCACCGGCGCTCTCGGCGTCCTTGGCGAAGCGGACCCAGCCGGTGGGCGAGGCTCCGTTGAGGCTGGCGATGACCGGGATGGACAGGGCGGCGCGGGCGCTCTCCACGGCGTTGAGGTAGCGGTGCGGGCCGAGGGGACAGGCGGGGAGTTCGGGGAGGTAGCTGAGGGCCTCGGCATAGCTGTCGGTGCCAGCCATGAGGCTTTCGTGGAGGGACCAGCTCTCCAGGTCGAACTGTTCCTCGAACAGCGACGGAAGGACGACGGCGGCGATGCCCGCTTCCTCAAGGCGCTGGAGTCGGGCGACCTTGTCGCACATCGGCGAGGAGGAGGCGACGAGCGGGTTGGCCAACTCGAGGCCCATGTAGGTGGTGGCGAGGTCGAGGTTCATTGGGCGCTGTCTCCCTTGTGTGCGGTGACGGGGGTGGGCGTAGGTGGTTCCAGGGCCGTGGCAAGGGCCTGGTAGCTGGCCCAGCGGGCGCGGACGTCGCCACGGGCCTGGTCGAGCAGTTCGCGAGCCTGCTCGGGACGCGAGAGCGCGAGCGATGCGTAGCGGGCCTCGTTGTAGACGTACTTTTCGAGCGGCAGCGAGGGTGCCTTCGAGTCGATCTGGAGCGGGTTCTGGCCGTTGAGGCGGCGCGTCGGATCGAAGCGGGTGAGGAGCCAGTGGCCGCTGTCGACGGCGGCCTTCTGCTGGGCCGCGCCGTGGGAGAGATCGAAGCCGTGGGCGATGCAGTGGGAGTAGGCGAGGATGATCGACGGACCATGCCAGGCCTCGGCTTCGCGGAAGGCGCGGACCGCCTGGGCGTCGTTCGCGCCGATGGCGACGCGGGCCACGTAGACGTTTTCGTAGCTCATGGCGAGCATGGCCAGGTCTTTCTTTCCGGCGCGCTTGCCCGCGGCGGCGAACTTGGCAACGGCGGCGCGGGGCGTGGACTTGGACTGCTGGCCGCCGGTGTTGGAATAGACCTCGGTGTCGAGCACCAGGATGTTGACGTCCTGGCCGGACGCGAGCACATGGTCGAGGCCGCCGTAGCCGATGTCGTAGGCCCAGCCGTCGCCGCCGACGATCCAGACGCTGCGGCGGACGAGGGACTCTGCCAGAGATTCGAGGCGGCGCGCATCGGGCGAATCGCTCGTCGCGAGGAGGCGGCGGAGCTCGGCGACACGGGTGCGTTGTGCCTCGATCTGGGCGGGTGTTTCCTGCGGCGCAAAGGCGAGTTGTTCGGCGAGGTTCGGCGGGATGATTTCGGCGAGCCTGCGGACGAGCACGCTGGCGTTATGGGCCTGATCGTTGATGGCGAGGCGCATTCCAAGACCGAACTCGGCGTTGTCCTCGAAGAGTGAATTGGCCCAGGCGGGGCCGCGGCCGTCCGCGTTGGTGGCCCACGGGGTGGTGGGCAGGTTGCCGCCGTAGATCGACGAGCAGCCCGTGGCGTTGGCGATCATGGCGCGGTCACCAAAGAGGCGCGAGAGGAGCGACAGGTAGGGCGTTTCGCCGCATCCGGCGCAGGCTCCGGAGAACTCGAACAACGGCTGGAGCAGCGAGATGTCCTTGATGCGCGAGGTGTCGAGCGACGCGGCGTGGGTCTCGGGGAGACCGAGGAAGAAGTCCCAGTTGGCGCGCTCGCGCTCCTGCACGGGCGCGGCGGGGACCATGTTGATGGCCTTCTGGCCCGCGCGGCTCTTGTTCTTCGCGGGACAGACCTCCACGCAAAGGGAGCAGCCCGTGCAATCGTCCGGGGATATCTGGAGTGTATAGACGTCGTTGGGGCGGTCGAGGAACTTGGATGGCGAGGAGAGGAACTGGTCGGGAGCGCCTGCCAGAGCGGCGGGCTCGTAGACCTTGGCGCGGATGACCGCGTGGGGGCAGATCGCAACGCACTTGCCGCATTGGATGCAGACGGCGGGATCCCATTCGGGGACCTCGTGGGCGATGGCGCGCTTTTCCCAGCGGCTGGTGGCGGTGGGGAAGCAGCCGTCCGGCGACATGGCGCTCACGGGAAGGCTGTCGCCGCGACCGGCAATGATCTCGCCCAGCACGTCGCGAACGAGCGGCGGGGCATTCTCCGGCAGGGCGGGCTTGCGCTCCCATTCGGGGCCGAAGCTCGCAGGGATTTCCACCCGATGAAGCTGGTCCAGCGCCGCATCCACCGCGGCGAGATTCTTCTCCACGACGAACTCGCCGCGCTTGCCGTAGCTCTTCCGGATCGAGGCCTTGATCTTCTCGATGGCCTTGTCGCGCGGCAGCACGTTGGCCAGGGCGAAGAAGCAGACCTGCATGACGGTGTTGATGCGTCCGCCGAGGCCTGCCTCGGAGGCAACGCGGCTCGCGTCGATCGTATAGATTGATAGCTTTCTATCCACAATCTGGCGGCGCATGGAGGACGGCAGGCGGGACCAGATTTCCTCGGCCGGGAACGGTGCGTTGAGGAGCAACGTACCGCCCGGCTCCGCTGCACCGAGGATATCCATGCGCTCGACAAAGCCGAATTGATGGCAGGCCGTGAAGGTCGCGCGGTCGATCAGGTAGGGGGCCCGGATCTTGTCCGGCCCGAAGCGAAGGTGCGACACGGTGGTGGAGCCGGACTTCTTGGAATCGTAGATGAAGTAGGCCTGCGCTTCCAGGTCCGTTTCCTCGCCGATGATCTTGATGGTGTTCTTGTTGGCACCCACGGTGCCGTCGGCACCGAGACCATAGAACACGGCGCGGACCGAGTTGACGGGCTCGATGAAGAGCGGCTCGCCCACTTCCAGGCTCAGGAAGGTGACGTCGTCGTCTATACCGACGGTGAAGCGGCGGCGGGCCTCGATCTTGTCCATCTCATCGAAGACGGCCCGGGCCATGGCAGGCGTGAACTCCTTGGAGGAGAGACCATAGCGTCCGCCAAGAAGTCGCGGCATTTGCGCAAAGCGAGGCGAGGAGGAAGCGGCGTCCTCGACCAGTGCCATCGTCACGTCGAGCAGGAGCGGTTCGCCCGCGGAGCCCGGTTCCTTGCAGCGATCCAGCACGGCGATGTGCTCGACGGTCTTGGGAAGCTCGGCTACGAACATCTCCGAGGACCAGGGGCGCAGCAGGCGCACCTTCAGTACGCCGACCTTGCGACCGTGGTCGCGCAGCCACTCCTCGGTTTCCTCCAGTGTCTCGGAGGCCGAACCCATGACCACCACGACGGATTCCGCCTTTGGGTGGCCGCTGTATTCGAAGGGCTTGTATAGACGACCGGTCGCGGCGGCAAACTCCGTCATGACCTCGCGGATGATGCCCGGCGCGGCCATGTAGTAACTGTTGCAGGCCTCGCGCGCCTGGAAGAAGACGTCGGGGTTTTGCGCGGTGCCGCGAAGCGTGGGGCGGTCGGGCGTCAACGCACGCGCGCGGTGATCCGCAATGGCGTCTGCGGAGAGCAGCGCCGCCACCGTCGCGGGCTCCAGCAGGTCGATCTTGTTGGTCTCGTGGGAAGTGCGGAAGCCGTCGAAGAAATGGACGAAGGGAAGCCGCGTCCGAAGCGTCGCCGCGTGGGCGATGGCGGCCATGTCCTGAGCCTCCTGCACCGAGTGGGAGCAAAGCATCGCCCATCCGGTCTGGCGCACGGCCATCACGTCGCTGTGGTCTCCAAAGATCGAGAGCGCGTGCGTGGCCAGCGACCGTGCGGCGACGTGGAAGACCGTCGGCGTCAGCTCGCCCGCGATCTTGTACATCACCGGGATCATGAGGAGGAGGCCCTGCGAGGCGGTGAAGGTGGTGCAGAGCGAGCCTGCCAGAAGCGCGCCGTGAAGCGCCCCGGCCACCCCGCCCTCGCTCTGCATTTCCACCACTTCGGGGATACTCCCCCAAAGGTTTTCGCGCCCCTCGCTGGCCCACTGGTCCGCCAGCTCGGCCATGCCCGAGGACGGCGTGATCGGATAGATCGCCACGACTTCGCTGGCCATGTAGGCGACGCGGGAAACCGCCTCGCTCCCCTCCATCATCGCGCGACGCGGGGCGGCGGTCTCCATCGTCGCAACCGGCTTGGTGGCTGTGCTTTCCTCGTCCATGAGACCCTCAATTCGAGCGACGCGGGTTTAATGTCGCTGATCTTTATCCGAATTGTCTTTATTCTGGCTGCGGACGCAAGCCGGATTCGCGCGGGGGGCTGGGTGCTTCGTCGGTTCGGTTGAGCGAATTGAGTTGCCGTGCCTGTCTGTTGGGCGCAACATTGTGTGTGTACAAGGGGTGGGGGTATGAATCGGCTGTTTCATGTTCTAACGTTGCTATTTTGTTGCTTTGACACGGCTATGGGGGGTGTGATTCCCCTCTCGACCCGGCCCTTGGTTCCAATGCGGTGTGACGAAGGGTCCACGTGGACCCTGAGCGCTGCGGCACCGACGCCAGCTGGTGATTTCGTTGTCGAATTGGTCGGCCCTGCAATTCCCGCGGACGGAACCGATCCGGCTTACAGGATGATCCGGTGGGAGTCCGTGACAGATGGCGGCCTTGAGCCGTTCGAGGATCGACTGTACCAAGATCGGACGCTCGGCCCCGATCGAAGCAGTCTATTCCCCCACAGCTTCTTCCTCTCTTCCGCCGGGACGTCGATTCTCCCCGTCGCAAGGCTCGCGTCGAGCAGTGGGACGCACACCGGGTCGAGTATGCGCGAGGACTTGGTGCGTCTCTTGGGTGATGGGCGGTGGACGGCGCCGATTGCAGAGATATCGAGCGTCTCCAGCTCTTTTGGGGGAACGACCGTCACCGTTGGACGCACCATTCTCGTTCCGCGCGGCGTTGACAAACCTCTGATCGTGAACGCAGTGCGCGAGACCGTGCCAGAGGTGATCGGCGCCACGCGATTGCGCTCCGTGGGTTGCTACGATCCGAACGATGACTCACGGGTATCCATGAATCTCACGCTCTACACGGGGCCTGTCGCTGTCGGAAAGGACCGTCTGGGACGACCACTGCGGATGGCCGTCCTGAACGGGATGCTCGGTCGCATCGACTCCAGTTCCACTGCCACTGCCGTGTTGCTCCCACCGATGATCGCATGGCGATCGGAGCATTATCTCCTGCCCGCGTGCGGGGAGTCCTCGTCGGGGGAGTTCGCCGCCCTTGTCACCACGAGCGCCGGCGCCCGCAGTCTGCTCAGGTGGGACGGCACAACTTCATCGACCACCCTCCTGGGGGTCCAATCCATCCCCGGGTTGACGCTCCGCTACTCGCCGGAGCGTCCCGCACTATGCGACCCGCGCGACGATGGCAGCTGGTTGGTTGCGTACTACGGACTGCTTCACATGGTCCGCGACACAGACGTTGTATCCTGGAGCATCGAAGAGGTTGGCACGGCTGGGGATGCTGCCTGCTCCGACTGGGTGGCGGATTTCACCGTTCCGGAAGAGCCGATGCTTGCCGTGAAGGGGTGTAACACCATCTTCGGTGTGCGCTGGACGGGGAGCGAATGGGCTTGGCTCCCGCTCGTGCAAAAGACCCCGGGATCAGGCGATTCACTCATGCGCCTCGCCATTGGCCGAACCAGCGATGGCACGCCGACCGTCTGCTTCCGCCTCCATCGAAGTGAGTTCGATGGTGATGTCTACAGCGTCGCGTTCGATGGCGCGCCCCTTCCGCCTCCCACCGCAAACGTCTGGCTTGCGCGGTAGACTTTCGCGGGTTCAGATCGTCTCGCCCGGCAGGTCTTGGGCGAAGAAGAATCAGGAGCCTCCCGCATGCCCAAGCCACGTCCGTTGACCCGCGAAAACCTGACGTTCTGGAAGGAGCGTCTCGGGCGCATCACCGAGGCCAGTGAGCGGCGCTTTGGCAGCATGACGCCGCCGGCGATGTTTCGGCATTTGCGGCGCACGCTCGAGACGGTGCTTGGTGATTTCCCTCCGCCGGAGTTCGGAATTTTCCTCACGCGCAATGCGGCCTTCCGCGCGTTGTTCCTGGCGATGCCGTGGCCGAAGGGGAAGGTGAAGGCGCCCGATTGGATGACTCCCGCGGCGGATGGGGATCTGGAGCACGAGCGAGCGCAACTCTTCGCCGCCTTCGAGCGATTTGTTGCCTTGCACGAAAAGAATCCGATGGCGACCGTGCGCAATCCGCTGCTTGGTGACGTCACGTTCGACTACAACAGTCGGCTTCAGGGGAAGCACCTGGAGCACCACTGCGAGCAGTTTGGAGTCTAGGGCGCTCGCACCAACACGGGGGGATGTTCCTTCATCATGGCCGTCGATCAATCCATCCCGGGAATGGCGATTCGCCGTTCCACGCAACCGATGGTGCACCTGAAGGTCTTCGTCGGTCGTCCGCTCGGTTGGGTGACGCAGGAGCGCTCCCTGGCGGAGAGCAACTTTGAGAACATGATCCACCCGACGGCGGTTTTGTATGAAGGGGAGTACTGGCGGGTGTACAGCCTGCGGCAGGCGGACAGCCAATGGGTCTATGTGCTGGAGCCGTGGCCGTCGGGGGAGGTAATGCGCCGCGTGGTGGAGCTGAGTGCCTCCGCCCTGCAGCGGGATGCGCAGGACAGGAAGCGGTTCCGCAGCGAGCAGGTGATGGCTCAGAGTTCCGGTTTATGGTCGTGGGTGCTCGGATTCCTAGCGGCCCGGCATCAGGAGCAACTCAGCGATCACTTCCACTTCGATCCGGTCACGGCCTCGTTCCGCAGTGGGATGCTCGAGTTCCTCCTCGGGATGGCGATCGCTGCGGTGGGCGTCATCATGATGCTGGGCTTCAAGAGCATGGGCAGCCTGATCTTCGGGTTGGCGGGAGGCTGGATGGCCATCGAGGGCATGGTCCGTTGGACCACGGCACAGGGTGGCGATCAGCCGTTCGGTTTGTTCGTGCTGGAGGCGGTGGATTACGTCTGGGTGCTCCTCACGAAAAGAGGCTAGTTGGCTATTCAGCTCCGAGGGCTTGAAGGGTGCGGTGGAAGACCTCGGCGGGAGTACCTTCAGCGCTGATGGTACGGAGAAGTCCCCGCGCCTGATAGAAGTCCACGAGGGGTGCTGTCGCCGCACGATAGGCTTCGAGGCGGACGGCGATGGCCTCCGGGCGGTCGTCCTCGCGCTGGGTCAGCGCGGTTCCGCAACCGTCGCAGATACCGGAGGTCCTGGGGGGGAGGTCCTCCACATGGAAGGAACGCCCGCAGCCCTTGCAGGTGCGCCGCCCGGAGAGGCGACGGATGACCTCCGAGGTGGGGAGTTCGTAGTTGATCACTGCGTCGAACTCGAAGTCGAGCGCCGAAGCCATCTCCTCAAGCGCGAGGGCCTGCTCCACCGTTCGGGGGAAGCCGTCGAGGAGGAAGCCGTGGAGGCAACTGAGACAGCGATGGCGCTCGCCGACGATGCCGACGACGGTATCGTCCGAAACAAGCCCGCCGCTTTTCATGACAGCGAGGGCCTCCTGAAGAGCCGGGCTCAAGGGGCGGTCACCGCAGCCCTTCGCGGCGCGGAAGACCTCCCCGGTGGAGAGCTGGCAGGCGCCCAAGCGGGTATTGAGTAACTCCGCCTGCGTGCCCTTTCCGGTACCGGGGGCACCCAGCAGGATGAGTCGCCATGACCTAAGGGGAGGCTCTCCCATGCCGGTGCATTCTGACCCCGGTCCGCGGAGCCATGCCGCCCGATCTCCTGTTCGCAGTGCCATGACCGCCTCCTTTTCGGATATAACGTGTCCTTGTTGTCTCTATTTGCTTCCCACGTCAATGGGGATGTGAGGGGAGAGACAGAGTGAAAGATCGTCATGCAAATCATTGACGCCGTGCGGGGAGGTCTCAATTCTGCCGAGAGTTTATCCTTCGCCGGGCAGAAATCGAGGAGATCGAGTGGATCAGGCAATCATGCCGCTGACGTTGCTATTGGCGGCTGCAACCAAGACAGGTGGTGGTGGCTGGGTCCTGATCGTCCTCGATCCGATGGCCGTTGCTGCCTTGACGTTGGTGCTGATTCTGCTGATGGCGTTGCTGTTCTTCCGCCTCTCGGGAGGGGTTGCGGCGCGCGAAAGCAGTGCGGTGCAGGAAAACCCGAGCCTTCCCCGGCGCAATCGCGACGAGGTACCCGAGCACCGGCCCGTGACAGAGCGGACCAAGGCTGCCCCCTCGTCGGTGCCCATCCCGAACCCTGATCGTGCCCCGCACTTCGACCATGATCCAATCACGGCGGAAACGACTCCGATCATCCGCGAGCTCCTTCCCAGCCCCCCTGAGATTCGGGCGATTGAGCTGACGGAACCGGGCACCGCAGCAGTGCAGTGGGAGCGTCTCCTCCGCTGGAAGGATGCGGCCCGCTGTCACTTGGCGGCCGGCAACGTTCCGCGTGCCGCGGACATCTACCTGTCCCTAAAGGATCGCAAACAGGCGATCCCGCTTCTGCGCGACACGCTGATGAAGTCGCCCATGAAGGAAACGCTGCGCCTCCGACTGATCGAGGCGCTCGTTGACGAGGGCCAGCTTGAAGAAGCCAAGCCGTTCATCGGCGCGGTCATGGATCCCGATTCTCCCGTCCGAGCCAGCGCCGAGTTTTTGGAGGCGATCGGGCGCATTCATGAGGCTCTCAATCGGTTGGAGGACGCGCTGGAGTATTATCGCCTGGCGCTGGCCATGAAGCCATCCCTCCCCGAGATCCCCCAGCGGGTGCTTTTCATCCGCCAGACGCTGCGACTCGACCGCGTCGAGGGAACCAAGCCTCCCTACCCATCGCCAGCCACGGAGTTGCTTCAGCGGTACATCCGCGAGAGCCAGGCCGGGGTAAAACAGCTCGATGCCTCGGAGCTGAACCACGCTCCCCTCAACGGCTATGAAGTGATCGTCGGGCACCTGGCCCTCGGTTTCCAAAAGACCGAGCCTCCCCAGTCCGTGCGGTCCGTCTACTCGATTTCCCGGCGCTTTCACCTGCAGCGGCTCATGGGCGAATCGAAGTACAGTGCGGTTTTCGAGGCGGTTGACGAACTGCTGGATTTCCCTGTGGCGCTCAAGCTGCAGAGGCTCCCCGAGTCCCATGCAGACCTTGAGGTACTGAAGGAGCGTTTGCGCGCGGTCTCTCAACTCAACCATCCCAACCTTGCCAAGATCACGTTTGTGGATCGTGAGAATGGCGTGCTGCGGGTGGCGACTGAGTATCTGCCCGGCGGCAACCTGCGCGACTTCCTTTCCCGCGTGGGCGGTGTCGGGATGCCGCTGCTAATCCGCATGGCGATGCACTTGTCGTCGGCATTGCACTCGGCGCACCTGCGCGGCGTTCCGCACGGTGACATCCGGCCGGAGAACATCCTGATCGGACACGACCAGCGGTTCAAGCTGGTGGACTTTGCGTTGAGCCCCATTCCCGTTCGCAAGATTGATTATAACAAGGTTGCCGTAACCGACAGCATGGACACGCCCAAGTTGTCCGACTTCGTCGTAAACAACGAAGGGGTACAAAGTGACCTGCTACAGATGGGCGAGTTGCTGGAGTTCCTGCTGGAGAACACCCGCAAGCAGGAGGGAGCGCCCGGTGTCGCGGAAGCGAGTGAGGAGTTCCGCGAGTTGGTCCAGCGACTCCGCAGCGGTTCCTTTGCCTCGGTACTGCGGCTTTGGCAGGTACTGGAGCAAATCTTTGAGCGCACGCTCCCCAATGGAAGCGCCCAGAACGCTCCAAGACCGCGGGGCTGAGGCATTGCCATGTTTCGAGGGCTGGGGCGTAACGAACTGCGCTTCATCCTTGGCATCTTCCTCTGCATTACCCTCGTCTTCTTCGTCGTCGAGGCACGTCGCCCCGCGACGTTGCCACCACGGATCAATCCGAACCACATCGAACGCATCCCGGCGGGTCGACTGGTAGCGGCGCCCACCCCGCTCCCGGTCGTCGTGCCGACGCCGCAAGCTGCGCTCGAGTCCGCCAGTACCCCTCCGCCACCAAGTCCAACGCCGAACTGGGCTATCCGGCTCGATGGGCGGATTGACCTGAACCGCGCGACCAAGGCAGACCTGCTTCAACTTCCGGGCGTTGGTGAGACGCGGGCGGAGGCGATCCTGGCTGACAGGGACAGACTCGGCCCCTTCCCCACGGTGGCCTCGCTGGACCGGGTCGACGGTTTCGGCGAGAAAACCGTGTCCCGGTTGGCCCCCTTGCTGTGGGTGGATGAGGGCGCAATCGCGACCCCGGAAACTGTCCAGGATGGAGCCCGGGGATTGATTCGGATTAACATTGCGCGGGTCGAAGAAGTGGAGACGCTGGAGGGCATTGGGGCTGTTCTTGCCGAGCGCATCGTGGATTTCCGATCGAGCCACGGTCCGTTCCGCAGTGCCTCGGACTTGATGAAGGTGCCGGGGATTGGCCCAACGCTAATGCGGAAAAACGAGGGACGGATTAGCTATGAGTGACGGCGGGGGAATCGTGATGAACGGCAACGTGTTTCGGCGTCTCTGGGCAGCCCTGGTCGTCGGGTTGATGGCTCTCTCCGGCGCCATCCACGCCCAGCCCGAGGGGCTCAAGATCGACGTGGAGGCCTCGCTCGGCGGCTACTACCGGCCCGAGCGCTGGACTCCCGTTTTCGTCCAGCTCTCCAATCAACCCGGCAAGGGACAATCCTTGGCCGATGTGACGGACTTTGCCGGGCAACTCATGATCGTCGCCGATCCCGTCCAAGGGACCAACCCGGTGCGATACGTCCGAGAGGTCGATGTACCTCGCGCCTCAACGAAGCGCTATGCCCTCTATGCCCACTTCCCGGAGCCCGAGTCGGCCAACGCACCGCAGCCGGAGCTGAAACTCACCGAGCCGAACGGTCGTGTCATCGGGTCGGTGGCGCTTCCGGTGACTCCGCTTCGCAAGACGGACACCCTTCTGGTGAGCATCGGCGACTCGACCACTCCGCCTGCGCTTCCGCGTCTTCGGGATCAGTTCGACCGGGTCATCTACTCGCAGCTGGGCGTCGACTCGATGCCCGACCTTTGGACCGGCTACGATGCAGCGGACATCGTGGTTTTGCAACGCTGGCCCGACCGCGGCGTCAGCCCTGTCGCTCGCCAGGCGCTCATGGATTGGGTGGCGATGGGCGGCACCTTGGTCCTGCTCTCCGGATCCGAGGAAGCCAGCTATGCCGATGAGTCGGCCAGGGAACTGCTTCCCGTGGAGATCGCCAAGAGCGGGCTGCTGGTGGAGGACGCGCGGGGAGGGTACACGATCCAGCCCTCAGCGGAGGGTAAGGTCGCGCGCGGGAGCTACGTCACGGCATTGTCGAAGCTGAAGCCGGACGCGGAGGCAATCCTTGCCGTTGATGGTTTCCCCATCCTGGCCCGCAAGCGGGTCGGCCTGGGGCAGGTGGTTTTTTTCGCACTGGATCTCCAGTCGCAATCGGTGGCTCTGGAACGATTCATTGCGCCCGCGTGGTTCGCGATCACGCCAGTGCGCTCGCTCGGCAACGCGGAGTACGAGCTGCCAGAGACGCTCTTCAACCAGTTGAGAATCCTCGTGGGCGGCGCCGGCCGCGCGCCAAGCCCCCTGGTGATGATCCTCATTTGCCTCGCCTACGCGATCACCGTCGGACCCATCAACTTCCTGGTGCTCTCGCGCATGAAGAAGATGGACTGGGCTTGGTTCACGCTGCCCGCCATCGTGGTGGTGTTCTTTGTGCTGATCTTTCTGGTAGGTCGCATCATGAAGGGCGATTCCCAGAGCATGCGGGAGCTGGTTGTCGAGCGCTATCACGCCGGTTCCAGCCAGGGGGCGGCCTTGGTTGCCACCTCGACCTTCGTGTCGAGTGCCAGCCGTCAATCGATCAATCCGGCGCTGGATCGCGGCGCGCTCGAATTTCCCTATCGCTGGCACCAGCACGACGAATGGCGTGAGGCGCGAGGCTTCGGTCAGTTCACCGGTGGACTCACCAGCACCCAGTCCTTTTCCGGGACCATGCCGGTCGTCAGCTTCTCAAGCACCTCCGGGGAACAAGGGAATCGTGACGTGATCGGGGTGCGAAGCATCAACATGGGCACCTACGACGCGCGCCTGTTCCTGTCGCGCGGTCCGAGCACTCTCTCCGGTGCCATTGAGGCGGACCTGCGATGGACAACACCTGCCGTCATCGGTACGATCACCAATCGCACAACCAACACCTATCGTGACTCGTGGCTGCTGATGGGTGACAGTTGCATCAACATCGGGGCGCTTGAGCCCGGGGCGAAGTACGAGCTGACGAGTGACGACGTTGTCCGCGGCTTCCCGATGTCGGTGAGACGCGGAGCGCGTCCGTCCCGTTGGCGTCCCGTGGATGGCCTTTTCAGTACCCTTCGCGAGCAAAGCGACGACGATTCGCAGGTCGACAAGTACAATGCAGCTGTGGTGCTCGATGCGTTGCTCAGGCCGGAGAAATCCGGCGTCATGTTCCCACCAATGGGCGGTCGGCTTTGTTTCGTCGGGCTTTCCGACTCCGAGAAGCCCCGGAGCTTCTCCACGATCGCAGCGCGCGCCGAGTCGCGGTTGATCGTCACCATGGTGGAACTGGACCTGAGACTCGACTCAAGCGACGTGCTGCCGATTCCACCTGCATTGGTCAGCCAGACCCCAGCCGGTTATGCCATCGACCAAAACGGACTTGTCTATATGGGCGGGTCGAACGAATTGGTGATCCGCGATGGCCGTGCATTCGTGGCCGTGGAACTCCCGTTCTTTGATCCGACGATGACGGTGGAGTCACTGGTCCTCAACGTCGCGCCACGCACCGTGGAGCATCAGGACTGGCGTGTGTCGGCACTGATTCCCGGACCGGGAGGCGGTTGGCTTGATCTTCCCGCCGGTGCCGGTCTGGCCAATCGTGGGTTCGCCATGCCCGGAAATGGACGCATTTTCCTCCGCCTGGAAAGCCAGAAAAACGAAAAGACCTCCAGCATGGTTTCGTGGCAGGATGGCACGGGTTTCAGACCCCTCGAACTGATTTATCGAATCCGGGTGAATGGCGCCGACGCGCCGCAACCATGACGACTTCCAATCGTGCCGTGCAGCGCATCGCCGTGCGGCTGACAAACTGGGTTGGGGACTGCGTGATGAACACGCCGTTTCTGGCGCGCTTGCGCGCGATCTACCCCGACGCACACATCGCCGCATGGGGGCGGCGGAGCGTCACGGGGATCCTTCAGAACCACCCGCACGTTGACGAGATTCGCACGCTGGATGATCGCACGCGGGGCGGATTTCTTGCGGCGGTGCGCGAACTCCGGAGGTTTCGCGCGGATCTCGGGTTCCTGCTTCCCAATTCGCTGCAAACCGCAGCGCTCTTCACGCTCGGTGGAGTGCGGCGTCGCGTGGGCTACGATCGCGACGGACGCCGATTTCTCCTGACAGATCCGGTGCGATTGCGGGCGGAGGATCTAGCCGTGCACGAGGTCCGCTACTACCTGCGCCTGCTGCATCGCTTCGATCCCGCACCGCCGGTCGACCCGCCACCACTGCTACTCCGCGTGACGGAAGAGGAGTCCGCGGGAATGGTCTCGTGGCTGGCGGAGCGCTCCATCGGCGCTGGCGAGCCGGTGCTTGGCGTGAACCCGGCCGCATTCTTCGGGACCGCGAAGCGCTGGCCAGCGGAGCGCTACGCCGAGGCCGCGCGCACCCTGGCTGAGGAACTGGACTGTCGCGTGGTGGTGACGGGTCTGCCGCAGGAGCGCGACGTGGCCCAGGCCGTCTGCGACGCAGGCGGACCGCGTTTTCATAACGGTGCCGGCGAGATGTCGCTGCGGCAACTGATGGCGTTTCTTGCGCGTTGCTCGCTCTTTCTGACAAACGACAGCGGTGCCATGCACATCGCGGCTGCGCTCGGGACACCGCTCGTGGCTGTCTTCGGCTCCACCGACTGGGTGACCACGGCCCCGCTCTCACCCCGCGCGCGGATTGTTCGTATAGACACGCCGTGCGCACCGTGCCTGCTCAGGCATTGCCCCATCGATCATCGCTGCATGACCGGCGTCACCCCCGGCATGGTCATCGAAGCAGCGCGGCAGGAACTGGCAAAGGCCAACTAACCCCCCAGGAGAACCCTCCATGAAGTATCGTCGTCTCGGAAAAAGCGATGTCACCGTATCGGAGATCAGCATCGGTTGTTGGACGATGGGTGGACTCAATTGGGTGAACGGTCAGGCCAACGGCTGGGCAAACGTTGACGAGGAGGAGGTCACGCGCGCGATCAAGGCCGCCGTTGATGCGGGCGTGAATCATTTCGACAACGCCGATGTCTACGGCAACGGGCGCGCCGAGCGGATGCTGGCGCGCTGTCTGAGAAAACTCGGACTCAAGTCCACGGACTTCGTCATCGCGACGAAGATCGGCCATTTCGCCGGGACCGCGGGGCACGCCTACGAACCCGCGCACATCCGCCATCAGTGCGAGCAGTCTCTCATCAACCTCGAGCGCGAGTATATCGATCTATACTACTTCCATCATGGGTCTTTCGGCGAGAACGGCGAGTATCTGGAGCCGGCGGCCGAGGTGATGGACCAGTTGGTGAAGGAAGGAAAAGTGCGACTGAAGGGGCAGTCGGCCTATACCGAGAAGGACTTCGAGCGCGCGATCCCCGTGGTGCGCCCCACGGTGCTGCAAGCGGTTGCCCACGCGCGCAACACGACGTTCATCCGGCCCGATGGCATCGTCAGCCGCCTCATGGCCGAGAATGAGCTTTCCTTTGTCGCATTCAGCCCGCTGAACCAGGGGCTTCTGCTGGACAAATTCGATCCGGAGAACCCGCCCGCCTTCGAGGAAGGAGACCATCGGCGCCGCTCCCAGGCCTTCACGCGCGAGTCGCTACTGGCGCTCAAGCCGAAGCTCGCCCGCCACAAGGAGCGCTTCGGTTCCGACGTGGAGACGTTGGCCGCCGTGGCGCTTCGCTACGTTCTCCAGCATCCCAGCGTGGCCTGCGTGATCCCCGGCTTCCGGAACGAGAAGCAGGTTCGATGCAACCTGGCGGGGGCATCGAAGGAACTGACCGCCGACGACATGGCGTTCATCCGCGAGCTATTCTCCTAATCGTATAGAGATCTATCTTTCTATACAATACGGCGCATGACTTGGGCAGGGAGTTCGTGCCACGCGCGACCGGAGGATTCAAGACGCCGCTGGAACTCCGTGCGATCCTCGGCGGAGTCGAACTCGAATCCCAGCAACGCGCGTCCAACACGTTCACCCGAGTAGACGTAATTGAAGTAACAAATACTGGCGATGTCGCGGATTCCGACCAGGAACTCGCGCAACGCACCGGCGCGCTCCGGGAACTCGAGCTTGATGAAGAATGGCAGCTTGAAGAGATCGGAATTGTAATGGATCATGCGGAATTCCACATCCTCCTCGGATGTGACCTTCTCGCAGGGGATGCCGATGTCGCCCGCCCGCTGGGCCATGAGATGCAGTTCCGCCGGTGAACCTTCCACACCGATGACGGGCCACGCCTTGTCGGCATTCGTTTTTCCGTACTGGAACTCGATGATGTTGAGGCCTGCGCGGATCAGGTCGATTAGGTCGAGGAACGTGCCCTTGGCCTCGGAGATCTCGAAGCGGAAGTACTGGCGCGTCGCTGCACCAATACCCGCGTGACGCGAGATATAGCCAAGTTGCCCGAAGTCCATGTTGGCGCCACAAACGATGCAGAGGACGCGCTTGCCGCGAAGCTCCTCGCGCAGCTTCAGCATCCCTGCCACACCCATCGCACCTGCCGGTTCGGGAAGGCAGCGGCGCTGCTCCCAAAGAAGCTGGATAGCGGCGCAGATCTCCTCGTTGGTGACCGTGATGAATTCGTCGATCAACTCGGCGCAAAGTGGATGGGTCAGCGTTCCCGCGCGACGAACCGCGGTGCCATCGCTGAATACGTCCACATAGTCGAGGTCGACGGGACGCCCGGCGCGGACTGCTGCTGCCATGCTTGCCTGATTGACGCCCTCGACGCCGTATATACGGATGTTGGGATAGAAGTTCCGGAGCCAGCACGCCACGGCGGCGGCCATGCCGCCTCCGCCGATCTGGAGGAATACCGCATCAAATGGGCCCTTGCCGGACATGACAACCTCGTCCGCCATGGTTCCCTGACCGCCCATCGTGTCGATGTCGTCATAGGGATGGACGAACACGCGCCCCTCCAGTTCCCCCACACGACGGGCCTCGGCGGAGGCCACGTCGAAGCTCTCGCCGTGGATGACGACCTGCACATGCGTGCCGCCAATGCGCTCGACTGCGAGGCGCTTCATGCGTGGAGTGACTTGCGGCATGTAGATCTTGGCAGATACACCCAACCGTGACGCGGCCCAGGCCACGCCTTGGGCATGATTTCCGGCCGAGGCACAAATGACACCCTGTGCCCGTTCCTCCGGTGTCAAGAGTGCCATGCGGTTGCAGGCGCCGCGCCACTTGTAGGCATGTATATACGAAAGATCCTCACGCTTGATATAGATATCTATATCGTTCCAGCTGAACTCTTCGAGGGGCGTTGGCTCCCCGTACTCATACACCCGCTGGCGGGCCATCAGGATGGAGCGAAACAGCTTGTCGCGCATGAGCCTACCTCACGGGGTTGGATAGATCTGCTGCCAGTCCGGCGATGCCATCGGTCCATCGTAGGGGGTGATCCCCATCGCCTTGAGGCGGAGGAGATGGAGGTCCAGGCGCTTCGAGAACTCCGCAAAGCTGCGATCTCGCGGCGATGACCACGCGATCTCGGAAACCGCGCAAATCCTTGGGAAAAGCTGACGATGGACCAGTTCCTGTGGGGCGAACTCACTCCACAGCGTGCACTCCATGCCGAGGACAAGGTTGGCCTTCTCCGCGGGTACGAGCGTGCCGATCGGATCAAACCCGTAGACCTTTTCCAACCCGAGCGCAGGCATCCAGTCGTTGCGCTGGGTGTCGCGGCTATGCACGCGCGGGTCCTTGTCGTGCGGATAATCGAAGTATAGATGTCTATTCTGCGAGATGATGACCTGGTGGTTCTCTGCAATCGCCCCCGCAAGACACTCTTCGTAACGCCAGTGCTGTAGGATCGAGTCGGGCGGCAGGCCGCCGTACTGCAGCTCGTCCCATCCGATGATGGCCTTGCCGCGGGCAGCGACGAAGGTCTGGATCTCGCGCGTCATCCATGTCTGGAGGGCCGCCTCGTCCTTGAGACCAAGAGCCGCAATCCGAGCCTGACAGCGGGGACATTCCTTCCAACGATCGCGCGGAGCCTCGTCGCCACCGATATGAATGAAGCGATCCGGGAAGAGCTCGATGACTTCCTCCATCACATCGCGATAGAACTGGAGCGAGTCGTCGAGACCGGCACAGAAGATGTCGGGATAGACGCCCCACCGGGGCTCGATGGGAGGCACCTCTCCGCGACAGGCGAAGTGCGGATAGGCGTTGAGCGCCGCATTCGCGTGCCCGGGGAGTTCAATTTCCGGCACGACGCGAATACCCAGCGAGGCCGCGTGCGCCACGATGCGTCGCACATCGTCCTTAGCATAGAAGCCACCGTGCCGCACGCCATTGTGGACGCGCCAGGCAGCCACTTCGGTCAGCAGCGGATAGCGGTCGATCTGGAGGCGCCATGCCTGGTCATCCACCAGGTGCCAGTGGAACACGTTCATCTTGTGCGCGGCCATGGCGTCGAGCAGATCGAGAATATAGTCGACCGTCATGAAGTGACGCGAACAGTCGAGCAACAGTCCCCGCCACGGGAAACGTGGTTGATCCTCGATCCAGCACTGGGGCAACTCGACGGGGAACTTGCCGCCGCCGGGCTGATGAAATGCAGGCGGGAAAAGCTGCTGAAGCGTCGCGATGGCGCGTGAGACGCCGTCGGGGTGACGGGCGCGGATGCGCGCTCCTCCCTCATAGACGGCAAGCTCATAGGCCTCGTCTGAGGCAACGGGATGCCTCTCGATGACGATGTTGGAGGAGGTTGACACGCGGCCGCGCTGGACCGGTGTACCCGATGCCCGCTGTAGCCAGGTTACGAGCCGGTCCGCGGCGGCACCGAAGTCCTCTGTATAGACAACCGGTTTCCGCATCAGGAAGGTGCGGCCAATGGTCGTGACGCGAAGTGGCTGGGGAATGATTGCTGCGACAAGCTGATGGGGGGAGGTCATGCAGTGCTTCCTGGCGGGGGCTCAGAGGCCCTCCTTGATGAGATGGACGGGTACTTCCTGGCCGACCGGGATGGGGGGGGAGCCCGGCTCGGAGATGATGAGCGCGTCGGCACTCGCGCAAAGTGACAAATTGCCGCTGTTCTGGTTGGGGAGAGGGACGACCGTCATCCGCCCCTCGGGATCCACTTCCTGTTTGGCATAGACGAAGAAAAGTCGCGCCGCGTCGCGAGGGCATTCGGCGCCAAGAGCCATTCGCCGCGTGGCCGTGATCGGAGTGGAATGGCCAAAGGCCTTCCGGAGGAAGGGCTTCAGGAAAATTTCTGTGTTGCAGCAAGTGGAGACCGGATTTCCCGGAAATCCAAAGTGGTGCTTCGCGCCGTAGCTCGCCACGAGCATCGGCTTGCCTGGGCGCACTGCCACCTTCCAGAAATGCACCTGGCCACCAAACCGGCCGATGACGTCACCGACCACGTCGTGGGTTCCCACGGAAACTCCCGCCGTGGTGATCAGCAGGTCTGACCACTCGAGCATCTCGCCAAACCGCCGCGCGTAGTCTTCGGCGTCATCGCGGGCGACACCAAAAAGGCGCGGCTCGCACCCGCACTGCCGCAACTCGTTCTCGAGATAATACAGACTCGAGCCAACAATGTCGTCGGGTCCGAGCGACTCGCCCAAAGTCTTGATCTCGTCTCCGCTGGTGAGGATTCCGACGCGCGGACGTCTATACACCGTGACATGGGTGATGTTGAAGGATGAAAGGAGCGCGATGGCGGCCGAATCGAGGCGCCTGCCGCGTTGGAGTAGGCTGGAGCCTTCGGCTATATCGCTTCCCTGCACGCGTCTATACAATCCCGGTTTCGCGGGTGCGCTGAAGCTGACCCTGTCGCCATGCACGGCGGCATTCTCGACCGGAACGATGGCGTCCAGCTCCGCGGGAACCGGCGCGCCGGTGCTGATGCGGATCGCAGAGGCGGGAGGCACAGTCCCCACGTAGGCGCGACCGGCCGCACTCTCACCGACGACAGGAAGCACAACGGGCGTACCGGCCGTGGCACCCACAAGGTCCCGGGCGCGCGCGGCGAATCCGTCCATGGCGGAGTTATCGAATCGCGGTTGGTCGAAGGGAGCATGGGGCGGCTCGGCCAGGAATCGACCGTGACAGGAAAGCAGCGGCAACGTCTCGACGGCGGCCTCGAAGGGAAGTTCCAGAATGACTTTGAGGGCGCTCTGATAGGGCAGCATGGACCTGGGCCTCCACCCCGGGCTCGCGGGATCGTCTGTCACGCAAATCCTGCGGCGCGAGCCGGAAGTTGCTCTTGAGCCGATCCGCGTGGAGCGTCATGACTTGCGGTCACGAAGGTCCATCACCGAAAAGGGACAAAGGAACCATGTTGAAACCCATTGTTGGCGCTATCCTTGGCGCATCGCTTCTGGCCGCCGGGTGCCACACCACTGCGTCCACCAGCACGCTTCCCGAGCCCGTGACTCCCGCCGTGGTCGAGACGCCGATCGCTGGGGAATCCACCGGCTCGCCGACCACCGACCGCGCAGCCCTTGTCGCCCGCATCGACGAGGTCTTCAACGATCCCCGCTTCGCCAATGCGCACTGGGGTGTCCTCGTCAAGTCCCTGAAGACGGGCGAGGTCTGGTACCAGCGCAACGCGAACAAGATGTTCAATCCCGCCTCCAACGAAAAGATTCCCACCACGGCGGCGGCGCTTCTTGGCCTTGGGCCCGATTTCAAGTACGTGACGACCGTGGCCCACAGCGGCGCCATCGAAGGGGGGACGCTCAAGGGCGACTTGGTTGTCTTCGGTCAGGGCGACCCAACGTTCTACACGCGCTGGCTGAAGGATTCGCGCGACAATTTCCGCGCGTGGGCGAAGGAACTGAAGGCGCGCGGCATCACCCGCATCGAGGGCAACGTCATCGGTGACGACAACGCTTGGGATGACGTCCACACCGGCAACGGGTGGCCTCTGAACGACATCACCCCCTGGTATTACGCCGAGTATGGTGCGCTTCAGTTCAACGAGAACTACGTCGATCTCAAGATCATCCCCCCGGCCAAGGTCGGTGGGAGCGTCACCATCGAGCCGAACGTCCCGAGCAGCTACTACCAACTCATCACGGACATCAAAGTGGTGGAGAGCGGCGGCAACAGCATCGACCTCGAGCGCGAATTGCTGACGAACAAGATTCACGTCACCGGTCAAGTGCGCGCCGGCTCGCCCGCCTTCGAGGAAACGCCGACCATCACCAACCCGACTCTCTTCTTCACGACGGTCCTCTGGGAGGTACTTGGCGAGGAAGGAATCACCGTGACTGGGCGTCCCATGGATTGTGACGACATCGCCGGATGGAAGCACGTTCCCTCGGATTTCTCGCTCCTGATCGCCCACGAATCGCCCGCGATGGCTGAGATCCTGGCGGGCCTTTTCAAGCGCAGCCAGAACATGTATGCCGAGTCGATGCCCTATACGCTCGCGTGGAAGCGCACCGGAAAAGGGACGTTCCGCGATGGCCGCAAGGCGGTGCAGGAAATCCTTCAGTCGGAACTCGGCGTGTCGCCCGATGGATATCAGTACAGCGACGGCTCCGGTCTTTCGCGTTACGACTACATCACGCCCGAAACCATCGTGGCCATCAACGAAGGGATGCGGAAGAATGCCCTTTGGCAGACCTGGCACGATGTGCAATCCATAGCGGGAGTGGACGGAACGCTTCGTAACCGCATGAAGGGAACGAAGGCGGCGGACAACGTGCGTGGCAAGACGGGCACGATCTCCAACGTGCGCGCGCTCTCTGGTTATGTGACGACTGCCGCCGGCGAGGAACTGACCTTCTCCTTCCTGGTCAATGGTCATACGCAGAGCTCCAGCGCCACGGACAGCGTCACCGACACGGCAGCGGTTCTGTTGGCCGAATACCAAGGGAACTAACCATGTCACGGCGCGGCGCCATCATACTGGAGGATGTCCGGAAAGAGTATCGGATCGTCCAAAAGGCGGCGCCGCGCCTCGGCAGTCTAATCCTCAGCAAGGCTTTCGAGTATTTCCGACATCAACCCTTCGAGGCGCTGGCGGGTGTCACCCTTCGTATAGACGCGGGCGAGATGGTCGGATTCCTCGGCCACAACGGCGCGGGGAAGTCGACGCTGCTAAAGGTCATCGCGGGCATCACAGAGCCCAGCGCCGGTCGCGTGCATGTCGACGGTCGCGTCACCTCGCTGCTCGAGCTCGGTGTCGGC
Organism: bacterium; assembly: GCA_016125005.1. Lineage (GTDB taxonomy): Bacteria > Sumerlaeota > Sumerlaeia > SLMS01 > SLMS01 > WGMQ01. The sequence continues at coordinate 21,737 of WGMQ01000077.1, read as the reverse complement.
TTTCACCCCGATTTGACCGGCATGGAGAACATCTTCTACAACGGCGCAATCATGGGAATGAGCAAGCGCCAAATCCTCGATCGGCTTGAATCGATCATCGCCTTCAGTGGCATCGCGGACTTCCTCTACGAACCGGTGCGGCATTATTCGAGTGGCATGTACTCGCGGCTCGCCTGCTCGGTGGCGCTGCACCTGGAGCCCGAGATCATCCTGGTGGACGAGATCCTTTCCGTGGGCGACGCGGGTTTCCAACAGCGTGCCCTCCAGAAGGTGCGCGAACTGCACGCATCGGGGGTTACGGTGCTGCTCGTCTCGCACGACGCGGCGACCATGGCAGCGGTTTGCTCACGCGTGATCTGGCTCGATCACGGAAGGGTGCGAGAAGATGGTCCCTCCGCTCAGGTGATGGAGCACTACAGCAAGCACATGATCGAGAGCTCCGAGAAGGATGGCCCCTTCACGCGCGAGTTCGTTCGCTCCGCAAAGGCGATCATCCAGTCGGTTCGCCTCGATCCATCGGAGGCGTTTCGCACCGGGGACGATGCGAGCGTTGTTGTGTCGCTTCACCACGTCGAGGTGCCGGTGCGTGCGGTGGTGCGCTGGTCGCGGCTGACGGGCGAAGTGCTCTTCGAAGCAACCTCGGATCCGTGGCGCCCGCGCGACGGCGACGCGGGGACACTTGTCTATCAGATCCAGAATCTTCCCCTCTGTCCCGTCGATGGCACCGTCAGTGTCGCCGTCATCGCCGCGGAGGATGGCCGCTTGCTTGACCAGATGATCGATGTCGCACCGTTGCGGGTTATCTCGGATTCTGCCTACTACCATTTTGCCACCCGCTGCGATGCAGAGTGGACCTGCGCGCCGCTCGCCACCTGACCTGAACGGAATATTCTCATGCCTGATTTGTTGTGCTCCCTTGTCGATCTGCCGCCCGTGGCTCCGCTGCTGGAGGATTTGCGCGGACGCGGCGTGACGGTGCGTCGCCCCAATCCGTGGGAGCAGACGGCACTTCGCGACTTCATCCTGCGGCATTTCACCGTGGGTTGGGCCGACGAGACAGCCGTCGCGTTCCACCACCAGCCGGTCACCGCCTTTGTGGCTCACGCAAAGGGCGCGATCATCGGCTTTGCTGCCTACGAGTGCACGCGGCGGAACTACTTCGGCCCGACGGGCGTCGATCCCGCTTGGCGTGGCGCTGGTGTCGGCAAGGCGCTCTTTCTGGCGTCAATGGCCGGGCTGCGCGAGCTTGGCTATACATACGCGATTGTTGGGGACGCAGGCCCGGTGGACTTCTACCGAAAGGCCGTCGGCGCAATGGAGATTCCGCTCGGTGGCGGGCACGGCATCTATCCTCTCGCGGAAGACCCGATGCTCCGGTCACTGCGGTGAGAGCGTTTGTCACGGGAATGCTGCTGGTCGGCGCGTCGGCGATGGCCCAACCCGACGCGGCGGCACTGGTGCGGTCCGCGATTACGGAGGAGGCAGTCGCGGTTTCCGCGCGCGTCGATGGCGCCAAGGACGAGATCGCACTGCTCGAAACCCTGCCCGTGATCGAACACGTCTCTGACGCCAGCAGCCGCGAGATGCTGCGGCTGGACGCGGCGTTGAAGCTGGCCGACACGGGCACCTCGCGATCTTTGCCAATGCTGAGCCGCTGGGTTGAGCTGACCCCGGAAGTCGAGACGACCATTGATGGCTGTCGGGCGCCGGTGCAGGTCCCGCTCTTCGACTTTCAGGCTGCCGCGCTCGCTGCACTCCAGCGCATTCGGGTGGCGGAGGTCGCCGCATCGCTCCATCGACAAAACGGACGGAATGTGAGCGCGTGGCTTGCTGCCCTGCAGTCGAGCCCGGAGAGGGATGGTCTCGTACTCGCGTGCAGGCAAATCGATCGCGACACGGCGGTGGGCGTGCTTCACTCGATGGCAGTGCTTCCCGCGGCGACGAGGGCCTCTGCCGCGGTGTCCGAACTGATTCTCGTGGCAGATGCGCTTCCGAAGGAGGCAGTGCTCGATGCCATCGCCGATGTCGACTGCGAACGTCTATACGACGGCCGGGGGCGTCTATCCAGCGACACATGGCACCAGTTGGAACCACGAATCGCCCGCGCGCAGGGGGCGGGGTCGCGGCTCCGCCTTGCGAAGATGGCCGGAAAGTCACTGTCTATACAGCTGGCAGGGGGCGCCGACGGCGCGTTGAAGGCTGCAGAGGCATCGCCTGGTGATTTGCTGGGTGGGGCGAACGACAGCGAATCGGCGCGCAGCGTGGCGCTAGCCTTGATGCTGCAGGACTCCCCCGACAGCCGACTCGCATTACGAAAGCTCCTGGACGCGAAACGGCTGGAGCCGAGCGTGGAGAGGAAGGTGCGAGCGTGGCTCGTGCGCTGATTCCCACCATCCTGTTCCTGACCTTCACCCAAATCCCGGCCCAGACGATCACCACTCTTTCGAGTTCGGCGCTGACCTACCCGGTGCCGCGGCCGGTTGAATCGCTTGAGCCGGTTGCGGGATTCCGGTCCTTCGAGTCGCTCCGCGCGCGATACCTTTCGCTGACGCTCGAGACCGATGTGGTCGAGGTCCATGCCGTGGGCCAGTCGCTCAAGGGGCGCACCATCGAGGCCTATCGATTCGCCGCGGCAACCTCCACGCCCGAAGGGACGCCCCGCTGGGGAGCCTTTCTCAACGGCAGCATCCACCCGCGCGAATGGGCCAGCACCGAGGCGGTTGCGGGGATATTTGAATGGCTCGCGCTTGCTGCCGACGATCCGTTCCGGAACTACCTGCTGGAGACCGGCTCCATCGTCATCAATCCGCTTTCGAATCCCGATGGCTTCCTCGTCACCCAGACCTATCCCGACCGTGTTATCGGCGGGAGTGGCACGGGATCTTCCGGGCGCGATGGGCGCATGCGGCGCAAGAACCTGCGGGATACCGATGGTGTGCTTGAGACGCTTGATGATTATCTATACGGTGTGGACCTGAATCGCAATCACCCGTATGGTTACCTTGGTGGTGGGAGCACCAGTCCCACGGCGATATCGTACCGTGGAGCGGGGGCAGGCAGCGAACCCGAGACGCAGGCCATCTATACGGCCGCGGGCTTGCTTGACGAATCCCGGATTCGCTTCGCCGTCGATTATCACAGTTTCAGCCAACTCTTCTACGTCATCACGGACGATTCTTCCACTCGCAACGATGCGGTCGTGACCGCCTACGGGCGGATGCAGACGGCAATCGAGGCATCGAGCGGAGTTGTCTATACGTCGTCGCTGACCGACCTGGCAACCGGTGCCATCGGAGCCACGGACGAGTACTTCACCGGCCAGTACGGGGCCATGGGCTACACCTGCGAGATTCGACCCACCTCTGGGACCAATGGCTTCATTCTTCCAGAAAGTCAGGTGGCGGTGATGCGGGCCGAGATCCTCGCCGGAGCGCGGGCCGGACTCATCTATGCCGCCGGTCCACCGGCGCTCGTTGCCGTTTCGCTTGGCGAAGATGGCACCTCGCGGTTACTCCAGCGTCGTCTATACGATCCGATTCTCGCGCGACGCGATTTTGAGGACTTTACTCACGTCATCGCCACGAATCAGACCGTGCAGGTGCGCTTCGTCTTCAACAAGCCCATGCGTGAGATCGACAGTGATGGTTCTGCCTCGCTTCTCGCCGGGGAAACGGAGTCCGTGCCGCTGGCCGTCTCCTGCGCGGCGGGGACCTTTTCCAATCCGCAGTGGAGTGTCTATACGCGCTGGCCTGGCGACACGCTCACCATGAGCTTCACGCCGTCCGGGGGAGCCACTCCGGGTGTCTATACAGTCTCGCTCCGTCTCGTCGATGCGGCGAACATGGCCATTGATGGGGACGCCACTACCGTCGCCGATTGGTCCCGACAGGGATGGATCGGATGGGAGTCCACCGTGCCCGATACCCGTTTCGCCATCACGATTGGTGAGCCGAGTCGGGTCGGCTGGGAACTGCGATGAACCTTCGGCGAGCCGATTTCGTAAGGCTTCAGCGCGAGTTGGACGACTATCGGGACTGGCTCGGGGTGACACGAGAATTGGCCCGAATCGTCGCGGCGGAGCTGCGTCGCCCTCACCCCGGAGTTGGCTGTCTTGTTTGGATCGTGGGAGACGGTGGGGGAGGGCTCTGCGCGGCGATTCATGGGTTTAGCGCACCCGGCAGCGCGGAGACACATCTGATGACGATCCACGACCACGCGGCAGTTGCGGGCTCTCTCCGGGAGCGTTTTTCCCGACCAGGAGTCCAGGTGGTCGAGGCGGACGCGCGTGAACTCCTGAGGGCAGCGGGCGTTGCCCGTCCGGGTGGAGGCCAATCGGTGGGAGAAGCGCTGCCGGGACCCGTGCGTCGGCCCGACTATGTTGTGCTCGGACCTGGCCTTCAATTATCCACCGTCGACGAAGCGGCCGCCTGGATCTCCCTGGCGGCAGGTGCCGCCACACGCGGTTGGTTCATGGCGAGGCACCGCGGCGGCCTGTGGGCCGCCCTCGTGCGTTGGTATCATCTGTTGTCCCATCGCACCAGCGCCCCATTCCGCGATGAATCCGCCAACCTTCACCGCGCTTCCTGGCCAACCAAGGATTGGCGCCGCATTGCCCAGAAGAGCGCGAGCGCTGCGCGTGTGCTCGAGCGCCCCCACCAGGTGATCCTGCGAGGCTGACGAAAACGGGGGCGGAAGCCGCAGCTCCCGCCCCCGTTGGGCAAGCGATTGTGTGTCGGGTCGGTTACTTGCCGACGAGTTTCGGGATCGAGAACAGCGGCAGGTAGAGCGCCACGACGATCACACCGACGATGGCACCGAGGAACACGATCAGGATCGGCTCGAGGATCGAGGTGAGCGCGTTCACCGTATCGTCGACTTCGCGCTCATAGGCCTCGGCCACCTTCACCAGCATCAAGTCGATGGCACCGGTTTCTTCACCGACGGCCACCATGTGGATCACCAGCGGCGGGAACACGGGGCAGCGGGCCAGCGGCTCGTGGATCGTGTCGCCGTCCTTCACCGAGTTGTACACCTTCTCCATGGCTCGCGCGATCACCTCGTTACCCGAGGTGTCACGCACGATGTCCAAGGCCTGAAGGATCGGCACGCCCGAGTGAATCAGCGTCGCAAGCGTACCGGCGAAACGCACGATGGCGATCTTCTTGAGCAGCGGGCCAAGGACCGGAACCTTGAGCATGATCCGATCGAAGAAGTGCTTACCTTCGCGCGTCTGGTTGATCTTCTTGAAGACCACGATGACCAGCACCACCGCCAGAATAACCCACGGGGTCTTGGTCATCAGGATGTTGGACATGTTGATGAGCTGCTGGGTGAGCCACGGTAACTCGGCGCCGAGCTGCTTGAAGATGTCCTCGAACTTGGGAATGATGGTCACGAGGATGAAGGTCACGATACCGATGGCGAGGAGACTGACCACCAGCGGGTACATCATGGCGGACTTCACCTTGCCCTTGAGCGCCTGGGCCTTCTCAAGGAACTCGGCGATCTTGTTGAGCACGGCTTCGAGCACACCGCCGATCTCACCGGCGCGCACCATGTTGACGTACAGATTGTCGAACACCTTGGGATGGCGACCGAACGCCTCGGACAGGGAGCCGCCGCCTTCGATCGTCTTGATGATGTCCTCGATCTTCTCCTTGAAGATGGCCGACTCGACCTGTTCGTGGAGAATGTTGAGCGACCTGATGATGGGAAGACCGGCGTCGATGAGCGTCGCCAACTGGCGCGTGAAGGTCATCAAGTGCTTGGAGGTGATGCGGTGGAAGATGATGCGGAGGCCGGGCAGCGCGAAGATGTCCGCATTGGCCGCCGACTTCTTGTTCTGGAGAACCTTGAGGGGATAGTAACCCATGCCCCTTAGTTTTTCGACGATGACCTCTTCGTTCGCGGCCTCAATGACGCCACGGACCTGCTTTCCCCCTTTGTCCAGTGCTTCGTAGACAAACTCCGGCATCAGACGATTCCCCCTGTGAGAGTTCGGGCGGCTGGGAGGCGATACTCACCCTTCAGCCAGAGCGTGCTCCCGGCGGCGAGCCATGTCAACGGAATCGGCGCGGGAGCGGCATCGTCGGACGGCCCGTTTGTGGACACAGTCAATTTTAGTAAACGACGGATGGAGGGGACGGCGGCCCCGTCGATTCCGCTCGCCCCCTCCGGGCCGGGAGTGGACGGTGACTTGAAAAGCCGTCGCATCCGGCAAAATCTCGCTTTCGCACGGAGTTCCACCAGAATGCCTATCGCAACCCCCAAACAGTACGCGCAGATGATCGATGCCGCCCAAAAGGGCGACTACGCCTACGCTGCGGTCAACGTCACCTCCATCGTCACGATCAACGCGGCGCTCAAGGCCTTTGCCGACTCGAAGAGCGATGGCATCATCCAGGTCTCCACCGGCGGCGGCGAGTTCGCCTCGGGCCTCAACGTGAAGGACATGGCCTTCGGCGCCATCTGCCTTGCCGAGTACGCCCACCGCGCCGCCGAGAAGTACAATGTGATGGTGGCCCTTCACACCGACCACTGCCAGCCCGGCAAGGTCGAGAAGTTCATGCGCCCGCTCGTTGAGGAAACGGCCCGTCGCCGCGCCAAGGGCCTCAACAACCTGTTCCAGAGCCACATGCTCGACGCGTCCGAGCTCCCCCTGAAGGAAAACATGGAGCTCAGCGCCAAGTGGCTGAAGATCTGCAAGGAGCAGGAAATCATCCTCGAAGTCGAAGCCGGCGTCGTCGGCGGTGAGGAAGACGGCGTCGATCACAGCCACCAGCCCAAGGACAAGCTCTACACGACCCCCGAGGACATGGTCACGGTTTACGAGACCCTGAGCCCCATCGGTCGCTTCATGTTCGCCGCCACCTTCGGCAACGTCCACGGCCACTACAAGCCCGGCGCTGTGAAGCTCCGCCCGGACATCCTCAAGAACGGCCAGGCGGCCGTCGTCGCCAAGTACGGCGAGAAGGCCAAGATGGACCTGGTGTTCCACGGTGGCTCCGGCACCCCGCTTGAGGAAATCCGCGAGACCCTCGCCTATGGCGTCATCAAGATGAACATCGACACCGACACGCAGTACACTTTCACGCGTCCCATCGTCGAGCACATGTTCAAGAACTACGAGGGCGTGCTGAAGGTCGACGGCGAGATCGGCGACAAGAAGCAGTACGATCCGCGCACCTACCTGAAGAAGGCCGAGGCTGGCATGGCTGCCCGTCTCGTCACGGCCTGCAACGACCTGTGCTCCAACGGCAAGACGCTGTTCGGCCAGATCTGACGCCCAGCTTCACCACACTGAAATAACGATCCCCCCGGCGCCGAGTGTGCCGGGGGGATTCTCTTTTTGCCCTGTTTGTTACTTGGTTGTCAGCTCCAGCTTCACCGTGGCGCCCTCGGGGACGACAACGTCGCGGCGTTCGAACTGCCCCTCCGCCCAGGCCCAGGAGAGGGTGTACTTGCCCGGGGCCAGGTTCGGGATGCCGAAGAATCCGTCGCCGCTGGTCAGGTGGATGTAGGAGGATTTGTCCGTCTTCACCCAGCAATCGATCACCGGCTCCCCCGCGGGGTTGCGGATGAAGCCCATGATCTGTCCGACGGGCTGCTTCATGTGGGCGGGAACGGGGACCTTCGCCTTGCTTGTGTACATGAGCGTCGCGGCGGACTTCCACTCGGCGGGAGTGGCGCCGCTCCAGTTGTAGAACGCATTACCGCCGGACTTAAGGTCCCGCGCAATCCCGACGTAACGGGCCTGCCATGGGTCGATGGTCTGCTTTCCCGCCTTGCCGTAAGCAGCCAGCGCAGACGCAGGCCAAATCGGCCGACCAGACTTGTTGTTCACATGCCAGTCACGTGCGACCACGCTGAAATTCGGCGCCGGATCCGGCTCGTCCCAGTAAACCTGGGGCATCAGGGCATCGACTATCCCATAGCGCAGCCACTTCTCCGGTTCGACGCCGAAGCTGGCCCCATCACTGAAGCGATTGTAGCCGGGTATGCGGCTCTTGTCGGCGATGCCGAACGGCGCGGCGGTAACCATCAGGCGGGGATTGCGGGACTTGGCGGAGACATAGATGTCCGACAGGAAGCGGGAGAGCTGATCGAGCTGCCAGTCGCGCAGGCTGCTGATTTTGGCTGGGTTGCCACGCCCGGCATGGCGGCGAACCGAGACCGGATCGCGCGATACCCCGTTGGGAAGGCCGGTGCGATCGTCCCAGACAAGGCCCTGCACCGGATAGGCATCGAGGAAGTTCTCGACCTGGCGGCGCAGGTAGGCGTTCACCTCAGGATTGCCGGAAGTGAGCCAGACGTAGCCATCGGCGCCAAACTGCTTGGGCTTGCCGTTGGCATCGTGGATCAGGCCCAGGCAATTGTCCGGCTTGGCCGCGTTGGCGAAGCGATAGAGCGGATGCTTTGAGTCCTTCGGGAGAGTCGCACCTGTACTCTGCCAGATGGTGGAGAGGTTGATCCATGCGTGCAGTTGAAGGCCACTTGCCTGAGCCTGCTTGAGGGCAAAGCGTACCGGGTCAGAGCCACGGAGGCTGGAGCTGGCGCTGGCCGACCAAGGCTCGTCCTTGGAGGGGTAGAACGTATCCCCCTGGCCTCGCACCTGGAGAATCACCGTGTTGAAGTTGCCGGCCTCCAGCGTCGAGAATATCGTCGAGAGCCGCTTCTCAACATCTTTGGAGGTACCGCCCGGCCACTCGAAGCGGTTCACAAACACCGCGCGCATCTCCTCGGAGGGAGGGGCATTCTGGGCAGGAGCTCCAACAATCAGAGCCATCAGAAGAGCAGAGAAAAGCAAACGCAACATCATGGATTGGGGCAGGACTCGGGGGGATCGGATTCAGCGTGGGGTAGTTACCACGCTGGTGTGTCGTCGGAAGACTGGCAAGTGAAACAAGCGAGCCCGCCCAAAATCGAACGTGCTTGCGACCCTTGCGGGAGCAGGTCGGAAATAGACGCAGAGGATACCGAGCGCCGATGCCGATGACGCACATCAAACGAAGGTTGGGGCGGGCGCTTTCCAGCTCCTCATGCGACCGGATCGTTTCGGCCCTGATCGTCCTTTCCGTTATCCTCCTTTTCTTTGAGGTCCTTTTCCCCCAAAGTGAGTTGTTCTATCTGGCCGGTAACCTGATCCTCTGGTGCTTCGCGGTGGAACTGGCGCTCCGGTTCTACGCGGCCCCTTCCAAGCGCGCTTACATCCGTCACTACTGGATAGATCTGCTTTCCCTGCTTCCCCTGCTGGGGACTGGCCGTGCCTTCACTGCCCTTCGGCTGCTTCGGTTGTTGCGGCTCGGTCCCATGCTGATGCGGGTCAACAACCGCCTCGGGACGATGCTGCGGCAGACGCTCGGCGAACAGGTCTTCATCCTCAACATGATCTTCGTGTTCGTCATCGGAGTGGCCTTGGGATTGTTCAGCATCGAAGGGGACAACCCCTCCTTCGACAGCCCGGGAAAGACCATCTGGTGGGCGCTTTTCTCCATGATCGCCGGGGAGCCGGTGGGGGACATGCCGCAGACCTTTGTCGGTCGGCTGCTGACCTTGGCAATTATGCTTGGCGGTCTGACGGTTTTCGCGCTTTTTACCGGTACCGTTTCAGCCGTCATGGCAGAAAAGCTTAGGCTGACCGGCAGAGGAGCGCTGATGACAACCGATGATCTCGTCGGACACATCGTCCTGTGCGGCTGGAATCGCTCGGGTCGCGTCCTCATTCAGGAACTCAAGCACTCGGAAGACACTCGCGACCTGGCCATCGCCGTCATTGCCGAGAGGAAACCCGACTTTACGGAAGCGCAGGAACAGGATCCGCACATCCTGTTCATCGAGGGGGATTACACCAGCGCCGACCTCCTGACCAAGGCCCGTATCGCCAAGGCATCGCGGGTGATCCTTCTGGCAGACAAATCGATCATCCAGCGCAACGACCAGGATCGGGACGCCCGAACAATCCTGGCGGCACTCATCATCGAGAAGTTGGCCCCCAACGTGTTCACCTGCGCCGAGCTGCTCTCGCGCGACAATGAACCCCACCTGCTCATGGCAGGTGTGGAGGAGATCGTGGTGGCCGACGAATACAGTGCCACCATCCTGGCGGCGAGCACCCGCGTCCAGGGCGTTACCGAGATCGTGGACGAAATCCTCTCCTCTCAGTATGGCAACCAGTTCTACAAGTTGCCGATCGCTCCCCGGTGGGCAAACCGCCCCTTCGTGGAGGTGCAGCAGGAGATCAAGCGTGAGTATGAGGCCATCGCCATGGCGGTCGAAAAGCCACCGCGGGACAGGCAGGCGCGTGACACAGACAAGGCCATCGGCGAGCGCACCATCACCAATCCTCCTTCGGACTACCTGTTCCAGGTGGGCGACAAGCTGATCATCATCGCGGAAAGCGAGCCCCGTTGGTGAGCGCAAACAGGACAAGCGTTTCCCAGACGAATGTGCGCAAGCCCTGGGGCGGGAAGCTCGACGTGCGACCAGAGGCTCCTGAGGATAGCACACCGCTTCAGGCGGCTGATTTTCTCGGCCCTTGGCTGCGAAAGTTTTGTGAGTTGCTGCTGCTGACCACCGTTCTGTCCGTCCCGCTTTCCTATCACTTCAGCCTGAATCCCGGGCCCTACATAGCGATTCGCGACGGCGTGGTGGGATTTGCCACGAATGTGCTCGGGGCCTCCACCGATGCGGGGATCAATTTCTTCGACGACCAGGTGGCGCCGTTTCTCTCCGGCCAGATGCCGGTACTTGCCACGAAGTTCTCGACCTGGCTGATCGCGGGCACGCTACTGATCGGTGGCTATCTGGCGCTCCGGGTCAGCGAACTGATTGTTTCCCGTCCGGCGTTTCCCGTTCAGGAGCAGTTCCCCCGCTTCCATCGGCGCAACATACACCGAAGCGTCCCGCTCATCGGCATGGTGCTGTTCCTTGGGCTGGCACTGGTCTCGTTGCTGGTGTGGCCGCCCGCCGTACCACCCGAGGCCCTCGCCAGCCTCAAGTCCACGGCGATGAACTCGGGAGGGATCCAGAACCTCGGCGGTGGCGGCTTCCTTTATTCAATCACCGCGTGGTTCCAACTGCTGTTTGCCCTGATCTTCTTCCTGGTTGCCGAGGACATCATCCGCGACCGCACATTCGTGATGAAGATCCTTGGCGTGCTCATCTTCGCGGCGGTGCTCAACGCTTTGGTGGTGGTGCTGCTAAAGGTCGGATTCGAGCCGCTCATGAAGGTCTGGATTCGCTTCAGCCCCGGCGAGTATCGAAATAGCCTCGGAGCGTTCATCGGCCACAACACCGGCGTGTCCTCGTTCCTGATGGCGCCATTCCTTATCTGCCTCTGTTGGTTGGTCGGGGTGCAGCCCAAGCGTCGACCGATATTCCGCCTGCTGCTCGGCGTACTCGTGGCGCTCTTCCTTCTGGTCGAGATCCTCTGCCAGAGTCGCGCGGTCATCCCGATCCTTGGTGTGGTCAGCCTCGCGCTTCTCCTGTACCTGTATAGACGTTCCTGCATCGCGCCCCTCCGCCGGGCGTTCCTCTGGTTCCCCGCGGGCATCGCGCTGATCCTCGCCAGTCAGTTCGTCAACACACCATACAATCCGCTCTATCGTCAGGACATGAGCCTGGTTCAGCGTGTTTCCCAGTTCCGTTACAATCACCTTCGCACGGAAACCCGGCTCCGTATCCTCTGGATTTCGATGACACAGCTCGTGCCAGAGCACCCGCTGATTGGTCACGGCTGGGCCAGCTTCCAGTACGTCTATCCAAAGGCGGCCGGACGCTTCTTTGCCGCCTACCCGGAGACGGAATTGGCGCCGACTCCGCTCAGAACCCCACAGGCTCACAACGAGTACCTGCAGCTCCTCGTTGAGAACGGAATCCTGGGCGTCGCCATCGCGCTGGCATCGCTCTTCTTTCTGCTGCGAGGCGGCTACATCGTTCTTCAGCGCACCATCATGCCCTATCACATCACGATCCAGGCGGCTCTCTTTCTGTCGATCATTGCGCTGTTGCTACATTGCATGGGCGACTTCCCACTGCGCATTCCGCCGCTGGCCATGACGCTGACAGTGCTTCTGGCCATCTGGAGCGCCGGTGATCGACTGTGGCTCTTCCCACTCAAGCCACCGGCGGACGAAGAGGGGGAAACCGAAGCGGCTCCGCCCGCATCGCCCGGCGCTCAACAGGCCGTGCCACCGGTCCGGTGGGAGAATTTTGTGGGTGCCTGCCTCGCCTCGCTGGTGCTGGTGCTCCTCCCCGCGGCTTTTGCGGGCGCCACCGCAGGACCCTTCCAATCGGCCGCCACCTCGACGCTCCGTGGCCAGAACATGACGGAGCAGTGGGTGCGCACGGGCAGCCGCGATGCCATGGAGACCGCCCTCATTCATTGCGGCAACGCCCGCCGCGTGTTCTGGATAGCAGGTGAACCGAATCTCGTCATGGCCCAGGTCCAGTATCATCGGGCGCTTGCCATGATCGAGACCGCCCGCGCAGAGGCCAACAAGGGCAATGACGAGGTTGCCAAGCAGGCTGTATCGCTGGCGCGCACCTATCTGGACGCGTCGCTGTCCGATCTGGCGTTGTCCCTGACCGAGTTGCGCTTCCATGGCCAGTATCAGCTTCGTGCCGCGGTCAATTCGCAGCTTGGTCGCATCACCACCGGAGAAGAATCGGTGGAGTATCGTCGCCGGGCGGCGGAGGACCTGCAGGAGACCGTCGCGATCAATCCCGGCGATCCTGATGGACTCGCCGACTTGATCCGACTGCTTGAGGCCAACCCGGAGATCAACCGCCAGGAAATCGTCCGGCACATGCGGACGCTCGTCCATTTCCACCCGATCTTCTTCCGCCAGCGCTTCTACCAGCGAATGCTCGACGCCGCCGCGCTGCAAGACATCGCCGGTGCCCGTGCGATGATGGAGACCCTCAAGCGTTGCATCGACCCCGGCTTCCGCGGCGTGGATCGAAGCAACAAGGCCGGCTACGAATCCGGTCCTCTCTCCCCCGATGCGCTCACCGCACGTCGATTGCGCGCGCTCGCAGCCAATGACGATCTCCGTCTTGCCGAGGCTCAGATTCTTTTCCTTGAGGGTGACTACGACGCCGCCTGGGACGTGGCCTCCCAATACCTTGCATGGTATGATCAGGTGCTTTCCGTCCGCGAAAGCGCCTTCCCTGCGGAGCAGTGGCGCAACATCCAGAACCTGCTCAACACGGCCAAGCTGATCCAGCTTCAGGACAGCATCGTCAAGGAACGCAGTGCCGGTTCCGCGCGCCTGCTGGACAACCTCGAACGGGATGGCCTCGGCAATGATCCCACGGTTCGGGCGCTCCGTTACCTCGTTGCCAAGTACAGGACCACGCCCACCAGCGGCCCCACCGCCGCGCAACAGGCTGAGGCTCTCCGCGCCGAGGCGGGACGCCAGCCCTTCATCGCACGCATCGTTGCCGATCAGGCAGAGAAGGTCTTCCAGAACAACGAGGAGGCGCTGGAGTGGATGGAGCTGCGGCACAGCATTCGCACGATCTCCATGGATGCCGTCGAGCTGGCCGCCCTTGCGCGTCTATACAGCAAGCTCGGGCGCTGGACAGAGTTGGAAGTACTCCTTCCCGAGCTTGAAGCGGCCCCTGGTTCGCCGTCCATCCGCGCGGGTGTCCGCGTGCTCCTCAATGATTACCGCCGCCAGCTGGATGCAGGGAAGAGCGGAGGGCAGGCGCCATGATCCTCCGCATCGTCGCGCCCGGTGCCGTCGCAGCACCCGCGCCCGGTGATACGTCGCTTTGGATCGAACCTACTCCGGGGCTCGGAGGGGCGTGGACGGAAGTGCGCGACGGAACCGAGGTGATTCGTTTCGGTTACCCGGCCCGCTCTCCATACCGTTGGTTTCACATCCTCGGCGCTCCCGAGAAGCGGCATCACGTGCTCTCGCTCGCGATCGAGCGCATCGTCTTTGCACGTCGTGTGGAACGCGTCGAATACGGCGATCCCGTTTTGTTGCCGATGCTGAAGCGTGCGCTGCGGAACTATCCTCAGGTGACGGTCGCGCCCCTCGCCATCGAGGTCGCCCAGTCATGACCCATTCTCGTCCCGGTACCCTGCGGTGGGTCGAGTTCTACGGCTTCCTGGCGGTGCTCTTCGTCGCGGCCGCTTTTGTCATGTACCAGTTGCTGAAGAACGCGCCCATGCTGGTGCTCCCGGCGGGTGGCGGCATTCTGGCGGTGATCGCCATGATTCTCGGCGGCACGCGCCTCCTGTTGCCGCTCTATTTCTTCACGACTTTCGGGACGGTGCTCACGGTACCTGGCGTCCCCGCGGCTCTTTCGGTGAATCGCATCACGGCCATGCTCCTTTTTGGTGCCATGATCATCGAGATCCCGGCGGTTCGGCATCGCCTTTTCGTGACTCCGGCCGTGGTCTTGTTCACGGCATTTCAGCTCTACTACCTCCCGGCTGCATGGGCGTTGGCACCGCCTGAAATGGCCTTCCCGGTGGAGTCCCTCTTCTACATCCTCATCGCTGTGGTGCTGGCGCTGCGCTACTGGCAGGAGAAGTGGCTTCGCTCGATCTTCTGGTCACTGCTTCTTGTCTCCACCGCAGCCATTGTCATCCCCGGTGTCCTCGAGATCGTGCTTCGCAAGAACATCACGCTAAACGGCATTGGCGGCGACCTTGACCGCGTGAATGGCCTATCCCAGAACGCGATCATCTACGGCTTCACGGCCGTATGGGCGGTCCCGCTCGGGGCCACGCTGATGCTCGAGGCGAGGAGCCGGTTCGGGCGCCTGCTGGCCTTCGGCTGCATTGCCGCCCTGACGCTGATGGCGGTCGCAACGCTCAACCGGCAGACGCCCATCATCCTCGCGGTGGCGCTGCTCGGCTTCGTGCTGCTCGCCCGATCGGCCTATCGCATGACGATCCTGGCGGGAATGGTCGCCGTGGCGCTCGTGGCCGCTCCGGTCATTGGCCCGAAGGTGATCGAGCGGTTCTCGACTGCCGGGGACTACCACAAGGATCCCTCGCTCGCGGTGCGTCGCGACAAGGCCCTCATCGCGCGCGAGATGCTCCGCACAAATCTGTGGATGGGCATCGGCCACAATCACTTCCAGGTGCTCTTCAAGCGATATCGCCCAAAGGGCGAGCTATACATCCTTCCCTATGTGCTGGATCGAAAGCACTTCATCGACTTGGGCGTCGTCCAGATCGTGACGGAATATGGCGTCATCGGTGCCTCGATCGTCCTGCTGATGTTCCTCGCGACCATTGCCATGTTCTGGCGCGCCTACTGGCATTCACGGCGCTTTCCGGAGACCTGGTGGACGAACCTGTTGGCGGGCATCGGCGCGTTGTATATACAGCTATTCATGTCCCTCCTGATCCAGGACACACTCGTCACTCCGCGCACCTACCTGTTATACGGTATTTTCTTCGCGGCTTACACCGGCGTGGAGCTGCGGCGCCAGGCCCTCGAGCTCGAAAGGCAGGCGGTCGCGTGAGACGCATTGCATTCTGTTTTCACCACGCAGAGGCGAGTGGCGCGTCGCTGTGGTTGCAAAAATTCCTGCTGAACAATCCATGGCCCGCCTCCGAAGCGATCGCGATCTTTCCCGGCCCATCCCCGATGGGCGGCGCCTTGCAGCAGGCAGGATTCGAATGCCTGGACGTCCCCATCGAGCAGGTCTCCATCAGTGGTCAGGGGGTTGCGCGTAAGCTGCGGCTTGCGGGCCAACGGGCCAACGCGGTGCGTCTGTATAGAAATCTATTCACCCGCCATCGTATAGACGTGGTCTACGTCAATTCGAGTGTCCAGATTGCCCCCATGCTGGCGGCGCGCTCGCTCGGGCTGCGGCTCGTCGTGCACGTGCGCGAGGGCTGGCGAAGTGGCGCCACCTTTCCACTGAAGCGCTGGGCGGTGCGGACGCTCGCGAACGCCGCCCTCTTCGATGCGCAGCTAGGAATGCGAATCTTCGGCGGCGAACCAGCGGGCAGGCGGTGGCTCTTCTCGCCGAACGGCGTCGCTCCCCACGAGTTCGATGCGACGCGTCGTGAGCGCACGCGACAGGCGCTGGGTCTCGAACCTAGGCAGCAGTGCTTCCTGTTTCTTGGCAGTCTCGTCCAGCGCAAGGGTGTCCACGACCTGTCGGAATGTTGGCCGCGAATCGCTGCGGCGAATCCGAACGTGCAACTGCTGCTCGGAGGTCTTGAGGAAAGGTCCGAAACCCACCCGGCCATTGCGCGAATCATCCGGGGCGAGGTCACCAACTCCCGGTTCCTCGGCTTCCGGAGCGATGTCTACGATCTGCTCGAGGCCGCCGATTTCTTCATCCTGCCAAGCTATGGCGAGGCCATGCCCATCTCCATCTGCGAGTCCATGATGGTGGGCACGCCCGTGATCGCCCGCACCGCGGGCGATGTGGAGTGGCTCCTCCGTGACGGGCGGGGCTACCCCTTCTCCGGCGACGGCGCCGAGACGCTGGAGGAAACTGTGCGCATTGCCCTGGCTGACCCGGACCGGAAAGCAAAGGCCGCCGCCGCGCGGGTCTTCGCCCAGGAACACCTCCACCGCAACGTCCAGCAGCGCCAGATCGTCGAGCTGCTGCAAACCGTCTAGCACCCCCACCCCCATCTCCAGTTGGCCACTGTTGGTTGACAAGTCGGTGGCGGGTCGGTTAACTTAATGACTTGACCAAAATTCTTGGGTGTCCATTGTCTTTCCACTCGACAAGGAGTGGTTCGTGGCGAAAGTGCTCCTTCAACATTCCGGGCGTTCCCGGAAAAGTTGGGGAAACGCCATCGGTTTGTCTGGAGCTCCATTCGTTCCGGTCAAAGGTTGAATCCCATGCTCTCCGACGGTGTCCTTGTCCTCAATCGCAACTGGTCTGCTGTGCACGTTTGCACGGTGAAGCGGGCCCTCACGCTCCTATTCCAAGGTTACGCACGGGTTGTCGGTAACGACTACCAAATCCATGATTTTGACTCGTGGCGCGAGCTTTCCAAGCATGTCGAGCAGAACGGCAACGAGTTCATCCACACGCCGGGCTATCCGATCCTCGTGCCGGAGGTGATCCTCCTCACGGGCTTCGGCAAGATGCCGCCGCGCACGGTGAAGTTCAATCGCCGTAATATCTACATGCGCGACCACTACACCTGCCAGTACTGTGGCGTGAAGCCCCACCGCGAGGAACTGACCATCGACCACATCATCCCGCGTTCGCGTGGCGGTCGCAGCACTTGGGAAAACGTGGTGCTCGCGTGCCAGAGCTGCAATTCGTCAAAGGGCTCGCTCCTGCCCGAGGAAGCGGGAATGCAACTGGCCCGCACGCCCAAGCGCCCGCACTGGCTGTCGACGCTGCGCAGCACGCTCAAGGGCCCCGAGCGGCCCATCTGGCAGCGATTCGTCGACGCGGCCTACTGGAACGTGGCCCTCGAGGAAGAATGATCACCCATCCCCCGGTCTTCGGATCGGGGGATTTTTCTGATTCAGGTCGTCTTGTTGGCGGCCGCCAGAAGCGCGTTGAGTCCGCCAGACTTGAACCCGGCCAGGTCCATCGCCACCCACTGAAAACCGAGTCGGCGAAACTCCGCCACGATGGCATCGCGCGAAGCCAGCAGCGCAGGAAAGTCCTCGGCGTGGGCCTCGAGGCGGGCGATCTCGCCGTGGTGCCGGACGCGGAACTCGCGCAGGCCCAGTCCGCGTATATACCGCTCCGCCGCCGCGATCTGATCCAGCTTCTCGCGAGTGATTGTCTGGCCGTAAGGCACCCGCGAACTGAGGCAGGGAGACGCGGGCTTGTCGTGGTTGGGAAGGCCGAAGTGTTCCGCCAGGCGCCTCACGGTGGCCTTGTCGATGGCGACCTCGCGCAGTGGCGAGCGAACGCCATTCTCCTTCACGGCCTTGAGCCCCGGGCGATAGTCGCCGACGTCGTCCGCGTTGGAACCGTCGAGGATCGACGCGAAGCCCTCGCGCTCCGCCAGCCCACTCAGCCGCGTATAGAGCTCGCTCTTGCAGAAGTAGCAGCGATTGGCCGGGTTGTCGGCGTAGTTCGGAATGTCCAGTTCGCTGTACTCGACCACGCGGAGGTTCAGGCCGTGCTCGGCGGCGATCGCGCGACACAGCTCCAAGTCCTCGTCCGTGTTGGACTCGGACTTGGCCGTGGCGCAAACCACGCGCTCGGCGCCGAGAGCCAGCGTCGCCGCCTTGGCCACGACGGTCGAATCCACGCCGCCGGAAAACGCCACGATCAGCGGCGCCGGATAGGAGCGAATCTGTTCCAGCAGGCGATTGGCGATCCGGTCGATGGGTTGAGACACGCGGACTCCGATTCCGTTGAGGGGGATGACATCCGCCATTCAGGCCGGACGTTCATTGGCGTAAAGGATATAGTCGGTCGCCGCCGGTTTGCCGCCAGCCTCGCGCACAGCCGTCGCCACCTGACCGCGGTGGTGCTGGCCGTGCATCGCCAACTGCGTCAGGATGTCCTGCATGGGGCGCTCGAAGAACTCCCCGCGGGAGTTCCGGTAGGCGATCACCTGAGAGAGATCGGCATCCGTCCGTCCCTCCCAAAAACTCGCCCACGCGGCGTGGCACTTGACGGCGGTGGAGGCGACCTCCGCCATGCTCCATTCGGGAAAGGGAGAGCGGGTCGGAGAGGTGCCCAGCAGCCGCTCCAGCCAGATCTGACGGGCCTCGATGCAGTGCGCGAGCCAGAGTCGGGGCCGGGGATTCCCCGCATCGATCTCCGGAGTAATCGACTCAAGCGACTTGGCGAAGGCCCACTCGTCGTAGGCAAACAGTTCGCGCAGCAGGCTGATAGAACTCATGGGAAGACCCTCCTTGATTTCGAGGGGAGGAGATTGCAAAGCCCGCGCCCGGTCTCAGGAAGCCTGCGGCACCTTTGACTTGGCGCTGCACTGGTCGCAAAGCCCGCGCAGGATCACCTCGTGGCCCTCCAATTGAAAGCCCGGCGGGGTCATCTTCTGGAAGTGCCCGGCACAGCCGTGGACCTCGAAGACCTTGCCGCATTCCCTACAATGGAAGTGGTGGTGGTGCGGCTTCGCGGCCAGCTCGTAAAGCGTCGGGCCACCCGGGATTTCCACCGGCGCCAGCCATCCCGTTTCCAGCAGTGACTTAACCGTTCGATAGATGGTGGCGATCCCGACGCCCGGCGAATACGCCTCCGCCAAGTCCCGGATTTCCAACGGCCCCACCGGGCGTTCCGCCTCGCGGATGGCACGCTTGATTGCTTCACGCTGGCCGGTCTTTCTCTGCATTGCGCCCGCACCTGATAACGGCTTATCAATTTGCCTTGATCGGTGATGCACGCCGGGACGAACCTCCCCGCCGAGCAGTCACCACTCGTCAGGCTGCCCCCGGAGCTCCCCACGTTGCAACGATTTCCGCTTCTTCTCCGCGCCCTGGGCCTCCTGATGTTGGTCGTCATCGCCTCCTGCTCGTCTCCTGCCGAGCGGGCCGTTTCCAATCAGGGGCCTCCGGTCTACGTCGCCACCATCAAACCGCTGGCGCTGATCCTGACGGAACTCGTCACAGGACGGGGAGAAGTCCGCACGCTCCTCTCCCCCTCCGCCTCTCCGCATACCTACGAACCGCGTCCCTCCGATGCGCGAGCCGTCGCCGACGCGAAAGCATTCTTTCAGGTCGGTGTCGGGCTCGATGACTGGGCGGCCTCCATGCAGGCCACACAACGCATCGCCGTGATGCCACTCCTTCCGAAGGAGTTCCTCCTCTACGGAGCCTGCGAGTCACACGACCATGATCACGGCGAAGCCCACGACGGCCACAATCATGCGGCGGATGCCGTCGATGCCCATTTCTGGACAGATCCGCTGACCACCGCCGCCCTGGTGGATCCGTTGGTTGAGAAACTCGCCGGGTTGGATCCGGACGGGGCTGAGGTCTACCGTGCCAACGGAAAGGCTTTCCAGGACCGCCTCGCCGCTCTGGATGCCGAACTGAGTGCAGAACTCGCTCCCGTGCACCAGGCCCCGGTTGTTCTCTTTCACCCGTCGTTCCTCTACATGCTCAAGCGTTACGAACTGCGCTACGTGGGCGTCGTTGAAGCCTCGCCGGGCAAGGAGGCTACTCCGCGCCATCTGGCGGCCCTGAGCGACATACTGCGGCGCGAAGGAGCGCGCGCAGTCTTCAGCGAGCCGCAGCTTGACCCGCGTCCTGCCGAGGCGCTTGCCCGGGAGGCAGGCGTGAAGCTCGCCGTGCTCGACCCCAACGGAGCCGTCGAGGGAACCGAGACCTACGAGGCGCTCCTCCTCTTCAACGCCCGCTCGCTCCGCGAGGCTCTCTCTCCATGACTCCCGCGATTCGCCTCCATCATCTCGGCGTCTCCCTCGGTACGTGGGAGGCACTGATCGACGTCTCACTGGAGTTCGACGAAGGGTTCCTTGCTCTGCTTGGGCCCAACGGTGCAGGTAAGTCCACGCTGGTGCGCACGATCCTCGGTCTTGTCCCCGCCACCTCTGGTTCCGTCGAGGTGATGGGACGGGAGCCGCGCGCGATCCCGGCGCGCGACATCGGATACATCCCGCAAATCAAGACGCTCGACCGCGACTTCCCGGCGCTTCCCGTGGAGCTGGTTGCCAGCGGCCTGCGGGCAAGCTGGCCATGGTCCGTGCGCACCGACGAGCGCAGCAAGGCGATGGCAGCCCTCGACCGCGTCGGCATGGCGTCCAAGGCCGAGCGTCCGCTTGGGCGACTCTCCGGCGGCGAAATGCAACGCGTCTATCTCGCCCGTGCCCTCGTCCGCCAGCCACGACTCCTGATCCTCGACGAACCGGCAACGGGCATGGATGCACTCGGCGAGGCGGACATGTATAGACTGCTGGAGCTGTATAGACGCGAGAGCGGCGCCAGCGTCTTCATGATCACCCACGACTGGGAAGTGGCCCGTCACCACGCCAGCCACGTGCTGCTCCTGAACCGGCGCCCCGTGGCCTTCGGTCCTCCGAAGGAGGTGCTGACCGGCGACAACCTGCGGCGCGCCTACGGCCACATGGGCCACAGCCACAGCATGGAGCTGCCGCTCGACGACCACGGCCACCATCACGACCACGATCACGGGCATGACCATCACCATGATTGAGTTCCTCGCCTCGCAGACCGGTCTGCCACAGTTTCTCGTGCTCGCATTTCTGGCGGGCTCGCTCGTGGCGTTGCTGTCCGCCTTTTACGGCGTGTTCGTGGTGCAGCGCAGCCTCGGGTTCCTCGGCAACGGCCTGGCCCACGCGGCGTTTGGCGGGGTAGCGCTGGGAATCCTGCTCGGCGTCGAGCCCCTCGCTGTGGCGCTGCCATTCACCATCGCCATTTCAGCTGGTATTGTCTGGCTTCGCGAGCACTCCCGCCTCGGGGCGGACACGATCATCGGCATTTTCTTTAGTGTCTCGATGGCGCTGGGAATCCTGCTGCTGTCGAAGACACCGCGCTTCAACACGGACGCCTTCGCGTACCTCTTCGGCTCCATCCTTTCGGTGCGTCCGATGGACCTGCTGGCGACCTGCGGCGCAGCGCTGGTGACGCTGGCCTGTGCGCCGCTCTGGGGGCGCTGGGCCTACGCGACCTTCGACCGCGAATTGGCCCTGGCCGACAAGATTCCCAGCCAGCGCGACGACTATATCCTTTCCGCGTGCCTGGCGCTGGTGATCGTGGTGGCGATGAAGGTCGTCGGCATCACGCTGATCGCCGCGTTTCTCGTGATTCCCCCCGCGGCGGCGCGGT
>WGMQ01000057.1 GCA_016125005.1 bacterium | reverse complement strand
GCACGGCCGTGCTGGGGAAAAAGGAGCACAAAGCCGGGACCGCAGAGCTTCAGGTCTAAGGCCGTGAGGAACCCGGTCGAGGGCACAAGCTGGCCGTAGAAATGGTTCACCATGTCGCCGAGCGAATAGACGCTGATCTCGTCCCCTTCGCGGTACTTGAGCAGCTCGACCTTGTCGGTCATGCCGTGCTTCTCGAAGAGGGCCTGCGCCTCGCCGACGGGAAGTTCGCGGCGAACAAAGGGGATGTTCTCCGCGACAAGCTTCGACATCTGCGCCTTGATGCGCTCGATGTCGGACTCGGCCAGGAGCGAGGGTTCCTCGCCGGAGACGAACTGGTTGTAGACCTCGCCGTAGTAACCACGATTGAGCGAGTGGTTGATATAGACGCGCAGGTCGGGGAAGAGATCCTTGATGGCGCGGATCAGCAGGAAGGTCAGGCTGCGGCGATAAATGAGACCGCCATCGCGCGAGGACTGGTCGACATAGTCGAGCTGTCCATCCCGGTCGACGGGACGATTCAGCGAGCTGATCTTGTTGTTGTAGCGGGCAGCGATGACCGGAAGACCCTTGGCGGTGGTCGGCGGGGCGAAGGAGGAGACTGGCGTCCCGGCGTCGACGACACGGGTCTCGCCGCTCGGGAGGGTGACCTTGAAACTGGAGGATACGTTGCTCATGGTTGCATGCTATTCCGTCGGGCGTTCATCAAAAATCAACAGAGATGGATGGCAGAACCTCCGGCATGTTGGCAAGACCTAACACGTGACGAAATGCGCGCGACGGTTCGATTGGGGAACGATGACACGAGTCCAGCTTCCCTTGCGGCAAGCCGTTACATGCACTCAGGCTTCCCGTGAGGACCACGCGGCGATGCTGGGAAGGATGGCCTACAAGCTTTGGTTTCAGCCGACGGGGTGGGCGCGTAGGGTGCTCCGTCAGGGGCCGTTGCGTACCTACCGAGCAGCCCGCGGCGAGGCAGAAATGCGCCAGGCAGCGATGGAGCTTGGGCCGCTTGCGGCGGGGGAGGGCGAGGCGTACCCGGTGCCGGTGGTCTTCCTCACGGGGGCGGGCTATTGGCACCAAACGATCTTCTGCGCCCGTTCCCTGCAACGCTTTGCGCCCCGGCCCATTCGGTTTCGATTTCATGACGACGGCAGCCTGCCCGCGTCGGTTGTTTCGCAACTGCGGGCGTTGTTTTCCGGATGCGAGATCGTCGGGGCGGAGGAGGCATCAGCCCGCGTTGAGCGACACCTGCCTGCCGCGCGATTCCCGACACTAAGGGCGCGTCGCCTCGTGTACCCGCATCTTCGCAAGCTGACGGACATTCACGCAGGGCAGGATGGTTGGGCACTGGTGCTCGATAGCGACATGCTCTTTCACCGCGCTCCTCTCGAACTGCTTTCCTGGATGGAGGCGCCGCGTGTTCCCATTCACCTCACCGACACGGACACGTTCTACGGATACTCGCTGCCGCTGCTCCGTGAGCTGATTGGTGGTGACGTGCCGCTCCGGGTAAACGTAGGCATCATTGGTTTGAGATCGGAAGCGATCGACTGGCACGCGCTTGAGCGTTGGGTGACGCTGCTGCACGAGCGAGAGGGGACCCAGTACCTGCAGGAGCAGGCTTTGACAGCGTTGCTGATCGCGGGACGAGACGCCGTGGCGTTGCCGCCGGACTCCTATCGATGCCTGCCGGACGAGGCGGAGTGTCTGCATCCGACGGCGATCCTTCATCACTATGTGGCGGAGAGCCGGTTGGCGCTACACAGCCACTGCTGGAGGGCATTCGCATGAGCAGACTGCGTGGAGTGGCAAGGCAACTGGGGGTTGGCAGGGCTCTGTATAGATTGCGCAAGGCGCAACGTGAAGGCTTTGTCTATACACTCAGGATGTGGCGCGCAAACGGGTCATTGGAGCGGGCCGCGCGCGAACTGCGCCAATTTCCCGGACCCGAGATCCCGGTGAATGCGACGGTTGTGTGGCTGACGGGAGCCCAGCATTGGCATCAGACGGCATTCTGTCTATACAGCTTGGGGCAGGCACTGGGTGGGACGCCGGATCGCGTGGCGATCTTGAGCGATGGTACCTTGGAGTCCCGCCATGCCGATGCACTGCTGGCCATCGCACCGAAGGCACACATCTTCCGGAAGGAAGAACTCGATGCACTGTCGGAGAGCCACCTTCGGACAATCGGCGCCGGGGACCTGTTCGATTTGCGCAATCGGTATATACACATCAGGAAGCTGCTGGATGTCTCTGCGGCGTTGAATGGTCCGACGCTGCTGCTCGATTCTGATATGCTCTTCCACCACCGTCCCGACGAGCTTATCGATTGGCTGCAAGAGCCAGCCTCCCCGTTGTACATGCATGATCGGCGCGATAACTACGGATGCAGCGTCGAGGATATGGAGCAACTCTGTGGGGCGACGATCCCACCGTCGGTGAACTCCGGAGTGATTGCGATAGATCGCGCGTCGATCGATTGGCTCTGGTTCGTGGGCGTGATTCGTGGGCTCATCGCGCTTCGCGGGGTAAACTTCTACACGGAGCAGTGTCTATACGCGATGCTCATGGCGCGGCTCGGCGGAACGGCGCTCCCGCGGGAACGCTACATCGTTCGCCCGGAAGGACAAGAACTGGAAGAGTGCTCCGCGCCCTTGCATCACTACACGTGGACATCAAGGCTACCGTATCTCGAAAGCCGATGGAGGCCGTTCGCGGCAAAGCCATGACTTCTGCACTTCCGCCCATCCAGTCGCTGTGGATCGGTCGTCCTCTTTCGACCATCGAGCGGCTTTGCATCAAGTCCTTCCTCCACAATGGACATCCTTTCCATCTATACATCTATCAGGACGTGGAGAATGTTCCCGACGGTGTGGAGCTGCGCGACGCGAACGAGATTCTCTCCTCCGATCACATCTATCAGGCGCCGGACGGTTGGGGGAAGGGCTCCTACGCGCCCTTTGCCGATCTCTTCCGACTGGAGTTGCTGCGCCAGCGCGGCGGTTGGTGGGTGGATATGGATGTGGTGTGCCTGCGTCCGGTAACGCTGGAGACTCCCAACACCGTGGCGAGCAGCCTTGAATGGAAGTATGGCGTGCTACCGAACTCGAACGTGCTGCGGTTCGAGGCGGGACACCCATTCCTCGATCACGCGATCCGTCTATACAAGGCGTCGAAGGTGGAATATCTGATCGGCGTGAAGGCGGTGCAGCAGACCTGTCGGGACTTCGCGGACCCAACGCTTGTGTCGCCACCCGAGGCATTCAACCCCATCAGTTGGCGCTATGTGAAGTACATCACCGGTTTGGAGGAGCCGCCGTGGCACCCGCGCCGCCTCAAGCGGACCCTCGGCATCACGCCTCCGGTTGGTCGCATCACGGAGCGCTCGTGGATGCTGCACTTGTGGAACGAGGTTTGGACGCAGTCGGGCCTGGATCGCGAGGCGACCTACCACCCGGATTCGCTCTTCGAGCAGATGAAGCGGCGGTACGGAACATGAGCGAACCGCTCGTCTCGCTGTGCATCCCAGCCTACAACTGCGCCGCGTTCGTGGGCGACACGCTGTCGTCTCTTGAGGCGCAGCGTTGGAAGCGATGGGAGGCCATCGTGATCGACGATGGCTCGACGGATGAGACACTGGCCGTGGCGCGTCGCCATGAGTCGAGCCGCATCCGCGTCCTGACGCAGGAAAATTGCGGTCAATCGGCGACGGAGAATCGGGCGATTGCCGAGGCACAGGGCGATTTCTTCGTCTTTCTCGATGCCGATGATTTCATGTCCGAGGACAAGCTGGAAGCCCAGGTCCGGGCGCTTGGAGATCCCTCGGCACCACTCATGGCGACGTGCGCGTGGGGGCGTTTCCACAACGACCCAGCTCGCGCAGAGTTCCGTCCCACGGCCCTTTGGCGCGACTTGACGCCTGTGGAGTGGCTGACGACGGCGTGGGAGCAGCAACTCATGATGCACGGGGCGACGTGGCTGATACCGCGCCCGGTGCTGGAGCGTTCCGGCGGATGGAACCCTGCTATCTCGCTCATCAATGACCACGAGTTTTTCCCGCGGGTGATGCTCCAGACGGAGCGCATTGTCTTCGTCCCGGACGCACGTACCTTTTACCGCTCCGGCCATGAGGGAAACCTGAGTGGCCATCGGAGTCGCCGCGCGTGGGAGTCGGCGTTACTGGCGCTCGAGCTATCCAGCAAGACGCTGCTCAACGTCGCGGATATGCCTGCGACACGGCACGCCTGCGCGACGAAACTGATGCGCTTCGTCCATGAGATCTATCCCGCGCACCCGGACCTCGCGCGTCGCGCCCTTGAGCTGTCTATACAATACGGAGGCAGCGACGTGGAGCCTGAGGGCGGTCGTTGGTTCCAGCGATTGCGCGGCGTGGTCGGATGGCGCATGGCGCGTCGGATGGAGCAGATCGCTTTTTCGCTCGGCTATCGGCGCATGGGGATGCGGCGCCGTTGGCGTGATCGCTAGACCCTCCCGCCGCAAGGTTTGCTTGCGGGCCCGCGCCGGTGCCGGGTTAGCTCGCGCCCAATGTTGATCCCTCTGGAGACCTCCGCCCGCATGATGACCGTCAAGACCATCGAATGGACCGGCAGTGCCGCCCGTCTCATCGACCAGACCCTGCTTCCCGGCAAGACCAAGTACCTCGTCATTCGCGACGACAAGGCCATGTGGGAGGCGATCAAGATGCTGCGCGTGCGCGGGGCCCCCGCCATCGGCGTCGCGGCGGGCTACGGCGTCTGCCTGGCGGTGCTGAAGGCCAAGCCCAAGACCATCGCGGCCCTGAAGAAGGCCGCGCTGAAGTCATCCGCCTATCTGGCCACCTCTCGCCCGACTGCGGTGAACCTGTTCTGGGCGCTGAAGCGCATGGACTCGGTGCTGGATCTGTTCGCGCCGGATCTCCCCGTCTCGGACGCGATCGACATGCTGATTGCGGAGGCTCAGTCCATCCAGGAGGAGGACCGCCAGACCTGTGAGTTGATCGGTCAGCACGGCGCTCCTCTCCTGAAGGGCGTCAAAGGCGTGCTGACGCACTGCAACGCGGGCGCACTGGCGACGGCCGGCCCGGGGACCGCGCTGGCGGTGATCTACGAAGCGGCGAAGTCGGCCAAGTTCACCGTCTATGCGGACGAGACGCGCCCGTTGCTGCAGGGTGCGCGACTGACCTCGTGGGAGCTCCAGCAGGCGGGCATCGATACGCGCCTGATTTGCGACAATATGGCGGGCATGGTGATGCAGCGCGGGCTGGTGCAGGCGGTGATCGTCGGCGCCGACCGCATTGCGGCCAACGGCGACGCGGCCAACAAGATCGGCACCATGCCGCTTTCCATCGTGGCGAGCTACTACAAGGTCCCCTTCTACGTGGCGGCGCCGCTGAGCACCTTCGACCCATCGCTGAAGAGCGGAGCCGAGATCCCGATCGAGGAGCGCGGCGCGGAGGAGATCACGAGCTTTGGCGGGACGAACGTCGCGCCGAAGGGAACTCCGGTGTTCGCGCCCGCGTTCGACGTGGCTCCGGCAAAGCTCATCGCCGGCATCGTGACGGAAGTCGGCGTACTGCGCGCTCCCTACACCAAGTCGATCAAGGAAGCCTTCAGGAAGCGCTGAGTCACTCCACCCCAAAGACCATCCGGGCGAGCGTGTAGTACAGCGGAATGCCGACGGTGAGATTGAAGGGGAAGGTGACGCCCACCGCGGCCGTCAGGTAGATCGACGGATTGGCGGCGGGGAGCGAAATGCAGACGGCGGCCGGTGCGGCGATGTAGGACGCGCTGGCCGTCATGGCGCCAAGGACCGTCGCGCCACCGACGTTCAGGCCACTCAGGTAGCCGGCAAGCACACCCAAAGTCCCGAAGAGCACAGGGCCCAAGGTGGCAAAGAAGCCGAGGAAGATGCCTGCCTTGCGCAGGTCGCGAAGGCGCTTGGCTGCGTGAAGACCCATGTCGAGCAGGAAGAGGCAGAGCACGCCCTGATAGGGATCGACGAAGAACGGGCGGACCTTCTCGAAGCCCTCATGCCCGGTCGCCCACCCGATGAGCATCCCGCCCGCCAGGAGCACGACGCTCTTGCCGGTCATGATTTCGTGAAGGGCCGCCTTGAGCGTTCCTCCACCGCCACCGGGCATCTCCTTGCGAGCCAGCAGCAGACCGACGATGATGGCGGGGATCTCCATCACGGCCACGAGCGCGGGCATGAACCCGTCGTAGTTCTCGCCGAGCGAACTGAGAAAAGACTGGGCCGCGATGAATGTGACGGCGGAAACGGAGCCGTAGTGGGCGGCCATGGCACCTGCATCCGCCAGCTTCAGACGCCCCAGTTGGCGGCAGGCCGCGAAAGTCACCAGAGGAACGACACAGCCCAGGGCGATCGTCGCTCCCAAAGGCGCGAGAACCCGCATGATGCCCGAGTCGCCCAGCGCCACGCCACCCTTCAGGCCGATGGCCAGCAGGAGGTAGGTCGACAGGGCCACATACACGCTTTCCGGCAGGCGGAGGTCACTTCGCAGGAAGCGAGCGATGATGCCGAGTCCAAAGCAAAGGACCATCGGGGACAGGAGGTTGGCTTGCAACAGCGACAGCGAACTCAATAGCGCTACCTCTCGGGCATGGCTTGGTCAACGATCGAACCGCAGGAAGGTAAGCAATCAGGGAAGAACGACAAGCCCCAATCGTCTCAATCGCCCGCCTCAGGGGGGAACAATTTCTAAGGTGGTTTATCTGGGCATGACTTCTGCCCCCCGCAATTGCTTGCCGTCAATGACCCGGGTCCAACGATTCAGTTGACCGCCCAAGGCGCCACACTGACCGTGCCCTTCATCAGAAACCCGTCCGGAACGAGTCGCCCCCCCGAGTGCATGCACGCCTGAGTGAACCCCTGCTGGCGCAGGCCATCAAGTTAGCAGTCCCCATTGCCTCAGCCTACCTGGTGATCGTCGCCGGGCTTCTGGTGGAGTATAGCGTTGTCGGCCAGGCCATTGGCCCTGAAGGCATCGCGGCACTCGGCCTTGCCGGCACGCTGGCGCTCGTCCTCGTGCTCTCTTTCCATGCGCTGGAGATTGCTGTGCAGGCCATCACCTCGCGCCGCTTCGGAGAGGGCACGCTCAAGGCCACCGGTGAAACTCTCGATCAATCGTTGATTCTTTCCTTTGGTCTCGGGATTCCGCTAACCGTGGTGCTCTACTTCTGCGCACCGCTGCTTTTTGCCTCGGCGGACTCGCCCGGCGTGGCCGAGCTTGCAACCACTTATTTTCGGTGGAGACTCCCCGGGCTCCCCGTCCTGATCGCGGTTCTTTCCATGATCGGCTTTTTCAACGGGATTGGACGCCCCACGATCCCCGCCCTGCTGTATGCCGCCATCATCGGAACAAACGCCGTTCTCTGCTACGGTTTGGTGTTTGGCCGCCTCGGGCTCCCCGCGATGGGGATCGCGGGCGCGGGACTGGCGCAGACGATCGCTGCCGTCATGGGATTGCTGGGATTCGGCGCGGTGTTGGCGCATCGTTCCTATCGAAGCCAGTACGGGGTCTTCAAGAGTTGGAAGCTACGGCGGGACTTGTCGGGGCAGCTCCTGCAGCTTTCCGCGCCTGTTTTCCTCCAGCAGTTTCTAGCAAACTTCGGCATGTACCTATTCGCCCTGATCAACGCGCGGATCCACGATGGGGGTCTGGCCTTGGCCGCAAGCACACTCGCACGCCAGGTCGGCTACATTTCCTATCTGCCCAGTCTCGGCTTTGGGCTGGCCGCGGCCACGCTGGTGGGGCAGCAGCTGGGCGCTGGGGAACTGCATCGGGCGCGCAAGGCGGGCCTGATTTGTTGGGGACTTGGAGCTGCCTTCATGGGTACTGTCGGTCTGTTCTTCATGGTGGCGGGGGAGTGGCTCGCCACTTTTTTCGTCGACAAGCAGCCAGCCCAGAGCCTTCACCCGGCGGCACTCAAGGAAATGGCTGGCATGCTGCTTTTCATCATCGGGAGCATGCAGCTTTTTGAATCGGCGAACACCATCCTGGGCAAGGCCCTGCAGGGCGCCGGCGTCACGCGACTGGTGATGTACGTCAGCGCGGGATTCCAATGGGTGCTCTTTCTCCCATTGGCCTGGTTTCTGGCGCTGACCTGCGACCTTGGCGCCATCGGAGCCATGTTGGCCCTGCTGATCCAAACCGCGGGCGCGGGCGGCGTGCTCCTCATCGTGTTCCTTCGCGGCCACTGGATGCACGGCAAGCTGTGATCTCTTGCTGACACCGGCACGGGTCCTGTTAAACCTAGTCGAGCCGAAGCCACGTCGGCATGATCCGCGTCAATACGCGCCATCAACCTCTTGGAGGAGGACCAACGATGCCGTTCTATGAATACCAGGTGGTCGAGGGCCACGAGGGTTGCGACACTTGCCGCCACAGCTTTGAGAAGTGGCAGAAGATGAAGGACGATGCGCTGACGGCGTGTCCCGACTGCGGCGCCCCTGTCCATCGCCTGCTGTTTGCCCAGTCGATCTCCACGCCCAAGACCCCCGCCGAGCTGAAGAACCTCGGCTTCACCAAGCTGGTGAAACGCGAGGAAGGTGTGTACGAGAACCTGACCCGCACCGGCAATGAATCCAAGTACATGGTGCGCGACAAGCCGGAGACCATGCCGGACATCAAGAGCAAGATCACCGACTAGGAGTCGGGTGCGGGAAATAAGCCTTGTCGGACCAACGCACCATCACCACTGTTTCGACCGTCGCGGGGGGATTCCCCCCGACCCTTAACCAGATCGAAGGACACACTAGCATCATGGCGCAGATCGAACAGGCCCTGTTTCTTCCCGAGGTAAAGACCTCCGTGGTGGTTCGCCACCCCCGATTCGGCGTCGGCAAGGTCGTTGCCCGCTACGGCGAGGACCAGAACAGCAAGGTCATCATCAAGTTTCAGGAAGAAGGCGAGAAGAAGCTCCTCCTCCGCCTCGCCAAGCTCACCGTCGACGCCCCCGTCGAGCCCGAAGTTGTCGAGGGCGAGGAAGTCTGACGATGGCTCTCTCCATCGGCGACGTCGAGCATGTGGCGCTCCTCTCGCGCCTCGCACTCACGGATGGCGAGAAGGAGAAGTTCGCCCGCGAACTCTCCAAGATCTTCTCCCACGTTGACCAGCTCGCCGAGCTGAACGTGGAAGGAGTCGAGCCCACCGCCCATCCGCTCCCCATGAAGAACGTCTTCCGTCAGGACGTCGTCCTGGACAGCCTCTCCAACGAGGCTGTCCTCGCCAACGCCGCCGAGAGCGAAGACGGCTGCTTCAAGGTTCCCCAGATCGTCTGACCCACATCCCCCGCTTCAGGTCTTCCCATGTCGCTACCGTGCGCCCACGAACTCGCCCGGCAACTTGCTGACGGCACCGTCACTTCCGCAGCCCTCACCGAACGCTATCTGAAGGCCATTGAGCGCACGGAACCGGCGCTGCACTCCTTCGTGACGGTCACCGGCCAGCGCGCCATGGAAGCGGCCCGCGCATCCGACGCCCGCCGCGCCGCGGGATCGCTCCTCTCGCCGCTCGATGGCGTCCCCATCGCGGTGAAGGACAACATGATCACCGAAGGCGTCGCGACGACGTGCAGCAGCAAGATCCTCGGCAACTTCGTCCCGCCCTACAACGGCACGGTGATCCAGAAGCTGCAAGACGCGGGACTCGTGATCCTCGGCAAGACGAACCTCGACGAGTTCGCCATGGGCAGCTCCAGCGAGAACTCCGCCTTTGGCGTGACCCGCAATCCGTGGGACACCAACCGCGTCCCCGGCGGCAGCAGCGCCGGCTCCGCCTCCTGCGTCGCCGCTGGCCAGGCCCCCTGGTCCCTCGGCAGCGACACCGGCGGCTCCATCCGCCAGCCCGCCTCCTTCTGCGGCATCGTTGGCCTCAAGCCCACCTACGGGCGCGTGTCCCGCTACGGCCTCGTGGCCTTCGCCAGCTCCCTCGACCAGATCGGCCCCATGACGCTCGACGTGCGCGACGCGGCCCTCCTGCTTGAGACCATTTCCGGCCACGACCCGAAGGACTCCACCAGCGCCAAGCTCCCCGTGCCGCGCTACTCCGAGGAACTGGAGAAGGGCTCGCTCCGCGGCAAGAAGGTCGCCCGCCCCCGCGAGTTCTTCGAGATCGACGGTATCGAGCCCGGCGTGAAGGCAGTGCTCGACAACACCATCGAGAAACTGGCCTCGCTCGGCGCCGAGATCGTCGACGTCTCGATGCCCCACACAAAGTATTCGATTTCCTGCTACTACCTGGTCGCCACCGCCGAGGCCTCCAGCAACCTGGCCCGCTACGACGGCGCCCAGTACGGCCACCGCACCCCTGGCACCAAGAACATCGTCGAGATGTACTCCAAGTCCCGCGCCGAAGGCTTCGGCGACGAGGTCAAGCGCCGCATCATGATCGGCACCTACGCGCTCTCGGCCGGGTACTACGACGCCTACTACCTCAAGGCCCTCAAGGTCCGCACGCTGATCAAGCGCGACTACGACGAGGCCTTGGCCAAGGCCGACCTGATCGTCGCCCCCACCAGCCCCTTCGTCGCCTTCCCCTTCGGATCGCGCTCCGCCGACCCGCTCTCCATGTACCTCTGCGACATCTTCACGCTGTCGCTCAACCTGGCGGGCTACTGCGGCCTCAGCATGCCGGCTGGCTTTGGCGAGCATGGCCTCCCCGTTGGCATCCAACTTCTCGCCGGCGCCTTCCAGGAAACCAAGCTGCTGCAAGGCGCCTGGGAACTCGAACAAACCCTCGGCGTCACCGGCACCCGCACAGCCCCCGCCGCCGCGGTGTGATGGTGGGATAGCGCCGCGCCGCGCTACTCCTCTCGTGAAGGCCGCCGCCGAGCCGAGCTGGCCACAGCGCAGATCCACGACCTGTGCGTCACACCTACGTCAGCCCTGGTATTTGCGGGGGCTAAGCTTCTCTGTGATCGGGAAAACAATCGAGCACCCTCGCCCGCGCCAACGTGAGCGAGCGTTATGCCCGCCTAACCCATCTTTACCCATTCGCCTTTGATTTTGGCTATTTTTGGCGTTTCTTGACGCGTAAGTCCTTTATCCTCAGTCCGTCCATCTCTGAAAACGGCTGTAGTGCCGACCTACTATCTTGACGGCGCGGTGCTGGGCTAGGACTG
>WGMQ01000064.1 GCA_016125005.1 bacterium | reverse complement strand
GCTCGATGGCGCCGCCGGGGGCGTCGTCGAAGCAGTTCACCACCATGACGACCTTGACGCCTGCCGCCTCCGCATCACCACCGGCTGCAAGCTGGGGAGCACGACCGTCCCACCGGGTGCCCCGGTTGGTGAAGTTGCCGTTCGCGTCAAAGACCACAAAGAGGGAACTGATGTGAGTCAGCGACTGCCAGCGGGTATGGAAAATCACATCATCGTTCTGCAGATAAGCGAAGGAAATAAACTCGGGGGAGACAGTGGGGCTGGTGCTCTTGCGCACCGGCGTCGTCTTGCTCTTGCGCGCGGCCTGGTGGGCCGCCATGGCTTCGATGTCCTCGGTTGGACGGGTATAGTCAGGCGGCAGGGGCGGAGGCATGGCGCCAGCAATGCCGACCATCAGGATTCCAGCCGCAGAAAATGCCAAATTTCGTCGCTTCATCGGGGGGAAGCTCCTGGGGGAGATTGTCGCGGTGCAGTCTTCGACTGTTGGCATGAAAGACGAGGGGAACAACCCAACGCAACACTTAATCGATTAAGTCAGAACCAAACATTTTTCACGTGATCGTCACAATCGGGACGATTTCGCCGGGCACAGACACTCACGGTCCAAATGCGCGACTTGACGCCGCCGCCGCGAAACGTCAAACAGACCCCCAAGATCCAGGGAGGACTCAGTCAATGATTAGTAACCTGCCAGCCATCACCCCCCGCACCGGGAACGAACTCAAACGCAGGACGCAGCCAAGCATCCCTGGTCGGTCGAACCTCACGCTGCTCGCCGCCCTGCTCCTCGGTTTTGCGACCACCTCGGCCCACGCCGAGATCCGCGTCGTTACCGCCAACCCCGGCGAGGATTGCTCCACTCAGATCAACATCGGCTGGCACGCGGACCTGGAGGAAACGAGCTGCGCGCTTGTCTATACCACGAAGGGGGACGAGGCCTGGGCCAACGCGATCACGGTCCCGGGAGCATCAACCCAGTCCGACGTGTTCGACGGCATCGACTCGAAAACACCCGATGGCAAGGACTGGAAGGAGGAGGCCAAGTTCCTCGATTACGGCGTGAACTTGACCGGCCTCAAGCCGGACACCGAGTACAAGTACAAGATCACGGGTGACGACGAGACGCGCTACTTCAAGACCGCCGGGGCCAGCGAGTTCACCTTCCTTTGGATCAGTGACCTGCATGGATACACGCCGATCCCCAGCCGCGTGAAGAACTTCAACAGCGTGGTCGACGCGGCGCTCAAGATCGAGCCCAGCGTCGACTTTGTCTTCTCCACCGGCGACGTCGTCGCGTGGGGCGGCAGCTATTCCTTCTGGGTTGACTTCTTCAACCAGCCCTTCGCCGCCAACTACCTGTACGCCGACGTCATCGGCAACCACGACTGGATGCGGCGCCGCAACGGCGGCAGCAACGAGTACTTCGATGTCACCCACAACAACCCGAGGAACGGCTATGCGGGCCAGGAGGGCGTCTGCTACTGGTTCATCTACGGTGACGTGCTCATCATCACCCTCAACAACGAGGAGATGAAAACCAGCCCCGAAGCCGAAGCCGCCGCAAAGACGTGGGCGGCCAGCGTCATCGAACAACAGAAAGGCAAGTACAAGCGCATTTTCATCGCCGAGCACTACCAGTGGTTCGACGGCCGCAACGGGCGCACGAGTTGGTATGGCAACTGGAAGGACTTCTGCGACACGCACAACGTGACCTTGGCGCTCTCCGGCAACAACCACGTCTACCAGCGCACCCATACGCTCCGCGCGGACCAGGTGGTCGCTGATGGGACCGGCACCGTCTACATGGTCGCCCCCTCCGCCGACGGCGAACGCGGCGTGAAAGCGGGCCCGCTCACCGCCAACGCCGACAAACTGGCCTACACCTACTCGAGCCAGGAACACTCCAACGAGAAGGAAGTAAAGACAATCGCCTGCGTCCTCGTCGACGTGACCCCCGACAGCATCCGAACCCGCCTTGTCTATATCGACGAGAACAAGCAAGTGCAAGTCGCCGACGATCACACGATCAAGACGCTTCCAAGCGACACGCCGACGCCCTAAGGCCCCCCAACGGTAAAGGAGTCGCACCGTCCGCTCCCCTCCGACGGTACCCATTGGCCGCCGGAGGGCTGGCGGGCGGGGGAAAAGAAAAACGCGCCCCAAGCGGGGCGCGTTTTGGTAGCAGATTTGAATGGAGCGGGACACGGGGCTCGAACCCGCGACCTCCACCTTGGCAAGGTGGCGCTCTAGCCAACTGAGCTAGTCCCGCTCGACGGGAGCGAAAGGAAGCCCTAATCGAGGGGGGTGGGTCAAGGACGAAAAACGAGCCATGTCGTTTTTTTTCATGCCCCGGGGAGGGCTGCCACAATCTGCGGGAGAACCGTTCCCGACGGCGCTCGGAAGTGATGGCGCGCCAGATGGGTAATGGAGGTGGGCTCGGGGTTGATCTCGATGAGCGTGGCGCCGCGGTGATGGGCCAGCACGGGGAGCTGCGCGGCGGGATAAACCTGGGCCGAGGTGCCGATGCTCAGGAACACGGTGGCGGAGCGCGCTGCCTGCGCGGCTTTCTCCAGCGCGTCGACGGGGAGCATCTCGCCAAACCAAACGACCGATGGGCGCAGCCAGCCGCCGCAGTGGCTGCACGGCACCAAATCGTCGCTCTCTGCAGAAACGGCCCCGGCGGGTTCCCCGCAACGGAAACAGTGGTTCTCGATGGCGTTGCCGTGCAGTTCGATGACGGCGCTGTTTCCGGCGCGTTGGTGCAACCGGTCGACGTTTTGCGTGATCAGGGTAAAGTCGGCCACGCGGCGGGCGATCTCGGCGAGGGCCAGGTGCCCTGCGTTGGGCTCGGCGGCGTGGTAGGCGCGGCGACGGTGCTGGTACCAGGCCCAGCAGGTGGCGGGATCGCGGCTGAAGCCGTCGACGCTGGCCATTTCCTCGGGGCGAAGGCTCTTCCAGATGCCATCGGCGCCGCGAAAGGTGGGGAGGCCGCTTTCGGCCGAGATACCCGCGCCGGTGAGCACGACGACTCGGGGCGCCTCAGATAACAGGCGGGCGACGTCTGAGATTGCTTGGGGATCCGGTTGGTGCGGGGTCATCGTGGCGCCAGCTTGCGCCAGCCTGCCATCGACAGGCAAACGTTTTGCGACGCTCCTGTGTCAGAGTGGTATCGGCGCCGCGCAGGCGACGTCGCGCAGAGAGAGCACAAAATCGGAGTACACCCGGCAATATGGAAAAAAAGCTGATCTCACTGGCAGGTCCCGCTGTCCTTCTTCTGCTCGGCATTTCCCTCGGTGTCGCGGTTGAGCGCGCGTGGTTTCCCCCGCTGGTGCCGTCCGTGGAGGCGGCCGTTGCGGCGCCTTTGGCCACGACAGATGCGTCTGTAAAGCCCGAGACTCCCGTGATCCGCGTGGTCGACAAGGTCTCTCCCGCGGTGGTCACGGTGGGCGCCTACAAGCGCCGCGTCGTGGCGGAGCAATGGCGCAACGACTTCTTCTTCCCGACGATTCGCCTGAAGGAGCGCACCGACCGCATTCCCTACATGGGGTCCGGCTTCCTCGCCGATGCGGATGGCTACGTGCTGACAAACTTCCACGTGATCGATGACGCCCAGTCCCTCTTCGTGACCTTCCCCAACGGGGATGAGTTCCCGGCGCAGCTTGTCGACGCGGACAAGTTCGCCGACGTGGCGCTGCTCAAGATCGAGGCAGGCGACAAGAAGCTCCCGGCGCCGCTCCCCTTCGGCAGCGAGCCGTCGCTGCGCATCGGCGAACAGGTGGTGGCCTTCGGTAATCCCTTCGGCAACCTGATCGAGGACTCGCGCCCCACGATCACGGTGGGCTATGTCAGCGCCCTGCATCGCAGCTTCCAGCCAGACGTGCGCAACCAGCGCGTCTACCAGAACATGATCCAGACCGACGCCGCCATCAACCCGGGCAATAGCGGCGGTCCGCTGGTGGATATGACCGGCGCGGTGGTCGGCATGAACACGTTCATCTTCTCGACGTCCGGCACGAGCGCCGGCATCGGCTTCGCCATTCCCATCGACAGGCTGAAGGCCTTCTACGACGAGGTGAAGACGCACGGCGGCCTCCGTCCGCTACTCCTGGACTTCGCCTATCAGACCATCATGTCTCCCTCACTACAGGGCGTGCAGGTCCAGGGCGTGATCCCTGGTGGCCCCGCGGAAGAAAGCGGCCTTGAAGTCGGCGACGTCATCGTCGAGGCGGACCGCAAGCCGGTGGCCAACCGCGAGGGCTTCTTTGTCCTCTTCGCCAGCAAGCAGGTGGGCGACACGGTGGCGCTGAAGGTCTGGCGCGGCGGTGAGATCCGCGACATCGAGTACCACATCCGTGAGGCGGCACGACAGCGCTAGGCCCCAGCCCGAAGCTTCCCTCCGATCCCCGGTCACTACGACCGGGGATTTTTTTCTGGGGCCCGGCGCAATTTCCTCCGTGCCAAGGCGTTTGTTATGGTGAAGCATGGAAGGAGACAGGGTGACCGATGGCAACGCGACTGATCACATGGCGGGACGAGGCAGAATTGGTTCTGGCAGCCAAGGCTGGCGATGTCGCGGCCTTCGAGCGGCTGGTTCGGCGCTATCGCGAAGAGGTGGTGCGGATCTGCTGTGGCGTCGTGCGTGACCCGGAACTGGCAGAGGATCTGGCGCAGGAGACTTTCCTCCGCGTCTGGCTCAAGCTCGAAGCCGTGGCTTTCCCTTATGCGATCGGTCCATGGATTCGCCGCATCGCCCGCAACGCCGCCATCAGTCGGCTTCGCGGTGAGCGCAGGCGCGGTCCGGAGGCGGGGTTCGTTTCCGCCGAGGTGCTCGACAGCGTCCCCGACACGGGCGGTGCCAATCGCCGTGAGTCTGAACAGGTGACCGAGGAGATCACGGCGGCGCTGGACACACTACCGGCGGCGGAACGCGAGCTGTTGATCGGGCACTTTCAGGAGGGACTCACCAAGGCCGAGATCGCCGCCCGACTGCAAGTGCACCCGTCCACGGTAGGCCGCCGGATCGGGTCCGCGCTCGATCGGCTGCGCTCACAGCTGGCGGTCCGCCCGCAGGCCCAACGTGCCCAGCGGGTCGTCGCAATCCTCGGCGTGCTGGCCACTGTGGCTGCCACTCCGGCTGCCAAGGCCGCCTCGCCCGCGGCTGTCGTCGCCCCACCCGTCTCCAAGTCCATGCTCGCATCCCTTCTCGAAGGACTGGCACTCATGGGCACTACAACAAAGGTCTTTGTATCGGCAGGCGCCGTGCTGCTTGTCGCCGGAGGAGTCTTCCTCGCCACGCAGCCTGCCACCCCAACCTCACTACCGGGCGCCGTCGCCCAGCAGGTGGCCTCCGCCAACACGGTGGGCACGCAGCCCCACGCGCTCGGTTCGGAGAGCGTCTTTTCTCTGGCCGCAGGCGACAAGATGTCGCTTCAGGTCGGCACGAACCAGTACGATCTCCGCACGATTGATGTCACACGCACGGCCAACGAGACGTCCGTTCAGCTTTCCTTCGGCGACGGTAGCACCCGTGTCTTTCGCGGGGGCCTGTCCTCGGGAGACTTTGCGATGCTGGGCGCCACGAACTATGTGGAAGATGGCTCGGTGGAGGGTACGGCAGAGAACATGCCCATGGGCCTCATGACTTATCTAGCGTGGAAACCGGAGGGGAGCAAGGTGCGCTTTCACGTCGCCACGAAGGCGAACGATGCGTTCGGGCGCGACATGGAGGCCCTCAAGCAGCAAGTCATGAGCGGTAGCATCGGCGGCACCGCGGCCATGAACGCCGGCGCGGAATTGATGCGGCGTCACGGCATGTACCCGACCGGCCAGGTGTATCGCGACAATGGGAAGGGCTTTGTGCCCTGAGGTTCAGGCGGGCAGCATCAGGTGCAGGAAGAACTCCCGGTTTCCGTCGCCGCCGGTGATGGGCGACGGACAGCGACCACGGACCTGGAACCCGGCCTCGACTGCGGCGGCGGCAAGATCCTCCAGCACCTGCTCGTGCAACGCCGGGTTCGTCACGACGCCGCCGCGCGGGACCTTCTCGCGTCCCACCTCGAACTGCGGCTTGACGAGCAGGATCGCCTCCCCGCCGGGAGCGAGCACGCGCCGCAGTGGTTTATACGCGCGGCGTAGCGAAATGAAGCTCAGATCGGCCACGGCAAGCGTCGGGGCATCGTCGAAGAGCGCCGATTCCAGCGCGTCAATGTGCGTCTGCTCGCGAACCACCACGCGGTCGTCGCGGCGGAGTTTCTCGTGGAGCTGATTGGTGCCGACGTCGATCGTATAGACACGCACGGCGCCGCGCTGGAGCAGGCAATCGGTAAATCCACCGGTGCTGGCTCCGAGGTCCAGTGCCACGCGGCCAGCGGGATCGACGCCGAACGCATCCAGCGCGCCGGCCAGCTTCAGGCCACCGCGCGAGACGTAGGGACAGTCGCTCCCCTTCAGGAAGATGGCGGCGTCGCTCGGCATGGGACGCCCCGGCTTGTCCAGTCGCTCGCTCTCTGTATAGACAAGCCCCGCGCGGATCAGCCGCTGGGCGCGCTCGCGCGATTCCGCGAGCCCCCGCTCCACTAGGAGCACATCCAGTCGGATCTTGGGGCTCATGCGCGCTCCTCTCCTTCGATGGGCAGCTCGATTGTCACGACGGCTCCACCGCCAACCCGTGGCGCTAGACGAATGGTACCGCCGTGGGCCTCGATGATGCGGCGCGTGATGGCAAGGCCAAGGCCCGTACCCTCCGGTCGGCGTGTGAAGAACGGCTCGAAGGCGCGCGTCGCTTCCTCCTCCGTCAGGCCCGGCCCACGGTCGCGGACCTCGATGCGAACGGGTGGCCGGGGGCCGGTCCCGCGGGAAAGCTCCACCTCGATCTCGCTCGGCGCCGTGGCGTGGTTGTCGACCAACTGCCTCGCATTCACGAGCACATTCAGCAGCGCCTGACGAAGCTGCGTCGCATCGCCCGAGACAAGAGGGATGGCGCCCGCCGTGATGAATCGGGCGTGGGCGTGTCCCTCGCGTCCCTCGTGGAAGACGAAGGAGACCGTCTCCTCGACCAGATCGCGAATCGAGAGGGTGGCGATGCCCTGGAGACGCGGATTGGAGAAGTCCAACATGCGGCGCACGATCTCCTCGCACCGCTGGGCTTCGCGGCGGATCGTCTCGATGTCCTCGCGCAGCGGATCGTCCGCCTTCATGCTCCGTTCGAGGAAGTCCGTGTAGGTCTTGATGATTCCGATGGGGTTGTTGATCTCGTGGGCGACGCCTGCGGAAAGCTCGCCGATGGCAGAAAGGGACGCGGCGCGGACCAACCGCTCGCGGGCGCGGGTTTCCTCCTCCTTGCGGGCGTTCACCAGACCGACGAAGGCTTGTGTCAGCATCATGACCCCCCAGAGCAGCGCCAGCTCGCGCAGGCGAAGGGGAAAGTCCAGGATCGTGGCGCGTTGGATCTCGAGCCCCGCCGAGAACAACATCAGGACAGAGGCGAGCACGAAGCCGAAACTGTTCTCGCTCCGGGTGCGAAACAACGCAAAGCCACGCAGCACCACCAGCAGGTAGAGCAGGTAGTAGGAGCCGAACGGCGCCATCTGGGCGGGGTCCTGCTCGACCAGGTCGAGCATCACCAGCCCGGTCACGAACCCCGCGTCGAGCACGAAGAATCCCATCACAAACGGGCGCACCTGACTCGGCGTGATGCGGTCTCGCGCGAAGAGGTAGTGCGCCCCGACCGTCAGCATCAGGAAGATGAAGAAGAGCCCAAAGGCAGGTACGGAGGGGGCATCCCAATCGTGGGCCCACATCCAATGCAGGGCGAGCAGGACCAGCAGGCAGTACTTGATCGGAATGATGACGCGCCGTTCCAGGTCGCCGATGGCACCGGCGTGCTCGCGGGCGAGCGACTCGAGCCCCACCGGGGGCAAAATGCTGCTGCTGGACCCCATGCTGGGCACGCGATTGCCGCCTTTGCCGTGCATCACCGGACAGCCCGGTCAACGATCACGGCGAGCGTGACAATCGGGAGTCAGGGCGACAAGCACGAACCTCCGAGCGCCCCACCAGGCCGACGGCGCTTGGCGTTCAGTCGAGCATCATCCAGCCGGTGACGCTGACGCCGGAACTGACCGGCGCAACACCGCTGACCTCCACGAAGTCGTAGGCGAACTGCTCGCTGCCTCCCTCGAAACGGGTGACGACCTTCACGGTGAGTTGGTCGCCGGTCCCGCTGATCGGGAAGCTGTAAGGATTCATGGCGGTGTAGCTCGGCAGTTCCGTGTCCCCCAGTCCGTCCAAGTTGGTATCCACGCCCAGCTTGCCGTTCGATCCGCTGGTGCCGACGCGGGTGAACTGACCAACGAGCACGTCGGAGCCGCCATCCAGGCTGGCGAAGACCCGCAAATAATCCCCGTTGGAGAGAGCGGCAGTGTCGTAAACCGACGCATCGCGTGCAGCCACCAGGAGCGAGACCTGAATGTCGGTAACACCCGTCACGGTGATCGGCGCCAGCGTCACCGTGTGGATGCCGTCCGTCGGAAGGATCGCGTTACCGTTGGTGTCCTCACCGGCGATGACGTAAAGCTGGTTGCGGTCCGCGGTGACGACGTTGAAGCCCGACGGCGTGGACAGGTAGACGAAGCGGTCGAAGTAATCTCCCGCCCCGGAGTTGCCCGTTCCTCCGGTAATGGTGTAGCTGGAGGGGGAAGGAGCTTCCTCGAAGGACTCGGCCACCAGGGTGGTTCGCGGTCCGGGCGTCGCGCTGACGATGGCGCTATCGTGGGACTCGTTGCTGTCGGTGTCGACAGCGCGCACGAGAAGGTATGTGGCGACGCCATCGGTCAGCCCGGAAACCGTGTGGTTCGTGGCGGTAAGCAGGCTGGAGTTGGATTTGGTAAAGGGCCCGGTGGGCGAAGCACCGAAGTAGACGTTGTACCCCGCCAGGTCGGACTCGATGCGGGGAGCCCAGGTGACGGTGACGCTCGATGGCGCGGGGAGAGCGATCACATTCTGGGGATTGATGGGAGGCACACCGGAGCAATCGCCGCCGTATAGACACTCGACGAACTCCGGATAGTCGACGAAGGGATTCCTGTTCCCCTGGCTGGCAGCGACGATCTCCATGCGGTTGAACTCAACGGAGTTGACAGGATCCTCCTGATGCCACTGGAGCACGCTGGAGAGCACCCCCATGTAGGCGGGCGAGGTGGTGGTCGCGGCGATCAACGTCGTGTTGTCGGTCAGGATCAGATCGGGCTCGGGGTTCCCGGTCACCGGATGGGTGCCCCCTTCGTAGCGCAAGTCCATGTAGAGGACGGCGCGAGCCGCCTCGCCACGGCGCCAGTTCCAGGTCTCCCACGCGTTCACGCTGGTGGAGTACCAGTTATGGTTTCCCGGGTAGGTGGTCGATCCTCCACCGACGCCGTTGGTCAGGTCGGTCTGCACCACGGTGCGAGGCGAGGAAACGTAGTCGAGCCAACGATTGTTTCGGGTGGAATTGAGCGATGCCGCCGCCAGGAAGAGCGCGTGCAGGTCGGTGCGAGGGTAGTAGCCGAGCTCGCCCGCATTGTCGATGGACTGGGGAAAGCCGTAGGACTGGGGCCACATGTGCTCGCGATTGTACTGGGAGCCACGGTCGGTGACCTTGATCAGTCGACGGTTGCCGTAGAAATCGACGATCTCGGTGCTCTCCGCTGGGTTGGTATCCGCGGCCTCCAGAATCGGCCAGTTCGCCCCATTGTCGTAGTCAATCCGCGTATGGCCCGATATGGCCGCGTGGAGGGTGGGGCGGAGCGTCGCCGCCGAGGAGGTATCGACGGAGGCGTAGAAGAACTCGGGCGGGAGGTTCAGCGCAGCGGCCAAGGCCGGCACCAGCGAAATCACGGAAATCAGACGATAATAGGCGGACACTGGCGAACCTCGGTGGGGACGTGCGGCAAGTCGTTGTGCCCTGCATAGACCGGGGCATGGGGGAACAGCAAACCGTTTCTTGCGGGCGATTCGGACACAAGTAAGTGACGGATTCTTTTTGTAATCGGGGAATACCCTGATAAAGACATGGCAATAAAGTGACCGCCGCTCGACAAATACGAATGGACCGAACGTCGGAATATTGCCGTTTGACAAAAACTGCTAACAAGCCGTGGAGTCCGCACAGTCGAGAAAAAGAAAGGGACAAGATAGCCATGGAATTTCTCTCGCACTCCAGAACTCGGACCACCTTCGCCGCTCTGTTTGCGCTGATGATCGCGATGCTGCCCATCGCTGTGGCGGCACAAAGCACCGCTCCCCCCCGTCCACAGGCTCCCACGGCCCCGGTGATCCAATGGGCGAACGTCAAGACCGCCCTTGAGGCCCCTCTCGGCACTCGTCTCTACATCAAGGCCAACCTCGTCTCCGTGGGCGCCCCGCGCCCCGAGAGCCGCCAGCCCTGGTCGCTATATGTGAGCGACTCCACGGGCACCATTCGTTGCGTGGTTTTTCAGGATACCTGGGCCAAGATCCCCGACACTTCCTTCCTGGAACCCGGCACGCGGCTGGACCTGTACGCCCGCGTCGGCGAGTTCCGCAACGAGCGCCAGCTCGAAATCGAACAGCCCAACCACTTCCGCCGCACACCGGGGACGCTCAGTTCCGGCGGCGCAGCGCTTCGATCCGACCGCGACGCGGGGCGCAGCTTTTCCCTCTTCAGCATCGGCTCCATCAACATCACGCACGTGGGCCAGCCCGTGCGCATCCGCGGCAACGTGGTCAGATACACCGAGTCCGATAATGAACGCATTCCATTCCGGGTGATCGTGCGCGACGACACCGGGGAAGTCGAGGGCCTATACTGGAAGGCCGTTGCCGAGAAAATCGCCCCGGAGAACCGCCCGGTGGTCGGCCAACCGATCGAATTGAGTGGCATCGTCGGTGAGTTTGACGGCAAGATGCAGGTCCG
This sequence comes from bacterium, assembly GCA_016125005.1. Taxonomy (GTDB): domain Bacteria; phylum Sumerlaeota; class Sumerlaeia; order SLMS01; family SLMS01; genus WGMQ01. The sequence continues at coordinate 46,071 of WGMQ01000064.1, read as the reverse complement.
CGTCGACGAGCCCCAGTTCGTGTCGCGGACCTTTCAGGTGAATGCCCGCAGCCCCAAGCTGACCGACGAGAACGCTACGGCGCGGGCGGCAGGTTTCGGCGCTCCCTGACCCCGCTTTGCCACAATGTTACCATTGGCATGAAGGCCGGGCTGTCCAACAAGAGCCCGGCTTTTTTGTATCGACCCGTGCCGGGCATGACGATTGACTCCCGAAACCCACCTGCTTCATCTGACCAAGTTACACGAACGCTTCCAGGAGAACCCTCCTTACCATGCACATCCTGATCCCTCAGAAGGACCTTGAAACCGCAGCCACCGTGGTCTCCAACCTCGTTGATCGTACGGCCGGTCCACAGCTCATTCTGGGCAATGTGCTGATTGATGCGGGTGAACAGGGCATTCAACTGCGCGGCACGGACAACGAGAGCTTCGTGGTCGTCAAGCTCTCCGGGACCGTTCGCAAGCCGGGCCGCACTACGGTCCCCGCGGACACCTTCCGTGAGATCGTCCGCCTGATGCCTCCGCAGGGGGAGGTCTCCATCGCCGAGGCTGGCCAGAAGGTCACGCTCTCCTGCGAATCCAGCGAATACAAGCTGATGACGATTCCCGCCGAGGACTTCCCCGAGTGGCAGATGGAGCAGGGAAGCACCCGCTTCCAGATCGCCCAGAAGACCCTCCGCTACCTGATTGATTCGACGCTCTATGCGCTCCCCGGCAAGGACCACCGCCGCGTGCTTCTGGGCGTGTATTTCGAACTGGGCGAGAACCGCCTGCGCCTGACCTCGACCGACGGCAAGAAACTCGCCCGCGTCCACACCGACATCCCGGAGATCGAGGGCGTTTCCTCGGCCCGCATCATTGTCCCGCGCAAGCTCCTGGAAAACCTCTACAAGTCCCTCGGCAACGAAGGCCCCGTGGAGGTGGAACTCTCCGGCCAGCAGATCGCCTTCCGCTTCGGCAACGTCTACTTCCGCGGCAATGGCATCGAAGGCAAGTATCCCGACTGCGACGCGGTGATCCCCAAGGACTTCCCCTACGAGATCCTGCTGAATCGCGACGTGTTCCAGACCGCCGCCCGCCGCGCCGGCATCACCACCGAGGAAAAGAACAAGTCCATCATCCTGCGCTTTGCGGACAACGCCTGCCACTTCACCTCGATGGCCCACGACCTGGGCGCCTTCAACGGCCGCATCAGCATGGACTACACGGGACCGGAGCTTGAACTGGCCTTCAACTTCCAGTTCCTCATCGAAACGCTTTCGCGCTTCTCGAAGCCCGATGTGAAGCTGTTCATCAAGAGCTCCACCGCGCCTGTGGTCATGAAGGCCAAGGACGAGGACGACCGCTTGTGCCTCCTCATGCCGATCAAGCTGGCGGATGCACGTCCGGCGGCTCCGGGCGGTGAAGGCGACGACGAGTAAGTCGCCGGGGAGACCCCATGCGAGACTTGGTCAAGTCCCTGCTCCGTGCGGTCTTTCGCCTGCCTTCAGAGAACTGTGCCATCCCCTTCGGGATTCGCTGGCGACTGCTCCAGTTGCTGGGATTTAATACGCACGTCCCGTGGCCCGTCCACTTCACGTCGACGGTCATCTGGCCCCGCCGCGTGAAGCTGGGCGTGGGCACCTATCCGGGCGACTCGCCCGGGTGCTACATTCAGGCAAGCAACGGCATCGAGATCGGCGACCGGACGAACCTGGCGCCAAACGTGGGCCTCATCAGCGCCAACCACGACCCGGAGGACAATACCCGCTGGCTCCCCGCCGAGCCGATCCGCCTCGGCAAGGACTGCTGGATCGGGATGAACGCGGTGATCCTGCCGGGGGTGCAGCTTGGCGACAAGACCGTGGTGGGCGCCGGAGCCGTGGTGACGAAAAGCTTCCCCCAGGGACACTGCATCATCGCCGGGAATCCAGCGCGGGAAATCCGGTCGCTCAATCCCCCCGCTGCCTCTTGATCTCCTCCCAGACTGCATCGGCCACTTTCGGGTCGGTGCCCGCGCCCATGCGGCGGAACTCGGCCTCACCGATCCAGCCGATCGACTCCCGGTGCCGTCGCTTCAGGTCATCGCTCCGGTGGGCGCTTGCGTCCACCTCGTCGCTGTTGGCAAGGCGCAGCGGCGTCACGGATTGCCCCCTGGATGGTGCGATCCGTGAAGTCGTGCAGGTAGGTGAAACCCAGTTCCTCCAGTTTGCGCCGCTCGTCATCGTACCAACCGAGGTCACACTGGGTGAACTTCAGGTAATTGATCCGCTCATAGACGTGCGGAGCCCCCCAAGCCGCCTTGGCCATCTTGAGGATGCTGCGCGCGTGACGGCGAATCGTGAGACGATTCCAGAGCCAGCCCGCGATCATCAGCAACGCGAAGAGTGCGCCGCCGATTGCCAGCAGCAGGCAGCACGACCCAACGACCCCCGTGGCTATTGGACGATGCCCTTGGTGACCTGAAGGAAGACGTCCTCAAGGTCGATTTCCTGCTCCTTGATGGAGCTGATCTTAATGCCCGCCTCGAAAAGCAGGTCGGAAACCAGGTCCGTGGTGGGGCCCTCGCCCGCAACGGTCACGCGGATGTCGAGGCCGTCGCGCTCGACGCTGGCGCACTTGCCGCTGTTGAGGAGCACCTCCTCGGCCTTCTGCTCGAAGCCCTCGCGCACGCGCACCTCAACGACCTTGCCGCCGCGGATGCGGTCGGTGATCGCCGTGATGTCGCCCGAGTAAAGGAGCGTCCCCTGCTCGATGATGCCGATGGTGTTGCAGAAGTCCGCCAGCTCCGTCAGGATGTGGGAGCTGATGAGGATCGTCTTCCCCATGTTGCGGAGTTCCTTGAGCAGCTCGCGCAGCTCGATGCGGGCGCGCGGATCGAGGCCCGAGGCGGGCTCATCGAGCAGCAGTACCTGCGGATCGTGAATCAGCGTCTTCGCGAGGCAGAGGCGCTGCTTCATGCCGCGGGAGAGCGCGTCCACCATGTCGTTCTTCTTGTGGGACAGGTCGGTGAGCGCCAGCACCTCATCGATGATCTTGTGGCGGCGCACCTTCTCGATCTTGTAGGCCGCGCCGAAGAAATCCAGATACTCCCAGACACGCATGTCATCGTAAACGCCGAAGCTGTCGGGCATGTAGCCCATGACGCGCTTCACGTCATCGGCCTGCGTGAGCACATTGTAGCCGCAGACGCGGGCGTAGCCCTGGGTCGGCTTGAGCAACGTGGCGAGGATCTTGATCGTGGTAGTTTTTCCGGCGCCGTTGGGGCCGATGAACCCGAAAATATCCCCCTTGTTGATCGTCAGGTTCAGGTCCTTGACCGCGGTCAGTTCCTTGTAGATTTTCGTGACGCCTTGGATCTCAATCATCGGTCGACGCGACTCCCCCATCTGTTGTTCTGGCCAGACAGGACACTAGTTGCAACGGAGCGTTGGTTGACGCAAGGGGAAGGGACAAGAACCTCCGGTGGTTTTCCCAGTGCCACCCCGACTTGGGCAGGCGAGAGAGCTTCTGGTGCGAACATCGCCCAACGACTCGCCCCCAAGTCCGGGTTGACAGGCTTAAGGCCCCTTACGCAGGGTCTCGCCGCTTCGGCGGGGAGCCTCTCCCCCCGGACCCCAACCAACGAACAACAGGCCCACGGAAACCCATGGCAGACGTCCTTCCCTTCGCTGGAACCCGTTTCAACACGAAGGAAAAGCAGCTCGACCTCAGCAAGATCATTGCTCCTCCCTTCGACATCATTGACTCGGTTCGCCAGAAGGATCTCCACGAACGCGACCCCCATAACATGGTGCGTCTGTCGTGCGGATTCGAAGCCCCCGGTGACGACGACCTCAATAATCGTTACGTCCGCGCCGCGGAAACCTACAAGTCCTGGAAGGCCCAGGGCCTCCTCACCGACGAGCAGCGCAAGTGCTTCTACGTCTATGAGCACGAGTTCACCCTCCCCAACCACAAGAAGCGCTTCAAGCGTCGCGGCTACTTCGGCCTGGTGAAGCTTCAGGATTACCGCAGCGGCAAGATTCGCGCGCACGAGCTGACCTTCGAGGAACCGCGTCTCGATCGCCTGCGCCTCCTCAAGGCCTGCCAGGTGAACCTGGAGCCCCTCTTCATCCTCTACAAGGACGAGGAGCACGAGGTGGATCGCTGCCTTTCCACCGCCGTGGAGGGGAAGGCGAACGAGGAAATCATCGACGTGAAGGGGGACGCCCATCGCCTCTGGCTCATGCACAAGAAGGAGCCGATCCTCCAGATCAACCAGGCGATGAAGAACAAGCGTCTATACATCGCGGACGGCCATCACCGCTACGAGACGGCGCTCCAGTATCGCGACGAGATGCGCGAGATGACGGGCCGCCGGGATGGTCGCCAGCCCTATGACTTCATCATGATGTACCTGAACAATGCGGACGACGAGGCGCTCTTCACGACGGCGACCCACCGCGTCCTGGCGCGCGACCTCGGCGCCGACGTGGACCTTGAGGAGGTGCTCGACGATCTCGGCGAGTACTTCGAGATCAAGGAGTTCAAGATCGACCTGGCCAACATGGACAAGTCGGTCGAGCTGGTGAACAAGCACCTGGAAGCGAAGAAGGGCGTGAAGGTCCAGTTCGTGATGGTGCTTCCCGGCGGCAAGGGCTACGAGCTGCGCCTGAAGAAGGCCGCGGATCTTGATGAGATGGTCGACGGAGAGTTCATGTCGGAGCTGCTCAAGCAGCAGGATCTGATGATTCTCCACCGCTTCGTCATCGCGCGTGGCTGGCTCGGCAACCCGGAGATCGAACTGGATCACGACGACATCTTCTACTGCCGCGAGATCCCCCAGGCGCTCGACCTCGTTCGTCGCCGCAAGGGCTGTGTCGCCTTCCTGATGAATCCCATCGAGAAGGAAACCATCACGCAGATTGCCGAGAACGGCGAACTGCTCCCGCACAATTCGACCTACTTCTACCCGAAGATCCAGAGCGGCTTCGTGCTGCGCGATCTTCAGGTCGGATTCGGCTGATAATGGTTGTCTGATGCATTGCCGGTTGCGCGCGTGCGTGCAACCGGCTCATCTCCTTCCCCAAGTTTCTTTCCACCCCACATTCGGAGGGACCGGTCATGGCCCAGGTTCGCGCAAGCCACATCCTCGTGAAGACCAAGAACGAGGCGGAAGATCTCAAGGTGCTCATCGACGGCGGTCGCCCGTTCGAGGACCTCGCCAAGGCCCACAGCCAGTGCCCCTCCGGCCAGGACGGCGGCGACCTCGGCTGGTTCGGCAAGGGCATGATGGTCAAGCCCTTCGAAGATGCCTGCTTCTCCATGTCCGTGGGACAGGTCACCGCTCCCATCCAGACCCAGTTCGGCTACCACCTGATCAAGCTGACCGGCAAGAAGTGATCGCGCTTCCATGAAGCGCCCGGGAGCGTCGCGCCCTTGAGAATCCTCGTCACGTCGGACCTCCATGTGGAATCCAGTGGGGTTGAACCGATCCGCCGTTTGGTGGCGGGCATGTCGCGCGAAAACCCTGACCTGGTGGTTCTGGCGGGCGACCTCGGCAACCCGGCGTGGATCTTCGAGCAATGCCTGACCTGCTTCCTGCGCGTCGGCGCGCCGGTGGCGGTGCTCCCGGGCAACCACGACATTTGGGCCACGGCGGACGAATCGTCGCAGGAACTCTATGGCGAGATTCTTCCCGAGATGACGCGCAGCATGGGCTTCCACTGGCTGGAGGACGAGGCGCTGGCCCTTGAGGAAGGGATCGGCATCTGCGGCTCCATCGGCTGGTACGACTACAGCGCCCGGGCGCCCGAGCTGAACCAGAGCGACGAGGAACTGATCGCGCTCAAGCCGCGCTTCGCCATGGACGCGGTGAAGGTCGACTGGGAGTTGACCGACAAGGAGTTCGCGGGCCAGTGCCGCGAGCGCATCGTTGGCCAGGCGCAGTCCCTCCAGCAGGACCCGCGCATCGAGCGCATCGTCGCCGTCACCCACGTTCCCATCTTCGACAACCAGATCGATCGCCGCCCCGGGAACATGGCTTGGGCGCAGGGTAACGCCTACTTCGGCCACCTGACCATCGGCGAGCAGCTTCTTCCCTTCAGCAAGCTGACCCACGTCATCAGCGGCCACACGCACGTGGGGATGAACGGCGTGGTGGAGCGCCCGGCAGGTCCGGTCGCCACCGCCGTTGTGTCGAGCGACTACGGTCGCCCCCGCTGGATCACCATCGACCTCTGACATCGCCGAAAAACTGTCCGTCCTGTCCGGGTGGTCGGGCGCCGTCCGGCGCCAGCGGGCAGGAAGAGGGTGCCGTGCCTTTGGCCACGGCCACCCCAACCGGAGGTTTCCCCTCATGGGTTCCCCTCAATCGCTCGGCGAGGACGCGCTGGTCCTCGCGGCGGAGGCCTGCACCAAGCTGGCCCGCTGGCTCCCACTCTTCGAATCGCGTCTTGCCGAGGCCGAATCGGCCGGTGCCGTCCCGGACCTGAAGGACATGACGCAGTTCCTAACGGCGCTCAAGCGCACCCTGGAAATCGCCCGCATCGCCGGGATCCTCGCCCCGGGAGATGCCGCCCATGACGACACACGCAATCCACTGGATCCGGAAACTCTCCGTCAGCTCTTTCCTGAGGACGATTGAGTCGCTGCCGTTGCGGCAGCGCGAGGCGGCGTTGCGTCTGCGCCTGATCCACGACGCGGAGCTGTTCGCGCGCCTCGCCCTGCCGGGGCACTGTCGCCTCCCCTTTGCCTCCATGCACGGGCAGTTGTTCGACTGGCACGCACGCATGGGTGCGGACCCGCTGCCGGGGCGCACGGGCCAGCGCTATGCGCTCGCCGCGCCGCGGGGCTCCGCCAAATCGACCGTGGTGAGCCTGGTGCTCCTGCTGCACGACCTCGTGTTCCAGCGGGAGCGCTACATCGTGCTGCTGTCGGCCACGGAGCGCCAGGCCCGGCAGCGGCTCCGCGCGCTCCGCAGCGAGCTGGACGGCGAGTTGGTGCGCCGCTGGCTCCCGAAGGGCGTCACCGTGGAAGGCACCGGCAAGGCGCTCCGCGTGGGCATCGTCCAAGTCGAAGCAGCGGGCGCCGGGTGCGAGCTTCGTGGCCTCAACGTGGACGGCTGGCGCCCCACCAAGATCGTGCTCGACGACGCGGAGCAATCGCGCTGTGCCGATTCGCCCGCGGCCCGCGCCCGCATCCTGGATTGGTTCGCGGAGGTGGTCGAATACCTCGGCGACCGCTACACCCACATCATCGCCATCGGCACGATCCTCCACGAGAAGAGTCTGCTGGGCTCGCTGCTGGTGCGCCCGGACTTCACTTCGCTGCGGGCGCGCAGCATCGTCTCCCACGCCAGTGGCGCCGGGGTTCTCTGGTCCGAGTGGCGCCGCCTGCTGCTGGACCTTTCCGATGAGGACCGGCGCCGTCATGCCCGCGAATGGTTCCTCGCCAACCGGGCGGCAATGGAGCAGGGCTCCGCGGTAATCTGGCCCGAAAAGGAGGACTACGAGGAGCTGATGTGCCAACTCACGCTGCAGGGTCGTCGCGCCTTCTCGCAGGAGAAGCAGAACGAGCCGCTGGGGCCCGAGGACGCGCTGTTCGATCCGACGCGAATCCTGCGCGGACGCTGGCGCGACTCCACGGTGGAGATCCTTGCCACGGAGGGCGGGACCATCATCCGCACCATCGACGGGCACCGGCATCCGCCGCGCCGGGTCGGGTTCCTCGACGCGGCTCTCGGCAAGGGTCGGGCGCGCGGCCGCGGCGACTTTGCCGCCTTTGCCTCGCTGCTGGTCTTTCCCGACGGCACCCTCCTGCTGGAACGACTCGAGGCCCGGCGCATCCCGCCGAGCGACCAGGTGCGCCGTCTCTTCGACCAACACGCCGCCACTCCCTTTGCGGATCTGGCGATCGAGGGAACCGGCTTTCAGGAACTGCTGCTGCTCCCCATCGAGGAGGAGCGAAGGCGACGCCGCCAAGGGGGCCAGGGCGCCGACCTGCCGGTCCGGGCGGTACACCCCACCCGGTCAAAGGCCGCGCGCATCTCGTCCTTGGAGCCGCTGCTCTCCAGCGGGCGGCTCGTGCTGGCGGAGGGCCTGGACGAGGAACTGTGGGAGGAGTTGCTCGCGTGGCCGCGCTCCACCCACGACGACGCGCTCGATGCGGTGGCCGGGGCCGTGGAGCTTGCGGGAGGTGGCGGGAAAGCCCGGCGGATGTTCGCCGCGGGCGGCCAAACGGAGGGGCGTCTTGGAGGGTACTGAGGTCGCCGCGGATCAGCCCTTGATGATCTGTGCGGTGGCGTTGGCGGGAAGCCCGATGGCGTTGCCGTCGTCGGTGTCGAGGTGCAGGTCGGCGGCAAACTTGTCGGAGACGCGAACCTGCACGCCAAAGAAAATGGCGGGGCGCTCGCCGTTGATGCGGACGGCGATCTCGGCGTTGTCCTTCAGCCCGAGCAGCGCGGCCTCGCTGGTGTGCAGGTGCAGGTGCCGGTTCGCGCGGATGACGCCAGTGGAGATGGAGAGGTGTCCTTTCGGACCGACGATGAGGATGCCGCCCGAGTCGCGATGGTCGCCGCTGGCGCGCACGGGAGCCTTAATGCCGAGGAAGATGCAGTCGGTCTGCGACAGCTCGACCTGGGTATCGCTGCGCGCGGGGCCGAGGATGCGGACCCGTTCAAGCGTGCGACCACGGGGGCTGACGAGAGTGACGGTTTCCTCGGCGGCAAACTGGCCCGGCTGGCTGAGCGGCTTCATGGGGGTCAGCTTGGCGCCGGGGCCAAAGAGCAGTTCCACCTGCGCGGCGGTGACGTGAACGTGTCGGGCCGAAATGCCGACCGGGACGATGCCTTGGGCCAGTGGCGACACCACGGATGGCGCCGGGGCCGATGCCGGGTCCACGCCGAGGCGGCGAGCCACTTCCTCGGTCACTTTGCGGATCATCTCGGCTTCGGTCACAAAGGCCATGGGATCAGTCCGTTACCGTAAATTTCATCGGGCCAACGGCCAGATTGGGGGTACCTTCGTGGGTGCCGTAGACCCAGTATTCGCCGGGGACGAGGGGCCTTGTCAGGCCACGCGGCGCGTCCTTCGGGAGCGCATCCAGGCTCATGGTGGGAATCTCGATCACTCGCTTGAGGTTCGCGCCGGGGCTCAGCACCACCTCCTGAAAGATCTGCGCAAAGAGCTGCCCCTCGCTGTAGACATACACCGGGTTTCGTTGCTCCGAATCGGAGAACACAATCACGTCGAAGCGCTTTTCACTGCTGTAGGGGACGGTTACGGCGTTCATCGTGGTATTGCGACATGTGAGATCGACAAAGATCGGACGCCCGGCGCGGGATTCGAGCGGACGCAGGTCCAGGTCCTTCTGCGACATGGCGTTGAGTTTCATCTCGATACGCAGGCCCCCCTTCTCCTGCGAGTTGGCCGGGATGCTGATCTTGCGGGGAGCCGCCTCTTCCTGGGCGCGGGCGTCTTCCTGAAGGCGGTCGTAGGCCAGCGGATCGAAGGTATCGCCCTGGGCGTACACCCGGGGGGGCGGCGTGGACCCACAGGCGATCAAGGAGATCGCGGCGGCAAGGAGGAGCGGGACTTGGACGAGGCGTCGATTCATGGCGCCAAACTGGCTGTCGTTATCAGCGGCGGCAAGTGAAAGCTCCCGGGGTGTTGACCTTGACCCACAAGGTGCACGCTGAAAGCTTCTGCCGCAAAGCGATGATCCCCCCGCGGGCGAGGGCTATGGCAACTCCTGAACTGAAATCCCAAGTCGAAAAACTCCGCGCCAACATCACCGCCGTGATTCACGGCAAGGATGAGGTGGTGACACTTTGTCTCGTCGCGCTGCTGGCTCGCGGACACCTCCTCATCGAAGACGTCCCCGGCGTCGGCAAGACGACGCTGGCCGCCACCATTGCTAAGTCCCTGGACCTGAGCTTCCAGCGCATCCAGTTTACCTCCGACCTGCTGCCGTCGGACATCCTTGGCGTCACGATCTTCGACCAGGAGAAGCGAGACTTCGAGTTCCGCCCCGGTCCCCTCTTCGCCAACGTGGTACTGGCTGACGAAATCAACCGCACGACCCCAAAGACCCAGTCCGCGTTGCTCGAAGCCATGAACACGGCGCAGGTCTCCATCGACCGCACCACCTGGAACCTGCCGAGTCCCTTCATCGTGCTCGGCACCCAGAATCCGGTCGAGTTCCACGGCACCTTCCCCCTTCCCAAGTCGCAGATGGATCGCTTCCTCATGCGCCTCCACATGGGCTACCCGGATCGCAAGGCGGAGATGCTGGTTCTGCGCGAGCAGCAGATGTCGCTTCAGGTCGACGAGGTGAAGCCGGTCATTACCGGCGAGGAAATGCTGAAGTTACAGGCCATTGCTGCGTCGATCAAGGTTGCCGACGACCTGCTTGACTACATCGTGCGGCTGGCGGCGGCGACGCGCAATCACCCGAGCATCGAACTCGGCTGCTCGACGCGCGGCGCGCTGGCGCTACGACGCTGCGCCCAGGCCTACGCGGCCGTTCAGGGACGCGACTACGTGGTCCCCGACGACATCAAGGCGGTTGCCGTGCCGACACTGGCGCACCGCATCCAGGTCGCCCGGACCTTTGACCTCAACGGATTCTCCCATCGCGAGGATGAACGCATCATCGAGCGCCTCCTGCAGGAAGTCGCGGTGCCCGTCTGATGCGCCGGTTGCTTTTCTTTCTGTTGATGGTGTTGTGCAGTGGCCTGCTCATGGAGGCCTCCGCGGAGGAACGACAAGTCATCCCGCAGATGCCTCTCTCCGTGGAGTACAAGGTGCAACGCCGCATTTTCCTCAACGAGGAGGCGGACCTCGGCACGTCGCCGACGCTGGCCCTTGAGGAGCAGCAGCGCGATGCGCGCAACAAGGGCTACCTGAAGTGGGGGAACGATCCCGAGACGGGCATCTTCTACGGCGAGCGCCTCACGACCGGCTCGTTCCAGGAGCGCGCCGAGGGGAACTTTGAGTATCGCGAGTTCATCACCGTGCCGGGACTTCGCCCCGGCGACATGGCCGTGCAGCAGATTCGCCAGCTCGACGTCCCTATCGGCACCGAACCGATGCTGGCCACCAACGTGACGATGGCGCTGCACCCGCTGGGTCTCATCGCCCCCCGCCTGGAATCGCTGCGCAAGCTCCTTGCGGGCGAGTCGGTCCCGCTCCCCCGCGTCGGCGTCGACGTGGTCGAGACGCCCAAGTGGCGCTTCGAGATGAAGTATGATCCGGAGACCGGCGCACCCTCGGAGATTCGCCAATTCAAGCGCCAGGCTGGCGGTCTGGTTCGGCGGACCCGCTACGAAGGCTGGCACCCGGACCCGCGCACCAAGCGCTGGGTTCCGACCTCCGTCACCTCGCGCACGTTCCGCGGTTTGGAATCACTTCCCTTGGTCGAGCTACAGTTCACCGACATCCGCGACATGGAAGCGGTGCCGAGTATGGTGATCGAAGCGCGGGAAAAATCAGTTCAGGAAGCGGCCAACCCGTAGAGCACGGACGCCCGCCTCACTCTGCCGGTGGCATCTGCTCCGGATCACGACGACGCAACTCGGCAGTACCTGCCTCAGGCACAATCGGTCGGGGCGGCGCCTTGGTGGCTAGGAACCGATACCAAAGCGAAGGAAACTCCTTCAGCACCGCGTCAATCTCCGCGGTGCTGGCGGAACGCATCCGCGCGAGCAGGTTCTGGGACTCGGCGGCGAAGGGCGACTTGGTGTCGGACGACAGCAGGGTCAGGAGTCGCTCCATTTCCCAGCGCCGGACGGCTCGCTCTGCGGCAGGGATCAGACCGGCCACCGCGTCGTCGTTTTCCGCGTCCTGCGCCGCGCCCAGCCGGATTGCCAGGTCGGCGGCCTCGGTCGAGGAAGGATCGAACTGGGCGAGCTGAGTCAGGTTCGCCTGCTGGAATTGCGCGATGCGGTACATGGCCTGGCGCGAGATGTTCGACGGAGCCGGTGTCGCCGGTTGCCGCGAACCCAGGTCGTGGAACTTGAACCCGAGGAAGATGCCGACAACCAGCGTCACCACTGGAATCGCCAGCCGCCAGTAGAGGCGGAAGTGCTCCATCGCGGGGGAGGACGCAGCTTCCGTTTGTCCGATGAAGACCTCCTCTAGCTGCTGCCGGAACTGCGCCATGTCGAAGGGGCGCCTGGAAACATTCAGGCTTAGCGAGCGCATCACCAAGCGGGCGAGCGGCTTGTCGATCTTCGGCAGGAGCTGGGTGATGGGAACGAGACGCCCTTCGCGCACGTTGGCAATCTGGACGCGCACATCAGGCGCGGGCTCGACCGGCGAGCGTCCCGTCAGCATGAAGTACAAGGTCGCCGCCAGGCTGTAAATGTCGGACTGACGCAGCGCTGCTTCGCCGCGGGCCTGCTCGGGCGACATGTACTTTGGTGTCCCCGCCACGCGCGTGACCTGCGCTTCCTCCTGAATCATGTCCTTGGTGCGCGAGATGCCGAAGTCGGCGATCTTCACGCGACCGTCGCGGGCGATGAGGATGTTCTGCGGCTTTAGGTCGCGGTGGATGATCTCGATGGCGTGGAGGGCCTCCATGCCGCGAGCCGCCTGGCTGGCAATGCGAAGAGCCTCATAGGCGGGCAGTCGCCCACGGCGCCGCACCAGATCCTCGACGGTCTCGCCTTCGACGAATTCCATCACGAAAAAAGGAACGCCGTCGACTTCGTGCCAGCTGAGGATCTGCACCACGTTCTCGTGCGCCACGCTGCTGGCCAGTTCCGCTTCCTTGCGCAACTGGGCCACATTCCCCGCCGACTTGATCAGTTCCGGCGGCAGGAACTTCATGGCCACCGTGCGCTTGAGCTTCATGTCGACCGCCTTCACGACGGCCCCCATGCCGCCGACGCCAAGCACGTTGACGACCTCAAAACCGGCCTTGCGGGCGAGCTCGCTGACGGCCTCCTCAAGGCGGGCGCGCGTGCCCTCGTCCTTCAAGGGGATGGGGGTGGAGCTCGTGCCGGGTGACGCCTGGTCGCGCTGTGCCTGGAGCTGCGCCTGCAACTCAGCCAGCGTGTCGTTGAGCAGTCGCCCCGCGTTCGTCGTATTGCCCGGATCCATTACCTGTGCAGCTTTCTTACCCGCAATTGATCAGAGCGCATTGTGGCGCGGTCATGGTCGCGTCGGCAAGCAAATGAACCCAATCTTTCCGCCAAATCTTCGGAGCCCCCCGGACTTGCTGGTGGATCGAATCCACTTTCCCCGATTCGGTTTGCGCACTGCGGTGGACCGTTCCCTCATGGCTCTATCGCCAAGCGATGATCTTCCCCCTGGGGGTATTCGAAACATGAAGATGCGTCATCAGTTGGGCCTGACGGCTGCCTTTGCTGCACTGCTGGCCCTCGGATGTGCCACCGGCACCTCTGTCAAGCGTTCGGAAGTGAACAAGACCGCTGCGAAGGCCGTGGCCACTGCGCAGAAGAAGGCCGAGGTCGCCCTCGACCCCGTCGCCGCTTCCCTCCCCGAAGTCCCGCGCGAGTTCCGCGCCGCCTGGGTCGCCACTGTCGCCAACATCGACTGGCCTTCCTCTCGGGATCTGACCACTGAGGAGCAGCAGAAGGAACTCATTGCCATCCTCGACAAGGCCGCGGAGCTGAACCTCAACGCCCTGATCTTCCAGGTTCGCCCCACCGCCGACGCCTTCTACCAGTCCGACATCGAACCGTGGTCGGCCTACCTGACGGGCGAGAGCGGCAAGGCTCCCTCCCCCTTCTACGATCCGCTCGAGATGTGGGTCGCCGAGGCCCACAAGCGCGGCATCGAGCTTCACGTGTGGTTCAATCCCTATCGCGCCTGGCACACCAGCGACAAGGGCCCGGTGAGCGACATGCACATCGTGAAGAAGAATCCCAAGATCGTGAAGAAGCTCGCCAACGGCATGTGGTGGATGGACCCCGCCGAGGCCGAGACCCAGAAGCAGTCCCTCGATGTGGTCCTCGACGTGACCCGTCGCTACGACGTGGACGGTATCCACTTCGACGACTACTTCTACCCCTACACTTCCTACAACGACGAGAAGGACTTCCCGGATGACGACTCGTGGGCTGCCTACCAGGCCGCCGGCGGGACGCTGAGCCGCGGTGACTGGCGCCGCGCCGCCGTCGACAAGTTCGTCAAGGACGTCCACGACGGCGTCCACGGCATCAAGAACCACGTAAAGGTCGGCATGAGCCCCTTCGGCATCTGGCGTCCCGGCTATCCCCCCACCATCAAGGGCATGGACCAGTACGACAAGCTCTACGCCGATGCCAAGCTGTGGCTGAACGAGGGCTGGGTCGACTACTGGACCCCGCAGCTCTACTGGCCGATCAAGCAGGAGCCCCAGAGCTTCCCCGTGCTGCTCGCCTGGTGGGTTGGCGAGAACACCAAGGGCGTCAACGTGTGGCCGGGCATGGGCACCTATCGCGCCGGTGAGGCCAAGTGGGGCGACAAGACGGAAGTCCTGAATCAGATCCAGATCACCCGCGCCCTGGTTCCGGAAGGACCCGGTCAGGTTCACTTCTCCTTCAAGACCCTCCAGACCGACAAGGACGGCGTCGCCACCGCGCTGAAGGAAGGTCCGTACCGCCAGAAGGCGCTTGTGCCTGCCAGCCCCTGGCTCGACAGCGTTCCGCCTGCTTCCCCTAACGGCCTGAGCGTCACGGGGAACACGCTGAGCTGGTTCGCCGGACCGGGCGAGTCCGCCTTCCTCTACGTCGTCTATCGCCGTGAGGGCGGTGCCTGGCAGTACGACATCATCCCCGGCAACCAGACCAGCTACACGCTCCCTGCCTCCGCCGACAAGGTTAGCACCACCGACAACATCCAGGGTGGCAGCAGCACCTCCGTCACGAAGGGCTCCAAGGCCGATTATGTGGCCGTTTCCGCCGTCGACCGCGTCGGCAACGAGTCGATCCGCGTGACGCTGTCGGTCAAGTAACCGCCAGCACTTCAGCATCCACAACCTGCGGGGAGGGCCATCCGGTCCTCCCCGTTTTCTTTTTGTCCATCCGCCCCAGGAAATAAACTGTCCGTCCTGTCCGCCCTGTCGGGCGGGTAGGGAGGCCGTGTGGTCCGGTGATTCCAGCAGCGCAACCCGCTGCCGATCGCCCCGCGGAAAGGACCCGCCCATGCTGACCTCCCCACCCACCACCCAGCGCACCCTGCTGAACCCCGCCGAGGCATGGTGGACGGGCCTTTCCAGCGCGGCCGATCGTGGCATCCAGGGCATCCTCCGTATGGAAAGCCAGGCCGGTCGCCACCAGCGTTCCGTCCACGAGCTCTACGCCGAGATGGAACTCAAGGACGGCCATCTCTTCTCCCTGCTTCAGACCCGTCTCAACGGGCTGCTCAGCCTCGACCGCCGCCTTGTCGGCGGCGACCCCGAGGCACGTCGCCTGATCGAGGATTCGCTCCGCCGCATCCCGCGCGTGGACGGGCTCCTGCGCGCCCTGATCGCTGGCATCGCCCGCGGCTTTGCCGTGGTGGAGCTGGAGTGGCGGCGCGCTGCCTCCGGTCGCTTCGAGATCGCCGATTGGATCGAACACCACGCCGAGTGCTTTGCCTTCGACCGCTTCGGGGGCCTGCGTCTGCTGGTGCCGCCCTTCGATCCCGCGGGACAACCGACCCACATCGACCCATTCACCGGCATGGAGACCGCCGAACCGCCGCCGCGTAAGTTCCTCGTCCTGCGGTTTCAGGCCGATGCCCGCAATCCCTACGGTCGCGGCCTTTGCCAGCACGCCTATTGGTACTACTTCTTCAAGAAGAACGCGCTCAAGTACTGGGCCATCTTCAACGAGCGCTTCGGCTCTCCGACCGCGGTGGCACGCGTTGGCGCGGGGCTTGGCTCCGACGACCGTCAGCAGCTTGCGGAACTCTTTGCCAACCTCCAGGGAGAGGCGGGCGTCGTCGTCCCCGACACCGTCCAGCTCGAACTGCTGGAGGCTCGCCATGCCGCCGAGGGTGCCACCTTCGAGCGCTTCCTTGACTGGTGCAACGACGAGATGTCGAAGGTGGTGCTTGGCGCCACGCTGACCAGCTCCGAGGGCCGTCGCAGCGGCTCGCTGGCCCTTGGGCGCATCCATGACCTCGTGCGCCAGGATTACATCGATTCCGACGCGCGTCTGCTGGAGGAGGTCGTCTCCGACCAACTCTTCCGCTGGCTCTGCGAGGTGAACCTCGGGAGCGCCGCCGGGATCCCGCGCCTGCAACTGCGCACCGAGAGTCCCGTCGACCAGGAGGCCAGCATCCGCGTCGACCGCGAGCTGCTGTCGCTCGGCGTGCGCCTGCCCGAGTCCTGGTTCGCGGACCGCTACGGACGCCCGGTGCCACAACCCGGCGAGCCGACGCTTCGCTACGACGACGCGAACTTCTACCAGTACCACCTCCAGTTCGGCGTTCTGACCATCAACGAGGTCCGCCAGCGCCTTGGTCTTTCGCCTGTCCCGTGGGGAAGCGCCCGCACCGCCGCGTCGGAACTCGTCGTACCTCCTGCCGGTTCCTCCGGCGAGGACACGGGCACCCCTCCCATCTGACTAGATAGCTATCTATCTATACAACCAAATCAAAGGAGCAGACCATGAGCATTCCCAGCGAGGAACTCATCATCGAGGTTTTTCGTGCCGGTGACTACGGCCCGAAGGGCAGCTATACCGAGGCCGATCTGGACACGATCGCCGACGACTACCAGGCGAATCGCCACGAGGCACCCGTGACCCTCGACCACCGCCAGGACGGACCAGCCCACGGCTGGGTGCGTTCCCTGCGCCGCGTCGGCGACCGCCTTCTGGCAACCATCGGTCGCATCAGCCCCGCGCTCGCCGCGCTGATCGGCAGCGGCGCCTACAAGAAGCGGAGCGTCGAGCTCTATCGCCGCTTCGCGGAGACGGGCCGCCCGTACCTCAAGGCGGTGTCGTTCCTTGGCGCGGCGGCGCCGGAGGTGAAGGGCCTCGCCGATCCTGCCTTCGCCGAGTCAGTCGCCTTCGAGGAGGAGCCGGAGTCCCGCGGGCCCAGCGCCGAGCAGGCCATGACAAGCCTCCGCACCCGCGCGCTCTGGCGCCCGTCGTGGGAGGAAGCGGGCCTCGCCACTGTCTTCCAGCAGCTCGACGGAACCGCGGAACTTGCCACGCTCGTGACCGTCCTTTCTGAGGCCGCGCCTCCCGTGACGCTGGGCCGCACGCCCATGACCCCCAATCAGGCTGCCTTCGCGGAGAGCCCCACCGGGGCGTCTCCCGACTCGGTCGAGCGCCATCGCCGCGCGCTCGCCCTCATGGCCGCCGAACCGACGCTCCCCTACCGCGACGCGCTCCTCCGCGCGAACCCCTGACCCCGAAGCCACTCGAAAGGAACTTCCGATGTCTTCGTTTCATGTGCTCGACAAGAGCTACGTTGCCACTCCCGAGGGCGGGATCGCCGCCAATGTGGTGGTCGTTCGCGACCCGGACTATGCCCGCGGCTGCACCCTGCCCTCCGCCGCCAACCAGGGCGCGGTGCTCGGCATCACGACCCACAGTCAGGCGCGCCAAGGGCGCTCCATCGCTGTCCGCCGCCTCGGCGTTGCCGAGGTGATTGCCGCCGGCGCCATCAACGTGGGCGACCGCGTCGTGGTCGCCGACAATCAGGGGCGCGTGTCCGCGGCGCCGCTCCCACGCTTCTCCATCGGAAGCGTTGGCGCCAACAACGCCGTCGTCCTCGAGTGGCTCGTGCCGTCCGACTTCAACCCCGCCATGACCATCACGGTCGAGAACCAGGGTGGAGACGACGCCTTCTCCTGGGCCTTCGAGAATGGTGGCATCGTGCTGCGCCCCGCCACGACCTCCGAGGCCATCTCCCAGACCGCCGCCAGCCTCCTCGCCGCCATCAACGGCGACGCCACCCTCTCCGCATTCCTCCGCGCCAGCCACGCCACGGGCAGCTCCGGCGCCGGCCTGGTAGGCACCGAGAGTGTCGCGTGCAGCAACCCGAAGGCGCGACTGAACAGCTTCGGCATCGCCGAGGGCTCCGCAACCGAGGCCGGCGACCGCATTCCCGTCCTCCTCACCCCCTGACCCTCGACCACCGGAGAATCCGCCATGCCCGACGTTTCCGCCGTTCACCTTGATGCGGCCCTGACCAATCTCAGCATCGCCTACCGCAATACCGGTCACATCGCCCGCGAGATCGCCCCCGAGGTTCTCGTCCGCCGCCAGAGCGACCGCTACTTCATCCACGACACCGAGCGCGAGGCCTTCCGCCAGACCGACGACGGTCGCGCTCCCGGCACGGAAGCCAGCGAGGTCGACTTCCGTCTCAGCAGCGACTCCTACTACTGCGACGACCACGCCCTTGAGGCTGTCATCCCCGACGAGGAGCGCGCCAACGCCGACTCGCCGCTCCAGCCCGAGGCGGATCGCGTCGAGCTGCTGACCGACAAGATCCTGCTCAACCAGGAGATCCTGCTCGCCGAGCGGCTCCGCGCAGCCGACGTGCTTCCCGATCTCGACCTCGCCACGGAGACCGAGCAGTGGGACGACGAGGAGGTTGACCCGTTCTCCCACGTCGAGGCGGCGCGTGCCGCAATCCTTCAGGGCGCCCAGGTGCTCCCCAACACGCTCGTGCTGCCGTTCGCTGTCTATACGGCACTCCGTAACCATCCCAAGGTGGTAAGCCGCGTCTCGGCCGCCGCCCGGGCGGTTGTGGGACCGGGAACGCTCGCCGAGCTGTTCGATGTCGAGCGCGTCCTCGTCGCCCGCACCATGCGCAACGGCGCCGCTCCCGGCCAGGCGCCGAGCATGGCACCGGTCTGGGGGCGCGATGCGCTCCTGCTGCACGTTCCCCCGCGCGTGGGGATCAAGAGCCTTGCGCCGGTGCTGACCTTCGCCTGGTCCCACGCCGGTGGTTCGATTCGCGGCCACGCGGTCCAGTCCTGGCGCGAGGAACGCCGCAAGGCCACCATGATTCGCGTCCAGAAGTACTACGACATCAAGGTGGTCGCGCCCAGCGCCGCCTTCATCCTCCGCAACGCCATCCCCGCCTGATCCCATTCCACCGCCCGGGAGTCCACCTCCCGGGCGGTTTCACAGGAGCCTGCCCATGATCCCGACCGAAGTCCTTCATGTCTATCTCAGCCCCGACTCAATCCGCCTCTTGGCAGACGACGATCGCGATGGAGAAGCCGATTCCACCGTGGTCGCCGACGCCCTTGGCGCAGCGGAGCTAGAGGTACGCCGCCTCGCCAATATCGCCTCCGGAGACCTGCCGACGGAACTCGAGTCGACCGTTGCGATCATCGCCGTGGAGTCCCTCTACCTCCGCCGCCAGCAGAAGCCGCCGGATGCGCTTCGCGCTCTCGCAATCGAGCGGCGCGCCGACTGTCGTCGACGTGCCCGCGCTCAGGTCAAGCGGACCGATGCGCCCGATCCCGTGGTGTCCAGCACCACGCTGAAGGAGTTCTGACATGCCCGCCACGATTCCTCGCACCGAGTCCGGCCAGGCGTTGCTCGGACGACTCGCCAGCGGCCTTCCCGGCATTCGGGTCATTGCCACGCCCGTATTCGACTCCGGATCCCTCACCGCCGTGCCCGAGCTACAAGTCATTTATGGAGGCGAGGACGGAACCGGGTCACGCACTTGGATAGCAATCTATATCGATAGCAATCTATCCAACCCGCAGGACGCGTACGCTGCACTGATCCAGTTGATTGATGATGTATGCACTGTCCTCGAAGGCTCTCCATTCCGTGTCCGCCAGGTCTTGCCTCCGGATGCGCGCCGGGCGTGCGAGTTCCGTATCGTCGAGCGCCTCCAGGGGACGCTCAATCCGCCTTTCCAGCTTCATCGTGGCATCTCGTCCGTGGGCGGGTGGGGACCGCATGACTGGCCGGCGGGAAGCCGCTCGATCGACTCACTTGACATCGGCGAGCTCCCCGCGGGAGAGCCGCGTGCTGCGGTCATCCAGGGCTCGACCCTGCTCTATCTTGGCGGCGCGCATCCGCACGAGGGAGGCATTTCCGTCGAGTATCCCATCCGCAACGGATGGTCCGGCGGTGGAGACATGCTTGTCTTCCAAGACTCAGGTCCACTGCTGGTTCCCGACGAATGCCGGGAAATCCGCGACAATTCGACATGGCGCACGCTGACGGTGGGCCTTTCCGGCACCCGGCACTTCCATACGCGACGCCGCGAGTCATGGCGCCTCGACATCACCAGCATGATCCCCGCGGCAGAGGCCGACCTCCATCGCGCCCGCATGGCGGAGGACTCGACCCGCGCGTCGCTGCTGCTCACCACGCCGCAGCAGGAGGTCCTGGAAGCCTCGATCCTTGGCTGGGAGCTTGAGTCGGCCTGGGGGATGGCAACGGTCCGCCTCTCGCTGCAAGTGACGCCACTTCTCGACCACTCGATCTTCCTGGAGGATCTCTGATGAGCACGCTCCCATGGACTCCCCTCCTCGTCGATTCCGAGGCCCGCGAGATCACGCTTGAATGGCGGGTGCGACTCCGCGTTGCAGGGTCCTGGTCCACATTCTCCGCTTCGGCAATTGTCAGTATGCCGGAGTTCTCGAAGTCGCTTCGGGTCACGGAAGCTCCCGCAATTGCGGCACGCCGTGAGGGGCGATGCTCCGTTTCTGTCTATACAGCTTCGCCCGACGATCTTGCTCAAGCACTGCAGTCGAGCGCCGAGCCTGCGGTTCTTGTCCTCGAGTGCCTCGCGGATGAGGACTGGGTGGAGCTTTTTCGCGGCATTGTGGTGGAGGCCCGGATCGAGTCCGGACTGATCACCCTGACCGCCGAGGACGGGATGCCCGGCAGTACCCGCACCGTTTGTCCGCAGGCGATCGTCGGCACGGATGCCCATTGGCTGCCGGTCGTGATGGGTGAGGCGTGGTGCACGCCGGTACCCCTGTTCCAGATTGCCGAGGCCAAGCTGCGGGAGGCACTCACGGTCGCATCGACCACGATCAAGCTCGATCGCGCCGTGGATTGGGCAACTCCGGGGACGGTGCAGATCCAGGACGAGGTGATTGTCTATACAACGCTGGGCACGGATGGACGCTCGCTCGAGGGACTGACCCGCTTGGATCCGCGCGTCCACCGGGCGGGAGCGTGGACTGCCCATCTCCCCGGAGGAGACCTGGATTGGGGTGTGGCTGGGCACGAGGCGGAGGTGACCGATCTCCGCATTGGCGGACGCGGCGGGGCTCCGCTCGACATCGAAGACAGCATGCTGGAGGGGAGCACCGACGGTCGCACCACCACGATCTATCGAAGGGACACGCTGCCGCTTGGGGCCAACTTCTCGAACGCGGAGATTGTCGCGCTGTCACCGCTTGGTGACGAACCCTGGACGTTGGATATCGACTCCTCGGTGCTCGATCCGCTGCACGCGGTGGAGTACGAGTCTCCGCGGCGCGGCGCTGTGTTCTCGGCGCTGAGGCCATTCTTCTCGGCTGTCTATACAAGCGCCCCCGGGCTGACCAACCAGCGCTTCGACCACATCCTTTCCAGTGCTCTGATCCTCGAGTACTCCAACACCGCGGGATGGACCGAAGACACGCGCCTGCGCATCCGCGTGGAGAAGGGAGCATCCGGCGTGGAGCTGATCATCGCGCGGGAGGGCGAGAGCCTCGCCCAGCCCATCGAGGCGACGGTGGAGATCGATCCGAACACGCTGACGCCCGTCTCTCTGCAGGAACGTCGGCTTCTTTTTGAGACGGTGAGTGCCGACGGCCCCTGGGTCACACCGCAGCAGGCGGTTCAGTTCCCGCTCGACCAGGGCGCCGTGCTCAGCACGGGAGACGAGGTCGCGTTCGCCGCTGGGTTCATCACGGAATTGCCGGATATTTCCGCCGATGTTCGCTCGGTCCGGCTCCATGTCATGATTCGGAACGACGCGGTGGACGATCTGGAGGGCTATCTCGCGATCACGCCTGACGGCTCCAGTGCGGTGACGGAGGACTTCAGCATCCCCGGCGAGGGGATCGGCGCAGCAAGTCGCCTCCTGACGGTGGGCAGCGGCATTTCCGTGGCCGACCTGCTCGGCAGCGGCGCCTCGTATGCGGCTCATTTCCCGGATGGCGGAGACTTCGAGTTGCTCGGCATGTGGCTCGAGGTCGTCGTGGCCGAGGTTGCCGCCCTCCCGGCAGGCGGCACCGTGTCCATTCCCGTCAGCGGCGGAGTGACCCTCGGCCACACCTACAATGCCGCACGGCTCGACGTCAGCTCGCTGCTCCCCGTGGAGGACCGCTGGGACTTCTTCACTGACGAGGGCGGCGACCTGCGCGTGACGGTGGAGCTGATCGATCCGCCACCGCTCACGGGCTGGAGTCTATACGTCCGTGGCCTGCGTTGGGAGTACCACCTGCTCCCCGCCAGCGGCATTCGCCCCACGGCGGAACTGGCTGCACGGGTGCGTGGCATGGCCTGCCGCGAAGACGGCACCGCCAATCCCGCCGAAGCGATCCGGACACTGCTGGTCCACCCCGACTTTGTCGGCCTCGACGAGGAGGAGATCGACCTCGATTCCTTCGATGGTGGCGCCGATCTGTGCGACGGTCGTGGCCTGGCGATGGCCTGTCTATACAACGATGGTCGCAGTATCGGCGATGCCATCGCGGGCATCGTTGCCGAGTCCACCCACGCGCTTCGTCGCGCGGCGGGAAAGTGGTCGCTGTGCCGCGGCGAGGTCCGGATCGATGACTTCCTCCTCCCAACAATTCCGGCCGAGGACCTCGGCGAAGGTTTCGGCGTCCTCACGTTGCTGCCGGGCGTCGTGGAGAAGCTACCCGTTCCGCGGACCCTCGCCCGGGGAGCCGACGTCCTCCTGACCCGGCATCTTGCCGACCACCCGCCGCGCGCGGTGCGGCTCGCCGTACCGGTTCATCCGCACCACCTGACGGTGGATGTGGGGATGGCGGTGGCCGTCGTGCACGCCGGCCTGCGTCGCCAAGGCGAGGTTCGGGAGATCACCTATCGCAACGGTGAACTGGCGCTGGTGCTGGATCGCGTCCGCCGCGTGGACATCGCCGCCCAATGGAGCAACGCGTCGGTCTTCTCGATCCCGAGCCGCGGGGTCCTGCGCTTTGTGCATGCGGGTCGTTGCGTTGCAGAGTTGGCGGACGATGGTACCTTCTCGATCGCCGGTGAGCTGCAATTCTTCGCGGGCTACACGGATGGGCAGCTCTACTTCTTCATCCCCAGCACCCAGCAGATCAGCGTTGGAACGGCGGAAGGCTACGGTTTCTATCTGGACGTGGATGGGAACCTGCAAATGGAGCTGGCGCTGGTGGAGGAGGCGGAGATTGAAACCCCCTGCCTGGATCGCCGCGGACTCCAGGATGGCGCTCTGGCCCACCTCGGCGGTATGCCGGGCGGAGCGGTCGCCATGACAGTCAGTGAGACGGAGCTGCGTCTTCGAGGGCAGCTTGTCGAAGGGGCGAGCTTCCTCCCCTAAGCCCATCGAATAGAAAAGTCCGGCTCCCGCGAAGGAGCCGGACTTTTTTTGTGTTTCGGTTGGAGCCGAAGGGTGGCTTAGTAGCTGGTCCAGTCGCGGACGGGCGAGGCCACGATGCCGCTGAGCTTGAGCACGGCGTTGGCGGTCAGGTCGGTGCTGGAGGAGGCGGCTTGACGATAGAAGTAGGCGTCGCCGTTTGCATCGAGGGCGATCGTGGACTTGCTGTCGAAGCGGAAGAACGTGGTGCCGGTGTTGGTGAGGGCCGTGGCTTCGCCGGAGGGGAGGTGTCCGAGGAGCTGGGCATCGGTGGCAATCTGGCGCTGGCTGGTGCCGTCAGCGCTGACGACGGCGACGAAGGGAGCGAGGACGCCCGTCGCGCTGCTGAAGGGGACGAAGATCACGATCTGGTCCTGGGAGGAGGCGCCGGCGGACGCGGGAATCGCGGAGACGCTGACGGACCCGATGTCGACGGTGCCGGGGTCGGCACCAGCGGCGGTGATGATCGCATCGGCGGTACGGAAGACGCTAATCGTGCCTGTTTCGGTAACGCGCAGCAGGCTGCCGTTAATCTGGCGGTTGCTGGAGAAGCCGTGCGAGACGATCACGTCGCCATCGGTCTGAACGGTCATGTCGGCGATGTTGAGGTCGTCGGCGGTGTCGTCGACATAGCCAGCAATCCCCGCGAGGGCCGTTTCGAGGTCCGTCTCGGTGGCGAGCGTGGTGGGGGTGCCGTTAACGGCGGCCAGCGGGATCGTCACGATGTTCTCCGTCGCGGCGCTGAAGGCGTCGTTGTAGCTGATGGCGAGACGGGAGTTCTTCGAATCGACGGCGATCTCGTCCATGTTCACCGTGACAGTGCCGGTCGAGTCGACGAGCTGAACGGCCGAACCGAAGCCCGCGTAGGGGATACGCCAGATGATCTGCTTGGTGCCGTTGAAGTTCGAGGAGTAGACGGCATTGGCATCAGAAGTCATGTCGCCAGCAGAGGCATTGCCACCAGCAAGATCGGCTTCCGTGGCGAAGCTGGTGCCGGTGGTGACGGGCGGAGAGGCCAGATTGTAGGAGTAGATCTGGTCGATGCCGGACTGGGAGTCGAAGAGGTACAGAGTATTGCCGTCGGGAGAGACGGCGAGAGTGTCGGGTTCGACGGCGGCGTTGCCGCTGGCGCTGCTCATGGCGGAGCCGGTGAACAGGATGTCGAGGTCAAGGGGGGCTGTGAGCTGGGCGCTGGCGGCAACCGTGGTTGCCATGACGGCTCCCAAGAACAAGCTGATGTTCTGCTTCTTCATCACGTTTCTCCTAGCAAAAGGGTGTTGTGGTCGGAAGGTGGCGGCCGGCGACCGCGGTTCTGGTTCCCTTCTCACGTTGCGGGGGAAGGCTGGATCAGAACCCAGCCACCCCGCAAGCATGGTTTAGCCCTTACTTCTGGCTGTTGATGGCCTGGGCAAGGCCCTGACCGGCGGCGTAATCGGGCGCATTACCAGTGGGCGTCCCGCCATTTCGCCAAATCGAACCTTCGGAAACGGTACCGTTGGTCGGATCGTAGATGAGGTTGATGGTGCCGGTGTTGTCGTAATCGACGTCCAGCACGCCACCGAGATTGTAGTAGGTCGAATCGGGTCCGCAGGAGTGGAGGAACCAAGCCTTGGCGCGAATTGGCGTGGTGACCGAGCTGAAGGAGTCGGCGATGAACTGGGCGCGGCCATAGGAGCCGACCGCCTGATAGATGTAGCTGTTGTAGAAACCAGCGGCATCGATCGACTTGTTGACGGTGTTCTTGGGGGCGGTCGCCATGCCAGCAGCGGTGCTGGCGGACTTACGGAACTTCACGAGGAAGGGATCGACGAGGAGCGAGCTGGAGACATAGGCAATCGGGGTGGAGAGGCGCTCGAGGATTGTGTATTGGCCGTCGGCGGGGCTGCCGAAGGGAGCGATCCGGAGGGCGGTTCCGAAGCTATTGCAGGGAACGTAGACGTTGTTGTCCACGTAGTAGGCCTCGAGAGCCGTGGCAGTGGTGCGCATGTCGGACTTGGTGCGGCTCACCTTGGCGCGGGTCTGGGCTTCAAGGAAGTTGGGGACGGCGATGGCTGCGAGGATGGCGATGATCGCCACGACGATCAGCAGTTCGATCAGCGTGAAGGCGCGTGCGAATTTCTTCATGGGGGGACTTCTCCTCAGCATGGGATGGGCAGAGCCGCAGCCCTGCTTCACGGGGTTGGCCTCAGACTGAACACTTCGTCGTCCGATAATCAAGCAAGGAATCTTCCGATGCGAATAAAACTCTCCGAAGTCACCAAGATGTCACTTGCCTTGGTTGGACCGTATCGACTCACCTTTCAATCTTAGCCAAGCGAAACAAAAGTAGGTGGCCGCCGCGCTGTTCCTCGGTCGGCGTCCCCTCCCACGTGACCTCAGCGGGGGTCCGGTAGTGAGCGCTGAATACCCCCGGTGTCAGCGTCACCGATCCATCCCAGGCCGTGGTCGAACGGGTTGGACTCCCGCCCATTGCCGGGACGTATGCCTCGTCGGCCGTGGCTTCGAAGTGCCAGTTTCCACCCTCGGTGGGCTCGAGGGTGAATCGCAAGCCGCTCTGGATCGTCCCCTGGGTGATGCGACGGACCGCGGCTCCTCCGGGCGTGGACGCATCGGTTGTGCTGGACACGAAGGGGGTCTCTCCGCCGGTGAAGATGGTCGCGGCGCCTCCGCCCACCCACGTTACATAGGCGGCGCGGCGGATCGTACCCGGGAGGCCGGCCTTCGCCATCAGATCGTAGCCGTTGTCCTGTCCGAGGACGGCGGGATCTGAAAGTGAGGTCCAGGGTGACTTCCCGGCAGTGGGCTCCACTGCCACGACGAACACCTCAAGGAACTGCCCGGTCGCCGTTGTGGTGGAGGCGGTCGTCGCTGTCACAAAGGTGCTGCGAATCCCATCCGTTCCGGTCAGGTCGAACCCCGCCGCGACGAAGGCTGGCTGGTCGAACAGGGCCTGGGGAGCAGTCACCGAAAGTCGCTGACGCCCCACCAGTTGCACGCGGTCCTGCTGCTGGAGGAAGGCCTGGTCGAAATCCAGGCGCGCCTTGCCCAGGAGTCGGCTTGCCGACAATCCACCGGTCAGCGCTCTCCTGCTTCGCTCCGACTGGTCCGTGAGCGTCCCGGAGGGTTCTGACTCGCTCAGGGTCAGTTCCCCCTCGAGCGGTTGCGCCACGGTTCCGTATTCGGCGAGTGCCTCGGCAACCTTCCCCTCTCGGGTCCGCTGCTGAATCTTGGCGGGCCCGACCGGGATCAGTCCCAGCACGGGATCGGACTCAACCATCCTCGCGGCGATCCGGAGCGTAACCGTCGGTGAGGTGACTTCCGCGGCGGGAGCCGAGGCTCCCGCCAGCATGGTGGCAAGGATTAGTAGCGGGATTCTCATCGGTGTTTCTCCCTCGGAATTTTGGAGCGACCGCCGAGCCGATCTCCCTCAATCAATTACTTTATTAAGGGGGTATTCGATGATGCCGGTGGCGCCTGCCTTGCGGATGGCAGGAATCAGGCGTTTCACGTCCGACTCCTCAATGATGACTTCCAGCGCATACCAGCCGGGCTTGCTGAGGGGGGAAACGGTGGGTCCGTCGAGGCTGGGTAGAATGGCGCTCACGGCTTCCAGGTTGGCCTGCTCGACGTTGAGCTTCAGTCCGACCTTCCCCTCCGCCGCCATGGCTGCCTGAAGGAGCAGCGCGATCCCCTCCATTTTTTCCCGCTTCCAGTCATCCTTCCACGAGTCACGGTTCGCAATGAACTGGTTCCATGTTTCCATGACCGTGTCAACGATCCTTAACTTGTTGGCGCGGAGGCTGGCCCCGGTCTCGGTGATGTCGACGATGGCCTCGACGATTTCGTGCGCCTTCAGTTCGGTGGCGCCCCAAGAAAACTCCACCTCAGCCTTCACCCCCTGCTTGCGGAGCCAGTTGCGGGTCGTGCGGACGATCTCCGTGGCGATGCGCTTCCCTTCCAGATCCTTGACGGACTTCACGGGAGAGTCCTCGGGGACGCAAAGGACCCAGCGCGGCTTGGTGCGGGTGGCCTTTGCGTACAGCAGGTCGCACACGGGGTGGACCTTGGCGCCGTTCTCGTGGATCCAATCTAGCCCCGTCAGCCCGGCGTCGAGAACCCCTTCCTCCACATAGCGGGCGATTTCCTGGGCACGCATGAGGAGCGGGCGGATTTCCAGGTCGTCGCTTCCCACGTGGTAGGAGCGGCTCGAAACGGCGAAGTTGTAGCCCGCCTTCGCGAAGAGCTTGAGGGTGGAGTCCTGCAGGCTGCCCTTTGGCAGGCCAATGGTCAGGACCTTCGGAGTGGCTTTGGCGCGGCGCGCAGCAGACATGATGGAGCCTCGTTCGTGGATTAACTCTGGAACGAGGCAACTCCCGCCCGCGGCGCGGCGCAAGAGCGGGAGTTCATTGCCCCGGAGAAACCTACTCCGCCGGCTCTCCGTACACGGTCATGACGACCTTGTTGAAGACGCCGAGCACCTCGATGTGTTGCGCGTCGCCATAGATCACTTCCTTGATCTTGCCGTCGGCCATGGCGGTTTCGAGCGACCCATCCCCCCAGCCGACGCTCACGGGGGTGAGTCCCGGGGTGGGGATTCCCGCGCCGAAAAGAGGGATTCCGATGTAGTAGAATCGGCTCTTGCCCGAAACCGCGTTGGACGGGATGCGGATGGGTTCGCCCTCCATAGGCCCGCGGTTGCGCTTGAGCGTGAAGGGGACGGTGACGTTGTTGTAGATGAGGGCACGCGGCTGGCCGACTCCCACGCGGGCCGACTGGCAGCCGCTACCGAGGAGTGCGACGGCCATCGTCAGACCGAGCGCCCAAGGGCGCATCGTGAGCATGGTCACTCTCCCTTAACGATGGTGGTGTAGCGCTGATAGATCAGCAGGACGTTGACGATCTGATAGTCGGTGTGGCGGACCTCGGTGATCTCGCCGTTTTCCATGGCGCGGGCCAGGCCGCTGTTCCCCCAGCCAGCAAGGAAGAGGATGTTGTAGGACGAGGCACGTCCTTCCTTCGAACCGGGGCGGCCGCCGGGAAACAGGGGGGACGTTTGGTTGGTGAAGAGGATGCCGCGGGGCGGCACGACGGGTGCAAAGACGCAGGCGGTGGTCAGGGCCGCGACGGCGAGCAGGGCGGGGATGGACAGAAGGCTCCGGGACATACGGGGAAACTCCTTGAGGCGATTTGGGTCGCGCCTTTCATCATAAGTGGCGGCCTGTCCCGAAGGGGCGATTTCCGTGCCGCCCGCGGAAGCGAGGAGCAGCGCATGACAATGCAGGAAGCCAACGGACTTGGGATTCGGCTCGTCGATAACCTGGAGCGCGTCATCATCGGCAAGCGCGTGCTGCTGGTCGAGCTGGTGGCGGCCTTTCTTGCCGGGGGCCATGTGCTCCTAGAGGACGTGCCCGGCACGGGCAAGACGTCGCTGGCGCGTGCCCTCAGTCGTTCCGTCTCGGGGACATTCCGTCGCATACAGTTCACACCGGACCTGCTTCCGAGCGACATCACAGGGGTCTCGATCTATAACCAGCGCGACGGTCAGTTCGAGTTCCGACGCGGCCCCGTGTTCGCCAACATCCTGCTGGGCGACGAGTTGAACCGCGCCACGCCGCGCACCCAGAGCGCCCTCCTGGAAGCAATGGAGGAACGCACCGCATCGGTCGATGGCGAGACGCATGAACTCCCCCGTCCCTTCTTCGTCATCGCGACGCAAAACCCCGTCGAGCAGCACGGCGTCTATCAGCTCCCCGAGGCGCAGATGGATCGCTTCCTCGTGCGCCTTCGGCTTGGCTATCCGACGCGGGAGGAGGAGCGCCGCATTGTCGAGTCACAGCGACTCGCGCATCCCCTCGATTCGATCGAGCCGGTGGCCTCGCTGGAAGACATCGCGGCGGCATCGGGAAGCCTTCGGGAAGTCACTGTCGAAACGAACGTGCTCGACTATATGGTGCGGATTGTGGCGGCAACCCGCGAGCACACGGAGGTGCTCCTTGGGGCGGGTCCGCGCGGTTCCATCGCCCTGCACCGCTTCTGTCAGGCGTGGAGCTTCGTCATGGGGAAGCGCTTCGTCACGCCGGACACGGTCAAGCGCCTCGCACCGGCGGTCTTGTGCCACCGCATGATCCTCCGCCCCCAGGCGCGGCTCGGCGGTGTGACATCGGAGCAGATTGTTCAAGAAGTGCTGGACAGGACCGAAGTACCTGTGACAAGGCTCACTGTTCGTTCCGAGGAGGCACCGCCCAGTTGACCCGTCTGATCCTTCGTCTTGCCACTCCCACGCTGGCGCTTCTCGCCTGCCTGGGATGCTTTGCCAAACCGCAAAGCGACGACCTGCTGGAGCCGATCCAGCCCCCTCCTGAATTCCAGACACTTCCCATGCGCGGGCTCCCAAAGGACCCGGCCATGAGCCGGTTCCTGGAGCCCTATAAGGCACAGGTCGATCTTTGGAAGACGCCCATTGGCCGGAGCGTCGCCGCCCTCAACATCGTGCGCTACGAATGCCCCCTCAACACGTTGATCGCCGACATGGCCCGCCGACGCGTGAGCACCGTCACCGGCCAGCCTGTCGACTTGCTGATGCTCAACGGGGGCGGGATTCGGGCGAACCTTCCCGAGGGCGATGTGTCCTACTACGACATCGCCCAGATCCTCCCCTTCGAGAACACGCTGGTCCTGATCGAACTGGACGCGCAGAAGCTCCAGTCCGTCATGAGCGCCATCGCTGCCCAGAAGGGGCGCACCGCCATCTCCGGCTTCACGCTGGAGGCTGATGCGGAGGGAAAGCTCCTGAGCTTCCTCATCGACGGTCGCGAGGCCGATCCTACCCGAACCTATCGTTTCGCCACCGTCGACTTCCTGGCGAACGGCGCCGGTGGGTTCGAGGTGTTCAAGGATATGCCCCACCAGGAGACCGGCCAGCTTCTTCGCGAGGCCGTGGCGGATGAGCTTCGCGCCATGACCGCCCGGGGCGAGGCCATGCAGGCCCCCACCGACTACTCCCGCCAGCGCTTTGGCGGCCTTCGCACGGAGGAGATGACATGGTAAATCGCCGACAATTCCTGAAGGCAGGCGTCGCCCTTGCCGCCACCGCCGCGCTTCCCTCCGCGGCCAGCGCCTTCGTGCCCAGCAGCGCCCAGCGCCTCACGATCCTGCATACCAACGATGTCCACTCGCACCTCGAACCGCCGACCTCCGGCAAGTACGCGGGCTTCGGCGGGGTGGAGGCCCGATCCTCCTTCATCAAGCTCGCCCGCATGAAGCACCGCAACGTGCTGCTGCTCGACGCGGGCGACATGTTCCAGGGGACACCGTACTACAACATCTTCGGAGGCGAGGCCGAGCTGCGGGCCATGAGCGCCCAGGGCTACGACGCGGGTACCATCGGCAATCACGAGTTCGATTCGGGCGTCGACAAGCTGGCCGAGGTCGTGAAGAAGCACGCCGCGTTTCCGCTGCTGAACTGCAACTATGACTTCACCAACACGAGCATGAAGGGGCTGACGCGCGAGTCACTGGTGCTCGACCGCGACGGACTTCGCATCGGCCTGCTGGGCCTTGGGATCAAGCTGGACGGCCTCGTGTCCGCCCGCCTTGTCGGGGATGTCCGCTACAACGACCCCATCGCCAATGCAAGCCGCGTCGCCAAGATGCTGCGCAACGACGAGAAGTGCGACTTCATCATCGCCCTGTCCCACATCAACATCCTGTCGCGCACCGAGGCCACCAACGGCGAACCCGGCGACCGTGACCTGATCCGTGAAGTGCCGGAAATCGACCTAGTGCTCGGCGGACACAACCACTACCTGCTCGACCGCCCGGAAGGGTTCTACCGCGGCGGCGACAACCGCATGGGCTACGTCGCGCAGACCGGCTGGGCAGGAACCCACATGGGATTCCTCCAGTTCGACCTCTACGGTCGAGGCGCCAAGGAACTCGTCATGTCACGCCCGGTGTTGATGGACGGGATGGGGTGAAGCACACCTCAAGGGGCACTTCCTCTGGGCTCAGGCGATGAGCGAGGGGGAAATGCCGTGTAGGGCTTGAAAAGCATGCCGTCGCATTGAATCGCCCGAAGGGCGCACCTATTTCCATTAGCCAAGGCCTTGCGACCGGGCTACTAGCAACAGGGCCGCCCTCCGGGTGCGATGGCTGACTCATTTGTGCGGTGGAGATTGCGGCGGAGTCAGAACGTAGAAGGTCGGTCCACCTCCCCCCTTGACCGCCCCTGTCCCTCCGGTTCTCTTTTCAGCGATTTGAACCGTCAGCCGCGACGGCGGAGCAGTCTGCGTCGTCGCTTTACCCACGCACCATCCTATCTCCCTGGCGGAAAGCCGGGAGCGCCGCCTCCGGGCGACGTTCCCGGCTTTCTTTCATTTTGACGTCTTGTCAGCGGTGTTTCAGCGCCACGCGGATCAGGGCTTCGGTCCCCGCCGATTCACCCAGTTCCTTCACCGCTTCGCCAACGGCCTTTTCGGCCACGGCCGGGCGGCAGCCGAGCACCATGAGTGCCTCCACCGCATCGCGCACGTTGTCGCCGCCGGGGAGCGTCACCGCCCCCGTTGCACCCGATGGGGCCTGCTGCGAGTAGGGAACCATCTTCTCCCGTAGTTCCAGCACCATGCGCTCGGCGGTCTTCGTGCCGACCCCCTTGATCTTCGAGAGGTACTTGATGTCGTTCGTGATGATCGCCTTGGCGAAGGGGGGGATCTCGATCTGCGAGAGGATCATCAGTCCCTTGCGAGGGCCGATTCCCGTGATGGTCGTGAAGATGTCGAAGCAGTCGCGCTCCATCTCCGTCGCGAAGCCGAAGAGCTGGAAGGTGCCTTCGTTGGTGTTGAGCGAGAGGCGCGTGAGCAGCGTCGCCTTCTGTCCCGGCGCCGGAAGCTGGCGGGCAGTCGAGGCGGGGATCTCGGCGCGGAACTGGAGTCCGTTCACGTCGACCACGGCCCAGTCCTCGTCGGACCTGAGCAGGATACCGGAGATCGCATCAAGCATCGTGGACGTGCGAATCGCGGGTCTTTAGCAACGACTTGCCGACGAAGAAGACCGCCCAGCAGCCGATCGTTACCAGGCTAAAGGCCAAGGTCGGCTTGGCCTGGGTCTGGATGTTCCTGATGACGATGATGGCCATCAACGTCACCCAGGAAACCAGTCCGGAAACGAGTAGAAGCCGACCGATTTTTTCCCGTGTCATCGAATGAAATCCTTCTTTCAGGACGAGGGTTGCAGCGCGTCGTCATGACGCTTCTTGATGCGATTCAGGGCCCCAGCCAGTTTCAGGCGGGCTTCGGGGGCCAGGTGGTCGATGAACATGGTGCCATCGAGGTGATCGAGTTCGTGCTGGAACACGCGCGCGTGGAGTCCGTCGAGCCACTCCTCATGCAGGTGCCAGTCGAGCGTGCGGTAACGAACCTTGATCCGAATGGGGCGAAAGACCGGGGCTTCCAGCTCGGGGATGGAGAGACATCCTTCGTCGTAAGTGTCGTCCTCGTCCGAGCTTTCAATGACTTCCGGGTTGAGGTACACGCGCAGGAGGCGACGCGATTCGTCCTTGGGTCGCTTGCCGCGGCGCCGTTCGCCAGAGACCTGGTCCACGTCCACCACGAAGATGCGCCGTAGATCCCCGACCTGATTCGCCGCCAGACCGATGCCACTGTTGGCGTACATGGTCTCGCCCATGTCGAGGGCGAACTGGCGCAGCGCATCGTCGACCTGGGACTGGGTCAGCTCCCGACCCTTCTCGCGCAGGACCGGGTCGCCGTAGATTCGGATGGGGAGGATTGCCATGCCTCGGAACGTCTCCTGATGCAAAATGAGGCAAAATCAAGGCCGGACCCCGCGGCCCAAGGCAACAGGAACGAGTGGTGCAAAGCTCTTTGCCGCCGGAGACCCGGGAACCAGCATGCGCGGTGCGGCACAAATCCGCTCGCCCCCCTCGATCCAGTCGGACAGCCTGAAGATAGTCCAGGTGTCTAGGGGAGACGAACCATGTCGAAAACGGAACGGTTGTTGGCGCGGCTGGAGGCCATTGCTGATTCGCTCAAGGGGCGCGACTCGGCCTTGGCGCTGTTGGGCCTGGGGTCGGCGGGGACGGAACGCCACCGGCTGGACGAGTACTCGGATTTGGACTTCTTCGTCGTGGTCCGGGAGGGAACCAAGGCGGGCTATCTGCAAAGCCTCGACTGGATGGAGGCGGTGGCGCCGGTGGCGTGGGCGTTTCAGAACACACGCGACGGTCACAAACTGCTCTTTGCCGACGGTATCTTCTGCGAGTATGCGGTCTTCGAACCGGCGGAGATGGCGGACGCTCATCATCCGGGAGGAAAGCTGATTTGGCAGCGACCGGAGTTCGATCCGGGCCTTTGCACGCCGCGTCATCTGCCGACGATTCCCGCGCCTTCCAGTCGCGAGTGGTTGGTGGGCGAGGCGCTGTCGAACCTCTATGTGGGGCTGTGCCGGTTCCTTCGTGGAGAGAAGTGGACGGCATCGCTCTTTGTGCAAAACTACGCGGTGGGGCGCGTGGCCGACCTGATCGTGGCAGACGCGGCCGGAAGCACGCCGGGGCGGGATCCCTACAACATCGATCGGCGATTCGAGGTGCGCTATCCCGAGGCCGAAGCGATCCTCGCCGCCTGCATCCTTGGCTATGATCGCACGCCGGAATCGGCCCGCGCGATCCTCGCCTTTCTGGAAACGCGGGAAACGATCAACCCCGCGATCCGCGACGAGATCCTTCGCCTGATCCGTCTGGCCGCCGAAGTCTGACCGTTCCCCCGCCGTCGCCGTACCCGATACGCGGGTTTGTACGCGCCGAACGTACCTAAACGTACAGGCATGGCGCAGCCCGGCGCCACATTCCATTTCATACTACTGATTAAATGTGACTTACGCTGAGCACCGTGCTCTGGCACCAATCCTTCTTTATCTCCTGTCACAAGCGACGGTTCCCCCCGAGCGCTGGAACCTCTACCCAAGGAGACTTACCATGAAGACCAATCGCCTCACCTACACAGCCTCCATCGCAGCCGCCTTCCTCGCTGGTGCCCTCGTCCTCCCGATCCTTGCCGCCCCCCGTGGTGAGCGCCGCGCTGAAGCCGGTTGGAAGGCCGACGAAAAGAGCGAAACCTCCGAGCGCGGCGAACACCGCCGCGGCCCTGGCCGCCCCGACGGTCCCCCCGAGATGGGCTTCGGTGGTCCGGAAGGTCGTCGTGGTCCCGGCGGACCGGGGGGCCCTGGCGGTCCCGGCGGAGTCCCCGGACTCGAAATGGCCGCCCGCGCCATGTTCCCCTTCTGGGAGAACGAACGCCTGACGGAGGACTTGAACCTGACCGACGAGCAGATCGCCGCCCTCGAGGAATCCCACGACCTCATGCGCAAGTCGATGGACGAGACCGACGGCGAAGTGCGCGAAGCCGCCGACGCGCTGAAGGAAGAGTTGAAGAAGGACAACCCGGACCTGACCACGGCGAATGCGAAGCTGGATGCGGTCACGACTGCCCTCAACGCCAAGGCTCATCTGATCCTCGGCCACGCGGTGACGGTGAAGACGATCCTCACCGAGGAGCAGGAGGCCCAGCTCAAGAAGAACGCCCCCGGGGCCGGTCGTGAGCGCCTCGAGGAGCTGAAGGGGCTCCGTGAAGAAGTCCGCGAGATCATGAAGAACGGCGGCAGCATCGACGATGTGAAGGAACTCCTTGAGGAGCGCGACATCCCCGAGCCCGCCCAGGAAGCCATCCTCAAGCGCATCGAGGCCAAGAAGAAGGAAAAACTGGCCGAGTAACACCGAAGGAACCGACGCTCCTCATCGTTGGACAAGATGAGCGAAGTCGCTTCCCACAGCACCCAACCAAGCACCATACCATTCCCCTCACTTCACGGCGGCAGCGCCCCCCGGACTCACCCTCCGGGGGGCGTTGCATTTCCGGGCTAGTCCAGTTCCGCGCGAATCTGCGCCGCCAGCAGTCGGACTTCGAGGCTGGGCGGACCGGGGGCGACGTAGGCGATCCAGGCATCCCGCGCGGCAGTGGGTCCGTCGAGGGCCAAGTGGCAGCGGACCAGTTCAAGGCCCGCCTGCTGCATCTGCGTAACGGAGCGGCGAGACCGGAGTGATTCCGCCGAGGCTGCCAGCTCGGCCGCCGCCGCCGCGTATTCTCCCTGATCATGAAGGATCACTCCGCGCCAATAGCGAAGCACATCGGCCTCCGGGGCGGACGGGAAGGCAGCCATCACCCGGTCGATCGCTTCCTGGAGCCCAGTGTAGTCGGGAGCTTTTAGCACGGAAGCCTGCTGCCGCAGCGCCGTGCCGAGCCGCTGGATGCGGGCCAGCTCGAACGAGAGGAGCATATCGCCGGGGGCCGCCTTTGTCATGGTGTCCTGGCTTGCAGGAGCGAGCAGCATCCAGGTCCGCTGCGCGTCGCCGTCCTCGGGGAATTGCTCCGCCCAGGCGCGGCTCCACATCTGGGCGGCGCCGGGGAAGAGCGAACCATAGCGCTGTGCGTGCATGGCGCAGGTGCGGAGTTCGTGCGCCGTGGCGGGACGTTCCTTCAGTAGGGCCGCCAGCCACAGGTTCGCCCGCGCGGGCGAACGGGAGCGGTCGTCGAGGAAGCTGATCCCGGCGGCATTGCGTCCGATGAAGAATCCGCGCGGCGCCTGATAGTCTAGGTAGGGGTGGTAGTCGGAGTGGGTGATGCCCGTCCAAGGGACGTGGCCGGGGGACTTCGCACGGTCAGCCATCTGCATGGCGAGGATCGGGACCAGGTCCTTGATATCGACGAATGTGAGGCTGCGCTGCACGGTCTCGCGTGCGATTCGCTCCTCCATTCGCGGGAAGTTCGGTCCGTAGGGTTCATGCGAAGCCATGAAGATCGTATCGGTTCGCAGCGGATTCCACGCGGTGTAGCAGGGGAAGGTGCCCGTCATGGTCTCGATCATCGAGTAGACGACATGGTCCTCCATCTCGTAAGTCTGGATCCACTG
Source organism: bacterium (assembly GCA_016125005.1). Lineage (GTDB taxonomy): Bacteria > Sumerlaeota > Sumerlaeia > SLMS01 > SLMS01 > WGMQ01. The sequence goes on along the minus strand of WGMQ01000064.1, from coordinate 9,643 downwards.
GACAAAGAGGCCACCGGGCGCGAGTCGCCGCGAGCACTCCTCGTAGAACTCGGTGGAAAAAACGCCCGCCACGCCGGAAATCCACGGGTTGGTGGGTTCACTGATGATGACGTCGTAGGGTTCGTCCTGAAGCTGGAGGAAGGTCTTCGCGTCCTCGCAGTAGGCGGTCACGCGCGGGTCCTCCCAGTAGCGACCATTCACCGACTCAAACATGGGCGACACGTCGATGATGTCGCGGGAGATTTCAACGAAGTCGATCTTCTCCACTTCCTTGTAGGGAAGGACCGCGCCCACGGTCGCGCCGCTACCGAGGCCAATGATCAGGACGCGCTTCGGGTTGGGGTGGGTCAGCAGCGGGAGGTGGGACAGCATTTTTTGCGTCAGCAGGTCCCCGGCAACCGAGGTGGATGCGTCGACCTTGCCGTTGATGACCAACATGCGATCGGTACCGAACTGGTCCGGCTCGTCCTGAACCGCCACGGTGGCGTCGAGTCCGTCGCGATAGAAGACGGTTTCGCGATGGGAGACGGAAAGCTCCAGTTGCCGGAAGCTGTCCCATCGCTCGCGGGCGCGATAGGAGGCGGAGAGCATGACTTCACGGTTCCACACATCGCGCGAGAGCGCGTACCAGCCACCGACGACGACGCAGGCAACGGCGGCTGCGATCATGGTCCGCGATTTCCAGTGCCCCGGCGCGGCCACCATCAGGATCACCGCCCCAAGCGCACAGTTCGTCAGGATCGCCAGTTCGAGCGTCCCCTGGATGCCAAGCAGCGGCAGACCGACCAGCCCGGCGAAGAGCGTCCCCAGCACTGTGCCCACGGTGTTGACGGCCAGCACGAGCCCGACGCGCCCGCCGAGTCCCGAAACCGAGTTGGCCAGGAGCTTCGTCGCCGCCGGAAAGGTCACGCCCTGCAGGATCGTTGGCACCAGCATCACCAGCGCGCACATGAGGAACTGCGCTCCCTGGTAAATGCCAAAGGTCTCCGGCTCGCGGGCCAGCGACGAGGCCACCTGGTTGAACCAGTAGGGAAGCCTCACGTAGAAGGGGATCGACAGCAGGATGGTGAGACCGACGGCGATCTCGCAGGCGCCGAAGATCACCGTGTAACCCCTGCGGGTCTTCTTGAGCGACAGCAGCGCTCCGCCGATCGAGAGGCCGAGGATAAACGCCGCCAGCATCAGCGAGAACGAGTAGGTGGAGGAGCCAAGCACGAGCGTGAGAAGACGAATCCAGGCCACCTCGTACATCATCGACACGGCGCCGGAAAGTCCGGCGCAGCCGAGAATCACCAGGGAAAAGGTGCGGGCGGAAACACCGGCATCGCTCTCCTCGCGGTCCTCCGTGTCGGCGGGTAAGGCACTGGCGCGGGACTCGCGCGCGAGCCGCGCGCCTACCACGGCCATCAATGCCGCGGTGACGTTGAGCACGGCAGCGGTCATGACGCTCAGTTGAAGGCCCACGGCGCTGATCAGGTAGAATCCCGCCAGCAGGCAACCGACCACCGCGCCTAGGCTGTTGACGAAGTAGAGCCACGATATCTGTGGGCCGACGCCGGATAGTGATTGTACCACATGGCGACTCATGGCGGGGAGCGTTCCCCCCATGAGGATCGTTGGAATTAGCAGCACTGTCACGCACGCGGCCACCTTGCCGACGACGAGCCAGAGGCTGGAGGCCTGCACGCCGGACGAGCGTGCAAGGGACACGAAACTCCAGCGGCTCAGCTCCAGTAGTGGCTCCAGCAGCACGCCAGCGAACAGGGCGATGCCCAGTTCCAACCCTACGAAAAGCATGACCGGGGCCTTGACCCGATCGACCAGCCGCCCAAGCAGGAAACTCCCCAGGGCAAGCCCTCCCATGAACGTCGACAGCACGATCAGGTGCGACATCCCGGTGCTTCCCACATGGAGTGCGAGATACTTGGCCCACACCACCTGATAGACAAGTCCGGCGACGCCGGACAGGAAGAAACACAGGTAAATCAAACTCAGGTGGCCCCAATAGTATGGGCCCCTTGCCGGTGAAACATCGCCCATGATCCGATCTCCTTGGGTGGACAAGGGGGGAGCTTGGGCGGGAGCCCACCAAGCACAACAGCAAAGGAGCGGAGCGTGGTCGCGGACCCGGTTTCGGTGGGGCTCGGAGTACTAAGGTGCGCGGGAGCCGGAAAAACGGCTTGTCCCCGAAATGTCACGGGGCATACCACTCCCCGGTTTCAAAACCAGCCCAATCCAAGGGATGCAAGGAGTCAGAGCGTGCCCGTAACCGTACTTGTTGGCTGCCAGTGGGGCGATGAAGGCAAAGGAAAGATCGTCGATTACCTTTCGCCGAAGATGGATGTGGTGGCTCGCTACCAAGGGGGAAACAACGCCGGTCACACGGTGGTCATCAATGGGGACAAGTATGTGCTCCACACGCTTCCCTCAGGCATCCTGCATCAGGGCGTGGTCAGCGTCATCGGCAACGGTGTCGTGGTGGACATCCGCGGCCTTACCGAGGAAATCCGCGAGATCGAGCACAACGGCTTCAGCGTGGAAGGGAAGCTGCTGCTCAGCGAGCAGGCTCACCTGATCCTCCCCCAGCACGCAGCGCTTGACCGTGCCCGTGAGCAGGCCCTCGGCTCGGCCCGCATCGGCACCACCGGCAAGGGCATCGGCAGCGCCTATGCGGAGAAGATGGCCCGTCGCGGCCTGCGCGCCTGCGACCTGCGGAACAAGGATCACTTCGCCGCCCGCTATCGCGAGTTCGCCCAGTATTGCAACGACGTGCTGACGAAGTTCTTCGGCGTCGAGGCCCTTGAGGCCGAACCGCTGCTGGAAGAACTGCTGGCCTGTGGCGCCAAGCTATCCCCCTACATCGCCGACACGGTGACCTACCTGAACCAGCAGATCGCCGCCGGTAAGACGGTGCTCGCCGAAGGCGCCCAGGGCGTGCTCTTGGACGTGGATTTCGGCACCTATCCCTTTGTGACTTCCTCGAACCCCTCGCCGGGCGGCGCCTGCACGGGCCTCGGTATCAGCCCTCGCTACGTCGACAACATCATCGGCATTGTGAAGGCCTATACGACGCGTGTCGGGTCGGGCCCGATGCCGACGGAACTGGACAATGAGGTGGGCGTGCGCATGCGTCAGGAGGGCGGCGAGTTCGGCGCCACCACGGGTCGCCCGCGTCGCTGCGGTTGGTTCGACGGCCCGGCCACGCGCCGCGCGCTCCAGATCTCCGGCTGCACGGAGATCACCCTCACGAAGCTCGACGTCCTCAGCATCTTCGACGAGATCCATATCTGCACACACTACGACACGCCGAGCGGCCGGGTCGAGTTCATGCCGTTCGACCTGGAGCAGCTCAAGCACGCCAAGCCGGTCTATGAGACCATGCCCGGCTGGGGTCTCGAGCTTTCGGAAATCCGCGCACCGCGCGAGTTTCCCGAAAAGGCCCTCAACTACATCGCGCGCCTTGAACAACTCATGGGCGTGCCGATCAAGATCGTCAGCGTCGGTCCGGACCGCCGCCAGACGATTCGCATGAGCTGAACAGGCTCCGCCGATACAAGTCACCACAGGCCGGCTGCCATTGGCGCGCCGGCCTGTTTTCGTTTCTGGGATGTGTGGTCAGTGAATGAGGACCGCTGCTGTCTTCCTTGACCTCGTCACCTCCCAAGTTGTGCAATTGCGCTGATCGCTCCAAATCGAACTTGCCTCCGAGAGGTTGATTGAACCAGCCTCTCAACCAGAGTTCGAGACCAACGGTGCCCCTGCCCATGAAAAAGCTGAATACAGTCATTTCCTCACGAATCAATCGCTCCATTGTCCTGACAGAGATTCACCGTAACCCCAATATTTCCAGAGTTCAGCTTGCGGATCGCACGGGACTTGATCGCTCGGCCATCACCCAGATCCTCAACTACCTGATCGAGGAGGGACTGGTCGAGGAAGTCGAGAAGGGGAAGCCCGGATCCAAGGGGGGCCGCTGCCCGATTTTTCTCCAGGTCCGCCACACGGTACACACGGTGATCGCGATTGAAGTGGGGCTGGATCATGCCAGCGCCATCATCGCGGACCTGCAGGGCCGCGAGTTGACCAGGACCCACCGCTCGGTGAACCGAGGCGAGCCGTTGCTCCAGCTTCTCACGACGATGCTCGACGAACTCTCGGCCAAGTCGCCGGAGGACTTCCGCAAGGCGACGGTAATCGCCATCGGCGCCCCCGGCGTGATTGACCGGGAGACCGGTGTGGTTCGGGCGAACATGTTCCACAACTGGCGCGAGGTCATGGTCGAGGAGGCTCTGCAGGAGCTCTATCGCAAGGAAGTCGTGGTCGAAAACGACGCCAACGTGGGCGCCATGGGCGAGCTCTCCCGCATCAGTGCCAAGGAAGGCATCGACAGCCTGGTCTATCTTTTCATCCGCGATTCGGTCGGCGATGCGCCGCTGGGCGTTGGCGGGGCGCTGGTGCTGGAACGGAAAGTCTGGCACGGCGTCCATCACTTCGCGGGCGAAAGCTCCGCTTCAATCAACGACAGCTTCAAGCACGCGGTGCAGCGCCTTTCCCCGAAGGAGCGCAAGCCCGGTGCGAAGAATCTCCAGTCGCTAATTGATGCGGCGGAGGCCGGTTCGACAGATGCGAAGGCGGCCCTTCAGGAAATGGCGGACCGTCTGGGGCAGCTACTCTGCGATTTGGCGCAGTTCATCGACCCGGATGCGGTGATGGTTTCGCTGAGCCCTCACGAGACGACGCTTGGCTTCTGGCAACTGATCAAGGCCAGCTATGAGACGCACCTTTCTCCCAACGACCGCCAAGTCCGCTTCCTGCCGCCTCAGGTGCGCGACCGCGCGCCCATCGAAGGACTGGTGGCGCTGGCTCTGGACCGCATCTTCGTGGCCGACGGCAACGAGACGTCGATCCTCTTCGCTGGCGCACCGAACTGAGGTCAGATCAGTTCTTCGTCGGCCCCGGCACCCGGGCGATCTGGATGTGGTCGTTGTAGCGATACAGCCGGTCGGCAAGTGGGATGCGCGCCTGATGCCAAAGCGTCTTTCGCGCATACCCAATGAGCAGTCCAGCAGGGCTCAGGGTGACATGATGCGTCGTGGTGAAATGTTCATCCACGATGACTTCCATGCGGGGGCTGGCGGGATCAAAAGCCACCAACCTCAGGCGGGGAGTCGGCGGGATCGACTGGCCGGCGATTGACGAACCGCGGGTCAGGATGATGCGCCCGGTGCTGACATCGCTGACGCCCACGGTCTGGCTGGCCTTCGCCTCAAAACGACAATCCAGTTCCACCCCGCCGGGAAGGTTGATGGGCTCGGGAAGGACAATGACTGGCTGGCCGGTGCGCCCGCGCGGCACGTCCTCCGTTCGGAAGGTCACCATGGCGAGGTCGGGCTTCTCGGCGGTGCTGATGCTGATCACCAGGTCAAGCCTTGGGTCCCACGCGAGCGGATCCCCCTCCACCCCGAGCATCACCACAGTGGATGCCCGCGAGAGGGCGAGCTTGAAGCTCTGCGGCTTGCCCGGTTCCAGCACCAGCGCGGGGGCGTTGCCGGTCGGGATCGGCAGGTTGTCGAGTACTGCCCCCTCGAGGATCGGTGGGAGGTTCGATTCGGTCCGCTGACGGGTGCTGACGAGCGACACGACGCGATCATATGGGGTTGGGTTGAAAGGCTTACCCGGTTGGATACGCCCGGGTTTGATGTTCTTGATCCCGAAGTAATGGCGAGCGACCAGTGGGATGGACCAGAATTCTTCGCCGTTCGGCAGGTTAACGTAGATGGTGGCGGTCTGCCCCTCCGGAACGGTGGGTGAAACACGGCGCACTTCCTCCAGCAGTACCCCGATCTGCTGCTCGCGTGTCATGTAGCCGCGAATGACCTCGTGGGTGTGCCGCACCAGCAACGGAGTCATCCAAAGCAGGTGTCCAAGCACCAGGAACAAGGCGGGCGCTCTCAACCAGTCACGGAAGCGAAACTTGAGAGGTGCGAGCGAGCAAAGCGCTGCGACAGTGACGACGGTCACCGCGACGGCAATGGGGATCAGGAAGGCGCGCTGGCGTCCGGGGGAGGGCAGGGTCAACTCGTAATAGGGGCGGAAGAGCAACGACCACACCAGCGCGCCGAGCACCGTGCCGACAGCCAGAATGGCCGCAGCGCGGATCTTCGGCGCCGAGGCCAGGAACACTGCACAAGCCATCGCCGTAGCCTCGATTCCGCGCACGAAGAGAATCGCGAAGAAGGGGGCAAAGGTGATGGAGTAGCGGGCGATGACAATGGGCCAAAGGGCCTGAAACGCGAAGGCGCCCCCGAAGCATAGACAGATGATGGACAGGCCGAAGATCGCACGGTTTCCCTGGCGGTCGCGGAAGAGTACCCATGCGCCCCAACCCAGCAGGATCAGTACGGCCACAATGGCAATGGGGAGGAGCAGCGAAGCGACCTCCACCATCCCCTCGGCGTAAGGCGTGGCATTCGTCAGCCAGGACGAAAGGCTCGTGGCGATCTTGGTCGACTCGTAGCCGGTGACGCTCTGCTTCTTCCATGGCTGGAAGAATAACAAACCGGGCAGGATGGCGATCACAGTCTGGCCAAGCACACAGAGACCAACAATGACCCTCTGTCGCAGCAGTGCGGCGGTGATTGTCCAGAGGATGCCCCCAAGCATCATGGCGATCGCCAAGGGGATGAAGTTGAGCTTTGTAAGTCCCGCGAGTCCGAAGCAGACAATCAGCCCGAGGCCGGGCCACACGGTACCACGCCAATCGGCTGCCCTGAGCGCGCGGAGGAAGAACACCATCCCCCAAACGGCAAAGGGGATGAAGACGCTGTCGGTGGTGAAAAGGCGGGCGTAGTTGATGGCGTAGCTCTGGAATCCCGCCTGGGCGCTTGGTGCGTCCATCAGCGTGCAGAATAGCGATGCACCAACGGCCGCGACTCGGCGGGCACCGGTCTGGAGCGCCAGGCAATAAATACCGATCGCTAGGGAAACGTGCTGGAGGATCTTGGCGGCGTGCCAGAGCCAGGCCTCACCGCCGAAGAGAAGGTATTGCAGTGTCACCAGCCAGCGCATGGCGGGACCGAGGAAGTTCTCCTCCGGCTTGATGGTTTCGCGGAACCCGGCGAGGAGGCCGGAAGTCGTCCCCTTCTCGACCACGCCTGCGGCCATCTCCCCGAGACGACCGTCGTCGATGAGTGAAAAGGGAAGCCACAGCGTCGGACCATAGATGGCGAGGGAGAAAAGGAACAAACACCCAACGGCGAGCCCGTGCCGCAGGATGATTTTGCGGGAGCGGGCCGTAGCCCGCTCCCTCAGCCCATTCAACATTGGTCGCTCCCCACCCTGAGATTGCTTGACCGTAAAACGAACGTTTCCAGGGTCAATCGCGATGTGGGACAGCGTTATCTGGGAGGATCTTGTCGCCCATGACGCCGTCCTCCAGAACCGGATCGCGTTCCTCGATGCGAAGCAGATCGGTTGCGTCGATTTCCTCGATCGAGCGGGCGGCGAAGCCCACGTTGGAAAAGCGCGGCGTGGCGAGGATGAAGAGGCGGGACCGCTCGTTGCGGCGCGTCTCGACGCTGAACAGGTACTTGATGACGGGGATGTCCTTGAGGCCGGGAATACCGCGACGCGAATTGACCGAGCGCTCGCGTTCCAGGGTCCCCAGAAGCAGTTGCTCGCCGTTCTGTAGCGTGAAGCGGTTGTTGAGGTTCTGCTCTGTCAGGATCGGGCGGTCGACGGTATCGTAGCCGGTGACGGTGTTCATGGCGATATCAATCTCCGCCTGGACCGAGTCGGTGGCGATGACCGGCGCGATGCTGATGAGGAGGCCTTCCTCCTCGGAGGAAAGGTCGACAAGGCGGTTCGTGGAACCGGGGACGATGGTGACGACGCGGCTGCGGTTGGCGGCCGCCTCGTCTTCTTCATACTCGGTGTAGGCATCGACTTGGGGATTCGTCTCGGTCACGACGACGGGGGTGCGCTCGGAGCGGACGTGGTCATAGTATGGCACCCGTCGCACATCGGAGATCACAGCCGGGTCCAGGTTGGAGGCGTTGAGCCGGGAGCGCTGAACCACATTGGCGTTCCCTTCCTGAACGGTGTAGTTGAGGAAGCTGGCGAGGGAACTGGCGTCGAGGGTCAGCAGGGTGTCGAGCCGGGCGAAGCGCTCCCCACCTTCGAACTGATTGGCGGTGAAGCCCACCTGTCCGCCAACGGTACGCTTCCACGCATCCCAGTCGAGACCGAGCTTGCCGGCGTCGTCCTCCCGCACCTCGATGATCTGGACATCGAACTCGATCTGGGGCTGGGGAACGTCGTAGAAACGCAGGTACTTCTGGGTCGCCTTGCTGACGTAGGCGCTGTCGTCGAAGTAGAGCGTGTTGGTGGCGTCGTCGGCCACCACCCGGCCGAGGCTGCTGAGGCGGGTGGCCCGAAGGAGGGTGGCGATCTCCGAAGCGCGCCGGTAGCGAGTCCGGACCGCCACACGGGAGCGTCCCTGACTGCTGACGGTACCAGGAAGGTCGAGCGACTTGATGGTCTGGCGAACCGAATCGAGCTGCTGGCGGGTGGTAGTGACGACGATGAAGAACCGAACAGGCGATCCGTCCGTCGGCTGGGTCTTGACGGTGCGCACTACGCCGCGTTCCTGGGCCACTGCCTGGCTGATCAGGAGCGCCAACTCGAAGGCCTCCGTGTTGAAGACCTCGATCGCCTCGGTCACATAGTCGTTTGTTTCGAACTTATCGTCGGAGCGGAGGATTCGAATGGCATCGTCAGCCGTTTGGCCTGGCGCGAGCGTGATGTTGATGACCTCATCCTGCTGGTTGACGGCTTCCGGGGGCTGGGACTGAGCGGCTGCATTCTGGGCCTGGAAGGCAAGAAGCAGGCACAAGGCGGTGCTGAGTCGCGCGAAGCGACGTGTGGATTTCCTCATCGTTACGACCTCGAAGGGGCTGGGGCTTGTCTCGAAGACAGTCACGGGCCCCAATGCCGGTGACGGGCGCAAGACGATTTGGAGCGGATTGCATGACAGATCGCACCACCAAGCCCGCCGCATCCAAAAGGAGGCGATCTACTCGCCCCTGCCCGTTCCCGCTTGCCACTTTCGCAAGCGGGCGTTTCGGTGGCGCATGGGCAATGACTTCCTCCAGAACCCCCACGACCGGATGTTTCGCGAGCTGTTCACCCGCCTCGATTCGGCGGCGGGGTTTCTGCGCGAGGTGATCCCACGCGCCGTGGCGGAACGATGCTCGTGGGAAGAACTCCAGATCGTCCCCGGCACTTGGGTTGACGAGGAGTTCAACGAGTTTGAGAGCGACCTCCTCTACCGCGTACCCATGCAGGGCGGCGAGCTGGGGCTCTACGTGCTCCTCGAACATCAGAGTACGCCGGACCGCTGGATGCCGCTACGGCTGCTGATTTACATGACTCGCATCTGGCAGGAAATGCGCAAGCAGGGGACGACCGACGGCTGGTTGGCGCCCGTCATGCCGATCGTGGTGTACCAAGGCGCGCGGCAATGGGAAGTGCCCACGTCGCTCGGCGAGCTGTTCGCGCTGTCCGACGAGGCACGCGCTGGTCTCGCACCGTTCCTCCCAGCGTTCGAGTACGCACTGTTCGACTTATCGCGCGTCGCTGCGAT
>WGMQ01000099.1 GCA_016125005.1 bacterium | reverse complement strand
TCGCCTTCCAGCGCCACCACGCCCTGATAGCGCTCCATGCCTTCGCCGGGATCAATGGTCATGGCAAAGGATCCGGTGCCGAGCAGGGCGGAAATGCCGGCGTCCGCGCTGACCGGTGCGCCGGAATATTGCGCCATGCCGCGCACGGCCCCGCCGGAATTCCACTCCGCAACCACGAACTGGACCGGCCCGTTGCCGCTGGCCTGGATGATGAGCCGGCCCTCGAATTTCAGCGAGTCGCCGACCAGCGCCGCCAGCAACACCGCTTCGCCGACCAGGCGGCGGACGGCGGGCGGATGATCATGGGCGGAGACAATGTCGTCCAGCACCGCGCCCATGCGCACCAGGCGGCCGCGCGCTGCATGGCCATCAACCTGGAAGGCCGCGGCCAGATCGTCGTCTTCGCCCAGAGGGTCGGTCATCAGGCCTGCTTCGCGTAATCGCCCAGCGTGTCGTCGAGAATCCCGATGGCTTCGCTGGCATCGGCTTCATCGATCACCAGCGGCGGTGCCATGCGGGCGACATTATCGCCCGCCGCGCCGATCAGGAGACCGCGATCCCGCACCTTGCCGGCGAATTCCTTTGCCACGACACCATCGACCAGTTTGAGCCCCATCAGGAGGCCCTTGCCGCGGACTTCGGTGACGATGCCGGAATGGCGGTCGGCCAGGCCGGTCAGCTGTTGCTGCATGAAATTGGCGACCTTGTTCACATTGTCGAGGAAGCCGGGCGTGGTGAGTTCGTCAAAAACGACATTGCCGACCGCCATGGCCAGCGGATTGCCGCCGAAGGTCGAGCCGTGCGTGCCGACGACCATGCCCTTGCCGACCTCCTCGGTGGTCAGGCAGGCGCCCATGGGGAAGCCGCCGCCGACACCCTTGGCCACGGCCATGATGTCGGGACGGGCCTCGCCGGCCCATTCATGCGCGAACAGCCTGCCGGTGCGGCCGGCGCCGCACTGGACTTCATCATACATCAGCAGAAGGCCATGCTCGTCGCACAGCTGGCGCAGGCCGCGCAGGCATTGCTCCGGCACGGCGCGCACCCCGCCTTCGCCCTGGACCGGCTCGATCAGGATGGCGGCGGTTTCCTCGGTGATGGCCGCTTTCAGCGCGTCATGGTCGCCGAATTCAACCTGGTCGAAGCCTTCCATGCGCGGACCGAAGCCCTTGAGGTAGGCCGGGTTTCCACCGGCATTGATGGCGCCATAGGTACGGCCATGGAATGCGCCGGTGAAGGTGATGATGCGGTAGCGGTGCGGCTCGCCCTTGTCGAAGAAATAGCGGCGCGCAGCCTTGAGGGAGCATTCCACCGCCTCGGCACCGGAATTGGTGAAGAAGACCCGGTCGGCAAAGGTGGCGTCCGTGTATTTCTTTGCCAGCTCGATCTGGCCCGGCACCTGGAACATGTTGGAGAGATGCCAGAGCTTGTCGGCCTGTTCTTTCAGGGCGGCGACGGCTTTCGGGTGGTGATGGCCCAGCGCGTTGACCGCGATGCCGGAAATGAAATCGAGCCAGGATTTTCCTTCAGCCGTGTAGAGGCGGACGCCTTCGCCGCGCTCGAAGACAAGATCCGGCGGGGCATAGGTGTCCATAAGCGGTGCGGGCATGAAGCGATCTCCCTCGAATGTGTGATGGTATTCAAAAAGCCGTCTAGGCCTGTCCGCTCAACTCTTCAAGCGCCAGCCGGAGCGCAATACCAGATAGGAGATCGTCATCAGAACGGCATTCAGCGCCAGAATGACGAGAATACCGGCCAGAATGCTGCCATCGGCATGGCCGGTGAAGCCATAGCGGAAGCCGTCAATCATGTAGAAGAAGGGGTTGATATGGCTGAGCGTGTAGAAGGGTTCGGGCAGCACCTCGATGGAATAGAAGGTGCCGGACAGGAAGGTCAGCGGCGTGATGATGAAATTGGTGATGACGGCGATATGGTCGAACTTCTCCGCCCAGACGCCACCGATCAGGCCGATCATGCCCAGCAGCGAGGCACCGGTGATGGCATAGAAGACGATGGCCCAGACATGGGCCGGGGTCAGATCGACGAAGAAGGCCATGACAACGCCGGTCGCCACGGCCACCACAATGCCGCGTGTCACTGCTCCGGCGATGAAGGCGATCATCAACTCCAGCGCCGACAGGGGCGGCATCAGGAAATCGACCGAATTGCCTTGCACCTTGGACACCAGGATGGAGGAGGAGGAATTGGCGAAGGCGTTCTGCAACAGGCCCATCAGGATGAGGCCGGGGGCGAGAAAATCGGCAAAAGGCACGCCCGCAATGTCGCCGCGGCGTTCGCCGAAGGCGAGGTTGATCACGGCGAAGAAGAGGAGGGTTGTTACCACCGGCGCAAACACGGTCTGGAACATGACTTTCCAGAAACGGTGCACTTCCTTGCGGTAGAGCGTCCACAGGCCGAGCGCGTTCAACGCTCCGAAACGGCGGGGCACAGGGGCGGGGCGGGCGGTGTGAGTCTCTGTCATGGGCAGCCAACTAGCACGCACAGGGCCGCCGGGCGAGCCGGATGATGGCGGTCAACTGCATCCGAATCAGCTTTCCACAGGCGAATCAGTACGTGCATCTTGTGGCAAGGCGCGTTCTGGATACTGTATCTCGTACAAGACACAACATATTGCGGATGAGGGAGGCGGTGATACCGCCCATTGTATCACCGCAGAATTGGTGGAGCGAGAGAATGGCCTGGACCGATGAGCGCGTGGAAGAGTTGAAGAAGTTGTGGGCCGAGGGCCATTCTGCCAGTCAGATTGCCAAGAAAATCGGCGGCGTCACCCGCAATGCCGTGATCGGCAAGGTGCACCGCCTCGGCCTGTCCGGACGCGCTGCGCCGTCGCGCCCGTCCAGCCGTCCGGCCCGTGCGCCCAAGCCGCGGGTGGCTGCTCCGGTCAAGGCCAAGGTGCCCGCGCCGCGCAAGGCGGCTGAACGCGCGATCGAGGCGCCCGCGCCGGAACGTCTGCCGAATGGCGAATTCGCGACGGTTCTGACGCTGAAGGACTCGATGTGCAAATGGCCCATCGGCGATCCCGCCAGCGGTGATTTCCGCTTCTGCGGCCACCGCTCCAAGGCCGGGGATGCCTATTGCGAGGCCCATGCCCAGATCGCCTATCAGCCGCAGCAGAAGCGCAAGCGCAAAGTCTCCGATGCGCAGGCTGCACTGGATGCGCTGCAATCCACAAGGCGGGTGAATTTCTAGGCGCTATTTCGCGTCCAGCGAATATCCCGCCGAGCGGACAGTGCGGATCGGGTCGGTTTGCGAGCCGGTGACGTTGAGCGCCTTTCGCAACCGTCCGATATGCACGTCCACGGTACGGACCTCGACATAGACGTCGGAGCCCCAGACGGCATCGAGCAATTGCTCACGCGAGAAGACCCGGCCCGGATGCTGGATGAGATAGTCCAGCAGGCGGAATTCGGTCGGCCCGAGATGCACTTCCTGGTCGCCGCGGCGGACCCGGTGCGCGACGCGGTCGATGACGATATCGCCATGCGTGACCTTGTCATCGGCGAGGCCGGGGCGGATGCGCCGCATGACGGCGCGGATGCGGGCGAAAAGCTCGGTCATCGAGAAGGGCTTGACGACATAATCGTCTGCGCCGGTGTCGAGTCCACGGATGCGGTCGGCTTCCTCGCCGCGTGCGGTCAGCATGATGATCGGGACATTGCGGGTCTCGGGCCGGTTGCGCAGGCGGCGGCAGACCTCGATGCCGGAGAGTTTGGGCAGCATCCAGTCGACCAGGACCAGGTCGGGCGTGGCTTCATCGGCCAGCATCAGCGCCTCCTCGCCATCGCCGGCGACCGAGACCTGATAGCCTTCCTTTTCCAGATTGTACTGCAGCAGGGTGGAGAGGGCGTCCTCGTCTTCAACGACCAGAATATGCGGGTCCATCTTGATCTCCGGTTCAGGCCACGTCGCCAGGATCGCGGCGGATGTCACGGTGCAGTTCGTTGCCCGTGACGAGGTAATGGATCATCTCGGCGATATTGGTGGTGTGGTCGCCGATGCGTTCGAGATTCTTGGCGACGAACAGAAGGTGTGCGCTGGCGGTGATGGTGCGCGGATCCTCGATCATGAAGGAGAGGAGTTCGCGGAACAGGCTGTTGTAATGCTCGTCGACTTCCTCGTCGGAGCGGCAGACGGCAATGGCTTCCTCGGCGGAACCGGCAGAGAAAGCATCCAGAACGCGGTGCAGGTTGGCGACCACCAGCTTGCCCATGCGCTCGACACTGCGGGTCAGCTCCAGCGGCTCGGACTTGTTCAGCTCATGCGTCCGCCGAGCAATATTCTTGGCGAGATCACCGATGCGTTCGAGATCTCCGGAAATCCGGTAGGCGGCGATGGTGGCGCGCAGATCCGACGCCATGGGCTGGCGCAGTGCGAGCATGCGGATCACGCGTTTTTCCGTCGCGCTTTCCAGCGCATCGACCTGATGATCGCCCTCGACCACCTGATCAGCCAGTGCCGGATCGCGGCGCATGACGGCGGCAATGCAGTCGGAGACCTGGCTCTCGCACAGGCCGCCCATGCGCGCGATTTCATCAGACAGCGCATTGAGCTCGTCGGAATAGGCGCGAACCGTGTGGGCGTGGAGTTGGTTATTCATGGCTTTGCTCTTTCAGCGGCCTAGCCGAAGCGTCCGGTGATATAGTCCTGTGTCCGGGGCTCGTGTGGATTGGTGAAAATGTCTTCCGTGGGGCCGTATTCGACCAGATCGCCCATGTGGAAGAAGGCGGTCATCTGCGAAACGCGCGCGGCCTGCGCCATGGAGTGGGTGACGATGACGATGCAGTAATTCTCGCGCAATTCGTCGATCAACTCCTCGATCTTGGCGGTGGCGATCGGGTCCAGCGCCGAGCAGGGCTCGTCCATCAGGATGACTTCCGGGCTGACGGCGATGGCGCGGGCGATGACAAGGCGTTGCTGCTGGCCGCCGGACAGGCCGGTGCCGGGCTGGTCGAGGCGGTCGGCGACCTCGTCCCACAGGCCGGCCTTTTTCAGGCTGGTCTCGACAATGGCATCGAGATCGCGCTTGCCCGAAGCGAGGCCGTGAATGCGCGGGCCATAGGCGACATTGTCATAGATGGAGTTGGGGAAGGGGTTGGGTTTCTGGAAGACCATGCCGACGCGGGCGCGCAGGATGACCGGATCCACCGCCTTGGAATTGACCTCGTCACCATCAATCCGGATCGACCCTTCGGTGCGGGCAATGTCGATGGTCTCGTTCATGCGGTTGATGGTCCGCAATATGGTGGATTTGCCACAGCCGGACGGGCCGATGAAAGCGGTCACCGAGCGGTCGGGAATCACCATGGAGACATCGTGAATGGCCTGTTTGGGGCCATAGTAGACATTCACACCGTCCAGCGTGATCTTGCCCTGGAGGGTCTTCGCCGCGTCGTGATAAACCGTCGAGGACCGGGTTCCGGAATCCGCCATACCTACCATCTCCGCTCGAACCGGCGGCGCAGGAAGACCGCTACGGCATTAAACACAATCATCAGGGCCAGCAGCACCAGAATGGCGGCGGCTGTGCGGGGCTCGAAGGCGCGCTCGGCGCCATCGGACCAGAGGAAAATCTGTACCGGCATCACGGTCGCCGGCTCCGTCAGCCCGCCAACCGACAGGCTGGGCGCATCGGCAACAAAGGCAACCATGCCGATCATCAGGAGCGGCGCGGTTTCGCCCATCGCCTGGGCAAGGCCGATGATGGAGCCGGTCAGAATGCCCGGCGCGGCCAGCGGCAGAACGTGGTGCACGACCGTCTGCAGGCGCGATGCGCCGACGCCGAGCGCGGCTTCGCGGATGGAGGGCGGAACGGCTTTCAGGGCGGCGCGCGAGGATATGATCACGGTCGGCAGCGTCATCAGGGCCAGCACCATGCCGCCCACCAGAGGAGCCGAGCGCGGCAGGCCGAACAGGCTGATAAAGACGGCGAGGCCGAGCAGGCCGAAAACGATGGACGGCACGGCAGCGAGATTGTTGATATTGACCTCGATGAAGCCGGTCAGGCGGTTCTTCGGGGCGAATTCTTCCAGATAGACGGCGGTGGCCACACCGATCGGGACGGCCAGGAACATGGTGACCAGCATGGTCAGGGCCGAGCCGATGACGGCGCCCAGGACGCCGGCCAGTTCGGGTTCGCGGCTGTCAGCATTGGTGAAGAGATAGGTATTGAAGCCGGTTTCCACACGCCCGCGTTCGCGCAGGGTTTCGGCCCAGGCAATCTGGGCATCTGTGATGCGGCGCTCGGCCTGGGGCGTGTCCAGTGTCCAGATGGTCCAGTCATCGCCGGCTTCGGTGTTGTCAAGCGCCACCAGGACGCGGCCTTCGGCGGTGCGGCCGCTGTCGCTGATGCGGTCGATATGAACAATACCGCCATTCATCCGGATCAGGCGGCTGGGCAATTCCGGCGACATGTCAACAGACAGGCTGCCGGGCTCCGCCAGACTGCGCAGGCTGGCGGACTGGGTGCGGGCCTGTTCGGCCTCCCGGGTGAGGCTGATACGCGCCTCTTCTCCGGCGGCACTGGCCGCTCTGTTTTCGTAGCGCCGGGCGCGGTCCTCGAGCTCTTCGGCCTGTGTTGCCAGCCGCTCGCGAATGTCGGCCACAATAGGCGAAAAGACGTTTGAATTGGCAAAGACGCGCACTTCGCCACTGGTGCCGGAGGGTGTCGCGACAAGGCCGGGTGCCGCTTCGCTCGAGGCCGTTGTCAGTCCCTGAAGATAAAGATCGGCGTCATCCGAAATCGGGAAGGTAAAATCGATGGTCTGACCGACAAGGCCCGGATTGGCGAGAACCTGGTTCTGCAGCCGTGCGGAATTCAGCGGTGTGTAGAGGCCGAAGAGCTCGCGCAGCTGGCCCCGGTCCTCTATTTCCGGAAACTCGGCCCGCAGGGCTTCCTGCAATAGGCTGTTATAGCTGCCGCGGCGCAAGGACGCCTCGCTGCCATCTCCGGCGGGATCGACGCGTGCGGCCTCGAGCGTCACCGGCAGGGTCAGTTCGTTGACGCGGAAGGCGGGAATGGACTGGCTGGCAATCGACCCGATGAGCAGGATGAGCACTGATATCGCTGCCATGATGGCGAGAATGCCGAACATGCGGAAGCGGCCTTCCGCGCGGTAACGCTTGGCGAGGCGGGCTTCAACGGCGGCCTGTATATCGGTGCGGTTATTCATATTTTTCCCGATATCTCTGCACAACGCGCAGGGCGATGACGTTCAGCGCGAGCGTGAAAATGAACAGGACGAGACCGAGGGCGAAAGCCGAGAGGGTCTTGGCGCTGTCAAACTCCTGGTCGCCGGTGAGCAGCATGACGATCTGCACGGTGATGGTGGTCACCGATTCCAGCGGATTGGCGGTCAGATTGGCTCCCTGACCGGCCGCCATGACCACAATCATGGTTTCGCCGACGGCGCGGCTGACGGCCAGAAGGAAGGCCCCGACAATACCGGGCAGGGCGGCGGGCAGGATCACCTGTTTGACGGTTTCCGACTTGGTGGCGCCCATCGCATAGGCCCCGTCGCGCAGCGTCTGGGGAACGGCGTTGATCACATCATCGGACAGGGAGGAGACGAAGGGAATGATCATCACACCCATAACCAGGCCGGCCGACAAGGCCGACTGGGTGACGGCGCTTTCAAAGCCGACAAACTGGGCGGCGGCCCGGATCGCCGGCCCGACGGTCAACAGGGCGAAGAAGCCGTAGACCACGGTCGGAATGCCGGCCAGGATTTCCATGACCGGCTTGACGATCTTGCGGGTCCGCTTGCCGGCATATTCCGACAGGTAGATCGCCGCAAACAGGCCGATCGGCCCGGCGACCAGAATGGCGATTATGGTGATCATGAAGGTGCCGGCAAAGAGCGGCACGGCTCCGAACGCGCCGGTCTGCCCCACCTGTTCGGCGCGGATGGCCGTCTGCGGGCTCCATTGGGTGCCGAACAGGAACTGGTCCAGACGCCAGTTGATCGCCTCAAAGAAACGCAGCGATTCAAACAGGAGCGACGCCACAATACCGATCGTGGTCAGAATGGCGATGCCGGAGCAGAACATCAAAAAGCCCATAAAGGCGGCTTCGACGCGGTTGCGGGCGCGGAAACCGGCCTTCACCCGTGAGCGTGACCAGGCCAGCCCGGCCATGGCGAGCAGGATGGCGAGGACCGCCCCGCCGAACCGCACAATCCGGTCGACCGGGCGGAAAGCGGACGCCGTGGCTTCGATGGCGGGCGTGATTTCACTGGGCTGTCCGTTGAAGGCCAGTGCGCGGGCATCATTGATGAACAGGCCGCGCCGTTCGGGCGGCAGATTGGCATATTCAAAACCGGCAAGCGCGAGGCCGGATGCGCCGGACTCCCGGGCCGTGTCGGCGATGCTGTCCGCAATCGCGGTCCTGCGGCTCTGAATGGCCGCCCGCGCCTGGGTGGCGGCATTGACATCCGCAGACGAGTCCAGCGTGCGCTGGGCCGACTGGATGAGCGAATCCCCGGCCAGCTGTGCGTCAAGGTCGGCAGCCAGCGGTGCGGCCGCCTGATTGAGGCGCATTTCGATCACGGATTCGGAAATCGAGGGTCCGAATACCGCCATTGCGGCCATAAGAAGAAGGGCGGGCACACCGGTCCAGAGGGCGACGAAATATCCGTGATAATTGGGCAGGGAGTGAAGGCTGACAGAGCCCCGGCCGGACGAACGCAAGGCGCGGCTCCTGCCGACATAGAAGGCGGCAGAGATCAGCACGAGCATCATCAACAGGATCAGGGCGTTGATTGGCATGTCTTTCCAGTCAGCAGCTTTACCGGCACGGCGCGGACCGCCGGCTTCTCACATCCGCGTCCCCTAGCAGCCGGATCACGGCGCGCTTATGTCATTTTCATAACAGTTTGATGACGGCGGCGGTCCGGAGGGCAGGGATCGGCGTTCCGGGACAGATGCCGCGTCTGGATCAACCTTCTTTGGCGGGCGTTTCCGCAATGTGCCTCGGGATGATGACAGAAAACACCGACCCTTCGCCGGGCAGGCTTTCCACAAAGAAACCGCCGCGATGGCGGCTGACAATGTGTTTGACGATGGCCAGTCCCAGCCCCGTCCCCTCCTTGGGCCCGCTTTTCTGGCCATCAACGCGGTAAAACCGTTCTGACAGGCGCGGCAAATGCCGTCTTTCAATGCCCTTGCCGGCGTCCCGAACGCGCAACAGGGCGAATCGGGTGCCGGCGGAACGGGCAGGGGCGGCAATGGTCAGGCGTCCGGCCTCCGGCCCCAGGCAACTGGTCAGGCGTTCGATGTCCTCGCGGCCGATATCGGCGTGAATGTCACAAATGATACGGGAGCCGGGCCCGGAATACTTGATCGCATTCTCGATCAGATTCTGGGCGATCTCGAAGAGTTGGTCGCGTTCGCCGACGACACTGGCACTGCGGTCGCCCTCGAAGTCGATCCGGATGTCCCTGGGTTTGGCCAGAGGTCCGACCGAATCGATCGTGTCCAGGGCCATGGCCGCCAGATCCGCTTCTCCGCTGGGCGGAACATGCTCGTCCATCTCGACACGGCTGAGTGATAGCAGATCGTTGATCAGGCGCCGCATGCGCTCGGTCTGATCCTGCATGATGGACAGGAATCTGTCCCGTGCGGCGATGTCATCCCGGGCATGACCGCGCAGGGTTTCGATAAAGCCGGCCAGCGACGCCAGCGGTGTCCGCAATTCGTGACTGGCATTGGCGAGGAAGTCAGCGCGCATGCGTTCGGCCCGCTTGCTCGACGTTTCGTCGGCGAGGACCAGCAGGGCCCGCCAGGGAAAGGCGCCCGGCTCCTCGGCCTTCAGTGGAATGACGTGGACCCGCACATGACTTTCGATCGGGGCCACGGTGGAATATTCGACAATCCGCGCCTTTTCGCCCTTGAGGACGGCGCTGACCGCCTCGAGCACTTTGGGCTGGCGCAGTGAGGCCGACAGCAGGCCGGATTCCGCACCCAGGCCGAGAAATTCATGCGCGGCCGGATTGGCGCGCTCGATGCGGCCGCCGGGTCCGACCAGCATGACGGGAAAGGGCAAATGATCGAGGATTTCCCGGGCCGGCGAGAGCGTGTCCGCGGATCTGTTTCCCGGCGCGAGGGCCGGCGAGGCGGGGCGGGGGGCAACGACGGTGGAAATCAGGAGGAAATAGATAAATGACAGGGCCGCGATCGAGCTGGCCGCCGAAAGCGCTACCCACAGCGAAACCGCACCAGTGATAGCCAGCACCAGCAGAACCGCCACGGCGATCGCGGTGAGTGCGACCGTGTCACGCCGCCTGAGGCGATGGCCATCCGGCTCGGACCGGGAATCCTTGCTCAAAATTCACTCGCTTCCTGAATCTGCAAGGCTCATAAGGGCCGCAATTCCGAAGGTAATCAACTGCCTCTGTGGTGGCGATCACTGCGCGTGACCGCCGTGAATTGTTCCGTAGGCATAGTGATATTCGAGAGGGTTTTGATGTTCATCGCTAAAGAATTACTGTTTTTCGATAAAAATTTGTTGACATTCGAAAAGCTGATTTTAGGGTGCATCCAAATCCGCCCTCCCCGGCATCAAGAGTTCCGTATGATAAAACGCACCCTCCTCCTCTCCGTCACCGCCATTGCGCTGGCCTCCTGTGCATCCACAGGACCGGCGATGCGTGGTGCGGACGCCCTGCCGTCCTCGCCCGCTGTGTGGGCGTCCGGCACCGATGCCGATCCGGCCCGAATCGAAAACTGGATCGCGACGTTCAATGACGCCCGGCTGTCGCTGCTGATCGACGAGGCCGTGATCGGAAATCCCGGCATTCTGTCGGCAGAAGCGCGTATCCGCGCGGCCCGGGCCAGTGCCCGGGCGGCCAATGCCGGACGCCTTCCCGGTGTCAGTGCCGATCTGGGTATAACCCAGCGCGAAACCGATGCCGGTGGATCAACCAGTTATGGTGCCGGGCTGGGCGTGTCCTGGGAAGCTGATCTCTGGGGCCGGCTCGCCGCGCGGGCGCAGGCCGGTGTGCTGGAATACGAAGCGACTGATGCCGATTATGACGGTGCCCGGCTTTCGGTTGCCGGACAGGTGGCGCGGGCCTGGTTCCTGCTGATTGAAGCCCGGCTGCAGACCGATCTGGCCGCGCGCGATGTGGAAACCAAGCGGCGCTCGCTCGGCCTGATCGAGCGGCGGTTCGGGGCCGGTGTATCGCGGTCATCCGATGTGCGGACCTTCCGGTCTGCGCTGGCGTCAAGTGAAGCGGTGCTGGCCTCGCGTCAGCGCGCGCAGGCCTCTGCTGCGCGCAGCCTTGAAATCCTGCTGGGCCGCTATCCGGCCGGCAATATCGAACATGAGGCCGACCTGCCGGAATTCACGGCGCTGTCGGGAATTGGCGCGCCGGGCGAATTGCTGTCGCGGCGTCCCGATTTGCGGGCGGCGGAAGCGCGCCTGCAGGCGGCTGGCCTTCAGGCCGAGATCGCCCGCGATGCGCTCCTGCCCAGCCTCACCCTGCGTGGTACGCTGGATACGGGGGGCGCGGACCCGGCTGATATTTTTGACCTCGACACCTATATTGCGCAGGCCATTGGCGGACTGACCGCGCCGATCTTCCAGGGTGGTGCGCTGCGTGCTGAACGTGACCGGGCCGAAGCGGCGGCCGAAGCCCAGCTTGCCGCCTATGCCAGCACCGTACTGGCGGCCTGGCGGGAGGCCGAGGACGCCATCTATGCGGACGGCATTCTCGACTCGTCGAACACAAGCTACGAGTCCGACTTCCAGACCGCGTCGACCGTGCAGCTCGGCTCCGACGGGACCCTGTCATTCAATTCCGGCGCGCTGGGCACCGTCAACTACACGTCCGGCATGACCCTGCAGGACC
>WGMQ01000012.1 GCA_016125005.1 bacterium | reverse complement strand
GGCTTCACGTCGCGGTGGATCACCTGCTGCTGATTCGCGAAGGCCAATCCATCGAGGATCTGCAACGTGATGTCGAGGGCCTCGGAGACGCTCAGCTCACCCTTCTCCTTCAGATGGGCTTCGAGGGACTTGCCGTCCACCCATTCCATGGTAAAGAAGAGCAGGCCTTTGTCCTCGCCGATCTGGTAGATCTGGACGATGTTCGGATGATTGAGTTTCGCGACGGAACGCGCCTCGGTATAGAACCGGGTCGCAGACTCAGCGTTCTTGGCCCAATCGGGGCGCATGGTCTTGAGCGCAACGTGACGGTGGAGCTTCACGTCGAAGGCCAGCCAGACTTCCCCCATGCCGCCCTGGCCGACGCGTTTGCGCAACTCGTTCCCGCCAAGCACCACCTGATTCGGCGCCGCACCTGCGGAGGTTGGGAATTCGGAAGGGTGGAGGCCGGAGTCGTCTCGTTGCTGGCTCATGGTTCCGTGTCGGGGGAGGAAACTACCGGGAGCTTTCCCTACGACAACAGGAGCGTCAATCGCCGATGCGCGGGGCGAGTCACAAGCCGCGCCGCATCTGGCGGCGAAGCGTCAGGCATCGGGCAAAGCCGCTGAATGCCAGGGCCCAGAGATACGGGTCTATTGGATAGCGGTAACGGGGCATCCCCCAGGTGAGAAATGTTGTTAGGAGGATCAGGCCAACAGCTCCCAACATGACCGCGAGTCCGCGTTCAGTCAGTTGGTCGGGCACCGGCACGATCCAGCGAAAGGTGACGAGCAGCACACACCCAAAAAGCGCGGCATATAGGATCAGTCCGTTTAGTCCGCGGAAGACGTTGTAGTGGTTCTTGTCAACGATCTTGAACCAATCCCATCGGAGTGCCAGCCCCGCTGGATCGATGCGAAAGAGATCCTCCATTTTCTTGAGGCCCTTCCCGGCCCATGCAGCGGGATTCTGGCGGATATAGCCCCAGCTCGCCGCTTTGTACTCCCGGTCGGCCATCGCCGCCGGCATCGCATCGATGGCCACCGCGGGGGAGCCTTCCGGGGGGAGGTGCCAACCGGGATCGTAGAGGTAGTCGTTCGCGCCGAACCAAATGTTCACTCCCCCATTGCTGGAGATCATGACCGAATCACCGGTGACGTCGATGTTGCGGCGATTCCAGAGTGCGACGGGTAGAAGGGCCACGCAGACAGTCAATACACAGGGGAGGACCGCGTTCCATCGCCGCTGCCAAACGCCATAGAGGGCCAGACCCGCAAGGACGCCAAGGAACGGCAGAAGCACCGGTCGCGTCAGAAGCGAAAGCCCCAGGCTGGCCCCGCTGCAAAGGCTGATCGGCAGGGGGATTCTGCCTGAATCGGCGAGAGCGTTCAACCCAACCAGTATGCCCAGGCAGGCTCCAGCGAACAGCAGGCCGAAGAGGTGCTCGGTCGCGAGGGTGTTGGACATGAGCACATGGGACGGATTAACGATAAAGAGCACCGCGACCGCCACGGCGGCGCTTCGATGTCCAGCCCAAGCCACGAGCAATGTGCGGTAGTGGAGCAGCATGGTCCCGCATGACAGGACCCAGCAGACGATCGTCCATGGCGAATAGCCCAGGATGGCCCGGTTGGGATCGAAGAGCGACAGGACGACGGGCCAAAGGGGCGGCCAATAATGCTGAGCAACCAGTCCCTCGCCGTAGACGCCATATGCGCTCAGGTTTCGCGCAAGGCGCGCATACTCCGCCGTATCACCGTGAAGCCGGGCCGGGTAGACGTTCTCCCACAAAATCCGGATCAGGAAAAAGAGCAGAACAAGCAGGAGCACAATGCTCCGCTCCTGCCGTTTGGATTCCGTCCGCATCTGCACTCCCGCCCCATTCCATCGTCGCCCAACATCGCTGCGGGCCCAAATCTTCCAAGCGTTGATGCGGTATTGGCCCGCCCTGCTCAATGGGAAACAACATGCTCCGATTGGTCGGCAGCATCAGGGGCCCGCTCACTTTACCTTGGCCCACGCGACTTTTTTCTTTCCCCGGGGAACGTCTCGCGCGCCAAGTCTTGTCCAGAGTCGCAAATCATCACGGAGTTGACGCATGGCCAAGGCATACGGTTTTGTCGAAAGCAAGGGATTCATCGGAGGCGTTGAAGCAACAGACGCCATGAACAAGGCCGCGGCCGTGGACTTCGTGCGGCGCATCGACATCAATGGCGGCTACGTCACGACGCTCGTGAGCGGCGACGTGGGCGCAGTGAAGGCGAGCGTTGATGCAGGCGTTTCCGCTGCCCGCCGGGTTGGCGAGGTCGCTTCCGCTCACGTGATCCCGAATCTTCACGAGCAGGCCGCCGCGCGCGTCCTCAAGGAAGATTATCCGAAGGAACTCCCCACGTCGATGAACGCGCTCGGCATGATCGAGACCATCGGCTTCGTTCCGATGATCGAGGCCGCCGACGCGGCGGTGAAGGCCGCCACGATCGAAATCGTCAACAAGCTCTGGATTGGCGCGGGCTACGCGATCGTCCTCTTCCGCGGCGATGTGGCCGCGGTGAAGGCCAGCGTTGACGCCGGTGCGGCCGCCGCCGGTCGCCTCGGCAAGGTCATCAGCGCGCACGTCATCGCTTCGCCGCACCGTTCCCTCGCCAAGCCGCTCCCCATCGGTCCCTTTGTCGCTCCCGCGAAGGGGAAGGAAGAAGAGGTTGATGGCGACGCCCTCGGCTTCATTGAGACGAAGGGCTTCACCTCGCTCATTGCCTCCAGCGACGCCGCCGTGAAGGCCGCCCGCGTTCGCTGCCTCGGCTACCAGAAGGTCGGATCGGCCCTCGTGACGAGCGTCTTCAAGGGCGACATCGCCGCTGTGAAGGCGAGTATCGACGCCGGCGCCACCGAGGCCCGCCGCGTCGGCGAGCTGATCAGCGTCCACGTGATTCCCCGCCCGCACGACGCTTCCACCGGCTACAGCTTCCCCAACGGCCTTCCCCAGTAATTGACTACCGCCTTGCGTTCTTTTCGAGGCAGGGGCCCCGACGCCCCTGCCTCGTTTTCTTGCCCCCCTCCAACCCACAATGCATGAGATAATCGGTTTTCTGGCCGCCATCCTGACGACTTTCTCATTCCTTCCACAAGTCATCAAGACGTTGAGGACGGGTGATACCCGTTCCCTGTCTCTCCCCATGTACGTCTGCTTTGTGCTTGGTGTGGCCCTCTGGGCCACCTACGGCGTGCTGCGATCCGACCTCCCTGTCATCCTGGCGAACGGAATCACCTTGGTCCTTGCATCGATCATCCTTGCGGCTAAGGTCCGCAACGGTTGACATTGGTCGATTAGGCCGAAGGAACCCGCCCCTTCATCCGTTCCCTGCTTGGCCCCCTCCCCATTCGATTTGACCCCTACTCGAGGAGAAGTTGCGTGAAGAAGACCGTTAACCGACTATTATCCGCATCCGGCACCAGGCTGGGTGCGGCGTTGCTTTGCAGCCTCTTGGTGGCGCTCAGCATGGGAACCACTGCCACGGCCGACACCGTTCCGGTGCTGGTCCGGGAAGCTGACTCGGTAGACGGGTCGGTGCTGAAGGAACGCGCGGCGGCCCTTTCCACTGATCGGCAGAAGGGGGTCGTGCTGGAGCTGGATGAGGCAGAGGCGGCAGCCCTGATCAAGGCCGGCATCGATGCCACCATCCGCAAGGATTTCGACCTGATCCAGCTCCGCGCGGGCGAGCTCTCGACACGGGGGCGGAATGGTCTCTCCAGTGCCAAGGATGGCATCGCAGCCTCCATCAAGCTGGTGCAGTTCTCTGGTCCGCCCGAGCCCGCCGATCTTGAAGCGCTGGAAGCCGGTGGCGCGCGCATTATCCACTACGTTCCCCAGAACGCCTACCTCGTCTGGTGCGGCAAGGATGCCGCCACCGAGTCCGTATTGAAGCTGCGTTCCCGAGCCGCCAACCCGGTGCGCTTCGTCGGCGATTATCTTCCCGAGTACGCGGTCGCTCCGCAGGTCAAGGACAAGCTCTCCGGTTCCGAGGAACTCGCGGTCACGATCCAGCTCTACACTGGCAATCCGGAAGCGGCCTCGCTGGCCAAGAAGGCGTTCGCACAGATTCGCAGGCAGAGCTCCGCGGTGATCGCCGAGGAGGAATCCGTCCTGGACGGACGCTATCGCAACATCCGCGTGCAGGCCAGTTCCAAGGCCATTGAGGGCTTTGCCAAGCTTCCCGTCACCGTCATGATCGAACCGCACATTCCGCGTCGTCTATACGGTGAGCGCCAAGGTCAGTCGATGGCCAATCAAACGACCGCTGGTGGAGTGGGTCCTTCGGGGCCCGGGTATCTCTCGTGGCTGACGGGCAAGGGTTTCACGACGACCACCACAGACTATCCGATCGTCGTGGTCGTGGACGACGGCGTGGACAACGGCACCATTAACCCGGCCAATAGTGAGTTCCGCGTGGGGAACGTGGCTGCGGCCGCCTCGCGCGTAATTTTCTCCGCTCTGCCGCCCGGATCGGCGCTGACGGTCGCAGACGGCCGTGCCGGTCACGGCAACATCAACGCATCGATCATCGGTGGCTACAACAACAGCACCGGCAGCGCCTTCGAGGACACCCAGGGCTTCAACTACGGCCTCGGCATTTCCCCCCACGGGCGTCTTGCCAACATCAAGATCTTCACGGACGCCGGTAGTTTCGATTCCGGGACCAGCGACCAGACAATGGTCCGCGATTACTACAATCGCGGCGCACGCATTTCCTCCAATTCATGGGGCTCGGATGTGGCCGGGGCTTATACCTCCGACTCGCAGGTGTACGACTCCATCACTCGCGACGCCGACAGCCAGTCGGCGGGCAACCAGGAGATGTTCTTTGTCTTCTCGGCAGGCAACGCGGGCTCCAATAACTCGACCATGGGATCGCCGGGCACGGGCAAGAACGTGTTGGCGGTCGGTGCCGCAGAGAGTTCCAATCCAGCGTCGTCTGCTGGCGACGGCTGCAACCTGACCTCCAGCGACGGCAACAATAACAACGACATTGCCACCTTCTCGTCGCGCGGCCCAACAACCGACTTGCGCGCCAAGCCGGAGATCGTGGCACCGGGCACCTTCGTCATGGGAGCGGCGCCGCTCGCGAACTTCACGGGAGAGGGCGTCTGTGGAAACGCCATCGCCGGGGATGCCCACTTCCCGCTCGGCACCAATTATACCTGGTCCTCCGGCACGAGCCACTCCTGCCCGGGTGTCGCTGGTTATGCCTCTCTGATCGGCGCCTATTTGGCGCGAGTCCACGGCTTCGCCGTTCCCGGTGCCGCCACCGGCATCCAGCCGTCCGCCGCCTTGCTCAAGGCCTATGCCGTTCACGGGACACGCTACCTGACCGGCACCGGTGCGGGCGGGAATCTTCCCGGGAACGGACAGGGCTTCGGCTTTGCCGAGATGAACCTCGCCTTCTCCCAAGCGGCGAAGCGTCAGATCGTCGACCAGACGACCCTCCTGACCGCCAACGGCAGCTACGAGCTGGTCGGTGCCGTGGATCAGGCCAGCGAGCCTCTCCGCATCACCCTGTGCTGGACGGATCCCCCCGGATCGCTCAGCGGCAACTCCTACATCAACGACCTGGACCTTGTCGTTGAGGTGAACGGCCAAACGTACTACGGCAACAACTTCAACGGTGGCACTTCCATCAGCGGCGGCAACCGCGACGTTCGCAACAACACCGAGTGCGTGTTCCTCCCCGCCAACGCCGCCAGCGGCGACATGAAGGTGCGCGTTGAGGCGCGCACCATCGCGGGCGACGGCGTGCCCGGCAACGGCATCAGCCTCGATCAGGATTTCGCCCTGGTTGTCTACAACATGACGGAGATCTCATCCAAGGGGCGCGTTGTGCTCGACCGTGAAGTCTACAATGGGACAACCCCCATCGGCGTCACGGTGCTGGATTCGGATATCGCCGGTGCTGGAAACCAGACCGTCGCCCTCAGCACCACCGGCGGGGATCTGGAGATATTCTCGGCGATCGAAAGTGGCGATACCCCGGGCCTGTTCACGGTCTCGGTCCCGTCCGCCAGTGGCTCCGTTTCCGAGTCCAACGGCACTCTCGAAGTGAGCGAAGGCGATACCATCACGGCACTCTACCTCGACGCCAACGACGGCGCAGGTGGAACGAACGTGAGTGTTTCTGACACGGCCACTGTCGACATCAATCCACCGTCGGTCAGCGAAGTATCCTTTACGAACATCAGTGCTCAGACCGCCTCTGTCAGTTTCCTCACCGACGAGAATACGGTCGCCACCGTCGAGCTTGGTACCGCCTGCGGCTCCCCCACGATGACTTTTGGGGGTGGTCGCGCTTCGATTCATTCGATCGCGATCGATGGGTTGCTTCCCGAGACAACCTACTTCCTCCGCATCACCGCGGTGGACGATGCGGGCAACAGCACCACCGACGATAATGGCGGCGCCTGCTACACGTTCACCACGCCGGTTCAGCCCGACTATCTGACGGAACAGTTCGCCGGGACCTCGATCAACGAGAACTTCGACCTCGACAACACTCAGCTGACATTCACACCGCTACAGGGTGGAACTGGCTACACGGTCTGCCGCGAATCCAACATCACCGCCTTCCCGGTTTCTCCCACCTCACACACGGTGCTTACTCTTGGCGATGACGAGTTCGTTCAAAGAACCATCACCGGGTCTACATTCCCCTTCTTTGGCCAGAACTACTCATCCGTTTTTGTTTCCAGCAACGGGTTCGTCAGCTTTGGTTCCGGCGCCGCCACGGCGTCGGAGACTGTGTCGGATCATTTCAGCCGTCCCCAGATTTCGGCTCTCTTCGACGATCTATTCCCCTCGTCGAATGTTCGGTACACTCAACTCGCCGACCAGATTGTCATCACCTACATCGATGTGGTTGAGTACAACCTCACCACAAAGAACAACGTCCAGATTCAGCTCTTCTTCGACGGACGCATTGTGCTGACGTACCTGAACGTCGACGCTCAGGACGGAATCGTCGGGCTGTCGGACGGCAACGGCGTCCCCAGTGACTTCGCCGAGTCGAATCTGTCTGACGCGCACATCTGTGCCTCGACCGGGGGAGAGTTGGTTCTTGATCGCGCCGCCTATCAATGCAACGGCGAGGTCGGAATCCAGGTCGGCTTCGTCGACCTCATCGGACTTGGCACGGTCACGGTGACGGTCGTGAACACCAGTACCAACGATCAGGTCACCGTCGATCTCACGGAGACCGGTACGGCCACGGGCGTCTTCATTGGCTCGGTCACCTTGGAGGAAGGCGGCGCATCGGCTGACAATATCCTCCAGGTCGTCCACGGCAATTCCATCACCGCCACCTACGACAATGATGGCACCGTCCTCACTGACACCGCCGCCATCGACTGTGTCGCGCCAGTGATCTCCAACGTCAGCCTGTCTGGCACCACAACCACCACGGCAAGTGTCTCCTTCCAGACCAACGAAGAGGCCACGGGTACCTTCTCTGCTGGTCCCACCTGCGGCACTGCCAGCTTCAGTGGGACAGGAGGCAGTGGCCTCACGGCCCACTCGGTCACTGTTTCGGGGCTCTCACCGGAGACCGCCTACCGTGGCTTCGTCACGGCGACAGATGCGGCTGGCAACGTGGCTACTTTCGACAATTCCGGCCAGTGCCTCGCATTCACCACGGCGGCCCAGGTGCGGCATTTCACCGAGATCTTCGACGGCGACGCTTTCCCGTTCGATCTCGACAATAGCACCCTGGTGTTCACGCCGGCCAGCAACCCCAGCGGCTACACGGTGTGTCTCACCCCCAACGTGACGGCCTACCCCGAACCGATCAGCGGCTCCACCACCTTCACACTCGGAGACGACGCATTCCGCCAGATCACACTGTCGGGTGGCAGGACCTTCCCCTTCTACGGCGCCAGCTACTCTTCGGTCTATCTGGGCAGCAACGGCTACATCACCTTCGTGGCCGGCGATGACGAGTTCGACAGCCAGTTGGGGACGCACTTCAATGCTCCCCGTGTCTCGTTCCTCTTCAACGACATGTCACCGTCTGGCAGTTCCACTCTGGGGTATAAGCAGCTCACCGACCGGCTCGTCATCACGTTCAACAACGTCCCGAGCTATGACACAACGAACAGCAACAACGTGCAGATTCACCTGCTCTTCGATGGCACCATCCGCATCACCTACCTTCGGGTGGACGATACGTTCCCCATCGTGGGGCTTTCTTCCGGGCAGGGTGTTCCCACCGACTACGAGAGCGAGGACTTCAGCACCGAGGGCGATTGCACCATGCAGCCGACCGTCACGCCCCTCGGCTGGATGATGTTCTGATTCGGCTCCACCACAGCCACCAAAGCGAAACCGGGGGTGCCTGCCAGCACCCCCGGTTTCTTGTACCACCCACCTAGCTTTTCACAGAACGTCGACGGTGACCGCCTCGTCCTTGCCGTTGATCTTGAGCTTCAGTTCGAGATGGCGCTTCACGGGACCGGCGGGAGCCACGGGGGCCGCAACCGGTGCGGCTGGTGCGGGAGCCGGAGCTGGAGCCACCTCGCCCTTCTCC
The DNA here is from genome assembly GCA_016125005.1 of bacterium. GTDB lineage: Bacteria > Sumerlaeota > Sumerlaeia > SLMS01 > SLMS01 > WGMQ01. The sequence goes on along the minus strand of WGMQ01000012.1, from coordinate 137,351 downwards.
TTCTTCACGCGGTGCTCGTGGAACTCCTCCCAGACCTTGGGGAAGAGAGCGTAGGAGAGCACATCGTCCTCGCCGCGGGCGCGACCGGCGACCTCGGCGGCCAGCTTGTCCAACTCGTTCGGGATCAGGTCCGCCGGGCGGCAGGTGACGACCTCCTCGCCCTTGAGCACCTTCGCCTGTACTTCCGCGTCAACGGGTGCTGGCGTGCGGCCGTACTTGCCCGCAAAGACCATCTTGCTTTCCGCCGGAACCGTCTTGTAGCGCTCGCCCATCATGACGTTGAAGACCGCCTGCGTGCCGACGATCTGCGACGTGGGGGTGACCAGCGGGATGTAACCCATGTCCTTGCGGACGCGCGGGACCTCCGCCATCACCGCGTCGATCTTGTCCAGGCAGCCCATCTGCTTGAGCTGAGACTCCATGTTGGAAATCATGCCGCCGGGAATCTGGCTGAGGAAGATGCGCGGGTCGGAGCCGGAGAAGTTCGTCTCGAACTCCTTGTACTTCGGGCGAATCTTGCGGACGTAGTCGGCGATGGGGGCAAAGTCCTCCTGCTTGAGGCCCGAGTCCCGCGGCGTGCCCGCGATCGCTTCGACCAGCGCCTCGGTCGGCACATGGCCCGAACCACCGGAGAGCGCGCTGATCGCCGTGTCGACGCCGTCGGCGCCCGCATCGATGGCGCGCAGGAGCACCATCGGCGCCACGCCCGTCGTGGCGTGGGTGTGGACGTGGACGGGAATCTTCACCGCCGCCTTTAGTGCCCTGACCATCTCGAAGACGGGCACGGGGCACATGAGCGCGGCCATGTCCTTGATGACAATGGAGTGGCACCCCATCGACTCAAGGTCGCGGCCCTGCTGCACGAAGAGGTCCAGCGTGTGAACCGGGGAAACCGTGTAGCAGATGGCGCCCTGCGCGTGGGCGCCGCCGTCCACCACGGCCTTCACCGAGGTCTCCAGATTGCGTAGGTCATTCAGCGCGTCGAAGATGCGGAAGACATTCATGCCGCCATCAATGGAGCGATCAACGAAGCGCCGGACCACGTCGTCCGCATAGTGGCGATAGCCCAGGATGTTCTGTCCGCGCAGGAGCATCTGGAGCGGGGTCTTGGGGAGGACCTTCTTCAGTTCGCGAAGGCGAACCCACGGGTCTTCCTTCAGGAAGCGCAGGCAGGAGTCGAACGTCGCACCGCCCCACACCTCCAGCGACCAGTACCCGACCTTGTCGAGCTGCTCGCAGATGGGAAGCATGTCCTCCAGCTTCATGCGGGTCGCCAGCAGGGACTGGTGGGCATCGCGCAAGAGAAGCTCGGTGATGCGGACCGGTTGGTTGGCTGTTGCCGTCGTCATGGTTGCTATCCTTGTGAGTTGCCGAGATGCTGCTAGCACTCGTGCACGACCAAACTGTGGTCAATGGGGTAAGGGCAACCGGCGGGGCGGGTCAATTGGTATAATAGAGAGTTGTTTTATCCGCTTTTGGCGGATCAGTGCTGCCACGCCGACGCCGGGGCGGTGATGTCGAGCTGTGCCGTGGCGTTGAGCGCCAGCGAGCTGCCACCGGCGAAGGGGAGCAGGCCAGCGGCTCCGCCGATCATGGCGGCGTTGTCGGTGCAGTAGGCAGGATGGGGGAGCGCGACCTGCGTCTTGGGGAGGCGCTTGGCCAGCGCCGCGCGGAGCCCCTTGTTGCAGGCGACGCCACCGACCACGGCGAGGCGCCGCAGGCCGTTTTCCCGCAGGGCCAGCTTCGCCTTCGCCACCAGGACGTCGACGGCAGCGGCCTGGAAGCTGGCGCACAGGTCGCGCACGACCTCCGGCCGGTCGCCCAGAGTTTCGCGTCCGCCAAGGCGCTCGATCTCGCGGGCGAAGGCGGTCTTCAGCCCGGAAAACGAAAAATCGCAGCCGCTCTTCCCCACCATCGGGCGCGGGAAGTCATAAGCCTCCGGGTTCCCCTCAGCCGCCAGCTTGTCCACCAGCGGGCCCCCGGGATAGCCGAGCCCCGCGGCCTTCGCGATCTTGTCATAGGCCTCGCCCACAGCGTCGTCGAGCGTCTCGCCGAGGATGCGGATGGACCAGTCCTGGTCGACCAGCAGCAGCGATGAATGCCCGCCGCTGACGGCCATGGCGACATAGGGTTCATGGCGCGCGGGCTCGGAAACGGGATCGCCCCAGGCATCGGTCTCCGTGCCGATATAGACAGAGAGCGCGTGCCCGGCAACGTGCTGGACAGCGTGCAGGGGAAGGCCCCGTGTGGCGGCGAGCGACTTGGCGAATTCGACGCCGACGAGAAGGCATCCGATCAGCCCCGGGCCCCGTGTGACCGCCAGCGAATCGATCCGATCGAGCGTCACGCCCGCATCGCCGAGCGCCTGCTCGACCACGGGGACGATCTGCTCCAGATGGGCGCGGCTGGCAATCTCCGGCACCACGCCGCCATAGCGTTGGTGGATCGGCACCTGGGTCGCGATCACGTTGGACAGCACGCGCCGCCCATTCTCGACGACCGCGGCGGCGGTCTCGTCGCAGGAACTTTCAATGGCCAGGGTCAGCAACGGTCAGAACTCCATTTCGGCCCAGCGCCGCAGTCCGATTCGCAGGGGAAGCCAGATCAGGACGGCCTGGATCAGCAGGAAAATCGCAACGTAGGCGGGAAGCCACTGGGCCGCAACCGCTCCCATGTTGCCCGAGAGCGCAATCGTTGGAAGTACTAGGAGGAACACGCTCACGCCGATATAGGCCAGCGACAGGAGGACGTTCATCGTTCCGCCGATCCCGTTCGCGATGCGTGCCGGGTTGTCTTCCTTGAAGTCCGGCAGGATGGCACCGATCCCCACGCTGAGGCTGGTCAGCCCCGTGCTCATGATGATGATCGCCGCATAGGAAATGAGGACGAACGGCCCGGTGATCTTGAGCACGAAGTTCGACAGGACCATCAGGGGGACCGAGACACCCAGGCACAGGGCCAGGCAGAGGATGAACTTTTGCCAGATGATCCGCGAGCGTGGGATCGGCGCCAGCCCCACGGTCCAGAAGCCGCGCCCTTCCAGGCTCAGCATCGGATAGACAAAGCGGGTCGTCAGGATCGAGAGAATGAAGCAGGTCGCGCCCAGGTTGAAGAACGACAGGAGCAGGCGCCAGTCGTTCACCACCAGCATGATCGTCTTGCTGTATTGGCGCGAATAGCCGAGGTTCGTGATGTAGATGATCATGAGGCCCAGCAGGATGACGAGCTGCGTCCACTGCGACGGATCGCGCCAGAAGCTCTTGAGGTCCTTGCTGAGAAGCCCGGCGGTCGGGGAGGAGAACCAGCGCTCCAGATAGGCGTCGATGATGCGGAACGGCGAGAACTTGGCGTTGCTTTCCACTTCCTTGACCGCGGCGTCGCGGGAAAGGCACCAGCCGCGATAGTACAGCGACGGGACGAGCCAGCGCGTGACCTCCATGAGGAAGAGCGATGTCGCGAGCAGCATGGCGAGCCAGTAGCCGAACCGCATCAGGTCGCGGTCGAGCGGATCCGCCGGGGCAATGGCCTGGAGCGCGCCGGATAGCCAGGCGCTCGGCAGCATGGGCGAATTGCCCACGCCCAGCACGTTCATGATCTGGAGGAAGTCCTGCTTGTCCGCCGTCGCGAGGAGCTGGCTCAAGCCGGTGACCTTCGCCAGGACGCCGGTCAGCATCAGGCTCAGGATCCCCAGCACGATGCAGAGCGTTCGCGTCTTGCGCGCAGGGAGAACCGACGTGACCAGCATGGTGAAGATGGCGCCCAGAGAGGCGGGTATCATCAGGAAGGGGACCACCAGCACCACGATCAGCGGATAGAAGTACCAGGGAGCATGGCGCACGATGCCGAAGCTGACGAAAAGCGGGAGGCTCAGCATCGCGAAAGCCCACGAGCTATACAGCACCGTCTCGATCAGCTTCTGGCGAAAGATCGCCTGGCGACTGACCGGGAGCCCCATGAGGAACTCCACCTCCTTCGACAAGTACGTTGTCGAAAGCGTGATGATGAGGTTCGAGAACAGGAGCATCGAGAAGAAGATCAACAACACGATGCCGACCAGGCGATCCATCAGTGGGGCGCCGAACACCGGCTGGCGATTGAGGAAGTCGAAGATCAGGTGGAACATGCCCGTGCCCACGCCGAGCAGCACGATCATCAGCGTGAAGCCTGCGGCGGCGTGCAGGTAGAGGTGGCGCTTGATGTGGCGCACGGCGTTCCAGGCGATACGCAGCTTGGCGCCGATCACGACCCGGGTGTGGTGACTCTCAAGGACCTCGTCGGACAGACGTTCCTCGCGTGGACTGCCTCTCAGGGGAGTTTCATTGGGGATGGCCGCGTTGCTCATGTCACGCTTCCTTGGCAATCGACTCGGTTTCGGTGAAGGGCGATTCTTCCGTGTTGGTCACGCCATCGTTGGTCAGTTCGAGGAACAGGTCCTCCAGGTTTCCTTCCCGGGCCATCTGGCGGCGGAGATCATCGACGGAGTCCAGGAACCGGAGCTTGCCGCGCGTGATGATGCCGAGCCGGTCGCATAGCTCCTCTGCGATGGCCAGCAGGTGCGTGGAGAGGAACACCGTGCCGCCGTCGCGGCAGAACTCGCGGAGCATGTTCTTGAGCGTGCGCGCCGACTGCGGGTCGAGGCCCACCATTGGCTCATCGACGACCAGGACCTTCGGCTTGTGCATGAAGGCGGCGCTGAAGCAGAGCTTCTGCCTCATGCCGAAGCTGTAGTTCTCGATCAGGTTGTCGGCCGCGTGGGCGATGCGGAAGGCGGCGAAGTACTTGTCGATGGCGGCCTGCACCTCCTGCCGCGGAACGCCGTATAGATTGCCGACGAAGTGCATGAAATCGCGGCCGGAGAGTTTCTCGTACAGGTAAGGAGTGTCGGGGATGTAGCCGATCTGGCGCTTGGCCTCAAGCGGTGCCGCCTGGATGTCGTGCCCCGCGATGATCGCCTTGCCGGTGGCTGGCTTCAGGAGCCCCGTGATGATCTTGATGGTCGTGGTCTTTCCCGCGCCGTTGGGGCCGAGGAAGCAGAAGAACTCGCCCGCAGGAATCTCCAGCGACAGGTCGTCGAGTGCGCGGAATCCGTCGTAGTCCTTGCTTAGGTTTTGCAGGCTCAGCATGTTAGTTTTCTCCCTTCAGGTCCTTGAGTGCGTTGGGGACACTGCCCCCCATCATGGCAAAGGCGCTAAGCCCCTGGATCACCTCGCCGGTGTCGGTTCCGCGGACATCGGACGGCAGCACGGGGCGTGGCGTGGGCAGGTACTGGAGCGCGGGCATCTTGTCACGGGCCACATCGGGAGCGACGCGCTCGAAGACCACGCTGGCTCCCTTGGCATCGTTGGCGAGCGACGTATTGCCCGTGTTGGCGGCGAAGAGAGGGATCTCGCGCCGGAGGACCGTGCCGTTGGGATCGACCGTCAGGCGCGACTTCATCCCCTGGTAGCGCATTTCGACGATGCGAAGGCTTTCCCATTCGCCGTTGATTTGCTGGCGCTTCGAGTCGACCCACTCGATTTCCGCGCCACCGGCCTTGTTCCCCATGAGCGGGTCGAACATGTCGACTGTATAGACAACGTCCTTCGTCAGCATGTTGCCGCGGAGCACCGGCGCGATCGAGTCGGCGACCGTGACCGGGCGGGGGAGGCGGAAGCTGCCGTACTGCACGGCGCCGTCGCGACGGAGGCGATAGAGGAACTCGGAGCCCTCAACCCGGCCGACCAATTCGTAGGCACCGGCGGGGAGATCCTCGGCGTCGAGTTGCTCGCCCGTCATGGCTTCCTTGCCGAAGGGGGCGAGATAGGCGCGCAGCCGGACGGTCTCCAGTTCGAGGCGCCGGTTCAGCGTCGCCACCGTCAGCAGGCGGCCGTTCAGGAGGCCCTGCGCCAGCTCAAGGTGGGCGGCGGTGGTGTAGCTTTCCGCCATTTGGTCCGAGAGGCCGGACCTGCGGGTGGTAACGACCGGTTCTGCGCGTTCGGCTTCCGCGCTGGTGCGAAGGCTTCCCAGCGGGCTGTCACCGAGCTTCACGACCAGCCATTCGTCCTGGTCGACCCAGGTGTCCGCGAGGACCGAGCGGTCCACCTCGATCCCGGCGGGTCGGCCAAGGCTCGGGATCACGTGATCGCGGACGAGGAAAAACATCATGGTGCCGAAGAAGGCCACGATGAGAACGCTTTGGATTTGGCGGAGCATGAGCGGATCCTTGCGTGCGGTGTCCGAAGTGCGGAATGCGTCGGGGGATGCGAATTGTGGGCCACCGGCGCCTTCCACCTGTGGGTGCAGGAAGGGGGCCCTCGGTTGGAAGAGAAAGTGAAGTCATGGTTCGCGCGAGTCTAGTGGAAGCAGGGCACCGCGCGGTACGAACAAAAAGAAAACCGCCACCGCGCGGTGCGGTGGCGGCGTCGATCACTTCACGACGGACGCATCACGGGAAGCTGGTCCCGCCGGGGTACCGAATGATGTTGCCGGGGCTGATGGTCCCGTTCGTTGGGTCGTAGCGGTTGAGGATGCTCCAGCGCGACGTGGTGACCGGCGTGCCGCCGCCGAAGGTCTCCACGTGGGGGCTCAGGTCCGGCCCAAGGCTGTACAGGATGTAGGCGCGGGGCGTCAGGCGCGGGTCAGTGATGGCCACGTTTGTCAGGGATGCTCCGATGATGCTTCCATTGAGCGCGTCACTGGGAACCGCCGAGGCCCGATCCGTGAGCTTTACTCCGTTCATATACCCAAAGCCCGCGCGCTCGTAGTAAATCGGCGCGATGACGGACGTCGACACGCCGCTCGAATCCACCTGCGTGTGCTTGAAAACGTCATCGGGGATCGAGGTGATATAGGCGATGGGTGAGGTCAGGCCGCCCACCTCGTGGTTCGACGGATTGAAGCGCGGGCGCCCGCCGGGGAGCATCCAGATCGAGGCGCTGAGCGACTCGCTGTACGGGTAGGTGTTGTTGTCGACCAGATAGGCCTCGAGAGCCGTCTGCGTGGTTCTCAGGTCGGCTTTGGCGCGCGAAACCTTGCTGCGCGTCTGGGCCTCAAGGAAGTTGGGAACGGCAATGGCCGCCAAGATCGCAATGATTGCCACGACGATCAGCAGCTCGATCAAGGTGAAGCCGCTCGGTGATTTGCTCATGGTGGGTGTATCCTTTCCCGTTTCGGTGACGGAACCCTGCACCGGCGGCGTTCGTGATTTCTGTACCGCAAAGCACAGTTAAGCAAAAATCGTCACGTCGCCGGGATGTCACGTCATGGACGGAAACGGACCAGAAAGAACTCACCGTCCTGATGACCGGGAAGAGCACCCTTTTGCGGCCCTTCGTCGGGCTTGAAGCCTTCCGTCTTCTCCATGCGCCTGTAAATGGCGGCAAAGAGGTCCGTGGTGCTGATGGCGCCACCGGTGGGAACCTGCTCCAGCGCATTCAGTAGCGCACAGGCAAAGGGAGAGTGCCCCGCGCAGAACCCATCGGCGGAAGTGTCGGGCACGGGAGCCAGGTTGCCGGAGGTGATGACCTCGCGGGCGGGATTCCCGTTCCCAGCGATCTTGGCGGAGATTTGCAGGACGACCTCCGGGGCGGACGTCACGGTCTCGGTGCGCGGCCTGCCGACGGCACGGCGGACGAAATCGCCCGAGTAGCAGGAGTCGCTGACCAGGATCACGCGACGGGCCTTCAGGCGCCGGATGAACTCCTTGATCTGGGCGTTGTAGACGCCGTCGGTCTGCTCCTTCGAGTCGGCCACGATCCAGAGGCCCAGCGACGACGCGGGAAGGATGTGCCCGTGACCGGCGTAGTAGATCAGCACGTTGTCGTTTGGGGTCAGGTCCGCGGCCAGCTTCTCGAAGGTCTTCTGGATGCCGCTGATGGTGGCTTCGCGATCCGTGAGGGTGCGGACCTCGAAGCGATACTTGTCACGAAGGACTGTCGCCAGGTCGGCGGCGTCGTTCCTCGCGGTGGTCAGACTCGGGATGGCGCCATCGCTCATGCCATAGTCGTTGAGGCCGATGATGAGGGCGATCCAGCGCTGCTGCTGGACCGAGGCGAGCTGTGTCGGGTCGAGGGGAGCGGCGTCGCTCGGGATGCGGGGCGGGTTGACCTCGACCGGCACGGTCGACGGCGGGATTTCCTTGGGATCGGATTTGTCGTATAGACGCCAAACCGTGCGTCCCGCGGAGGTGGAGTTGGGTTCCAGCCCTAGGTTTTCCTTCTCGGCAGCGCGAAAGATGGCGCTGACCAATTCGTTCGAGCGGAGATAGGTCTTCACCTCGAACACCGCGGATTCGTTCTCCCAGCTTGTCTCGCGAACTTCTGTGACATCTTCGCCGAGCCCCTGCAGTAATTCGGCGAAGCGCTCCTTCATCTTGAAGGTCACACCACCGAGCACCAGCTCGACGCGATTCTGCGAGCCTTCCTCGCTTTCCATGCGCTTGTAGATTTGCTGGATGAAGTAGTCGGCGACCTTGCCACCGGCGCTGCGGAGCGCGGCCTTGCCCGCGATCAGCTCGGATGCGGCCATCTCGGTCGCCTCAAGGCCATGCGTGGTGATGATCTCGCCCGTGTCGACCGCGAAGAGGCGGGCTTCCACGCGGGCCTGACAAGCACGGAGGTTCGTCGGGACGTTGGGGTTGCGGGGGAGTTCGTGGCTGAAGGCCTCGCCGACGATGAGGTAGTCGCAGCCCTCGCGCTTGGCGATGCTGAGAAGTTCCACGGGCGAGGCGCCCTTGATCTCGGCCTTCGCGAGGTCGGTCTCGCGAATCTTTGCCACCTGCTTCGGATCGAAGACTCGGAACTTGGCTTCGATGAGCTTGCGATTGATTTCCGTCTCGCCGGCAGGGTCAGGCACCGGGCGGCCGATGTGGACCTCGGGGATGATGACCATGAAGCGGCGTTCCTGGATTTCCTGAAGCGTCGACGACTTCTCGGCGCCACTGAGTTCCTCCAGATAGCCGTCCTTGAAGCTGACGTCGAGGCGCAGTCGCAGGTAGCCGCGGCGGCGAGCCGGTGGCGCGGCGTTTTCCACGCTCTCAATGCCCTTCTCCAGTTCCTCACGGGTCAGCGCCTCGACGCGGGCGAGGTAGAGCTGAAGCGCCGCCGAGTCCGTGATAATCGCCTCCCCTGCCTTCTTGTAGGCGTCACGTAACGCCAACTCCCTCGCCTTCGCCTCATCTGCGGGGCGCGGCATCCCGACAGGCCTGACAACCCCCTCTCCCATGACTTCATGGGCCGCGGGCAAACCACCGGGCAGCAGGAGCCCAAGCAGAAGAATCAGCAGCAGGAAGCAGGCATTTGCTCGCATGGATCACTCCATCCCCTGCTGGGCAAATAGGTCGCGATCCTTGATGCGCTCGCGAATGCGTGCCTTCAGGGCGACTGTCTCCTTGGACATGTACTTGGAGAGTGCCTCGTCGCAGGTTGCTGCGGCTTCATCCAACTTGCCACTGAACTCCTGGGCCACCGCCACGTTGTGGATGGCGCGTGCCATCGTCTTGGGAGAGGTCTTCGGGTTGGCGTTCAGGATGTCCACGCCCTGCTGGAAGCACTCCTCGGCGGCCGTGTACTCCCGGGCCTTGAAGTTCCGCATCCCGTTCCGCTTGTGAGGCGACGGGCCGACGTCAAAGAGGACCACCTCCACATTGACCGTATAGGGGGCGATCTTCTTCAGGAACTGCGCGGCAACCTTGTCGAACAACCGGTCGTAGCTCTGCGATGGATCGAGCTCGGCAGGCCGCGAATAGGTCCATTCGCCCGTCATGGGGTCGGATTCCTTGATCGTGGCAGCTGCGGCGATCTCGAAGGTCTCCAGGTCGATGACCTTCAGCGTCAGGGAGGTTTCCGTCTTGGCGACACGGCGGTAAACGGTCCGCGTCTGGTTCTCGGCCACGTACTCCTCTTTCTGCTCCACGCTGCTGCTGTAGTCCACCCGGTCGATAACTCCCGTTACCAGCACGTTGGCCTGCTGGAAGGAACTCACGGCGGTATTGTCCCCCCCCAGATACTCGCCCAACTCCCGTTCGCGCATGCCTTCCTCGAGCGAGTCCCGATCATAGACACGATAAAGACCTGTGTTCTGAATTCCTGAGATCAGCCGTTGCCGGATCGGCTCCGTTGCAAAGCGGGCGGTGGGGAGTGTCGCCTCGATCTTGCCGACGGTGATCTGCTCATAACCGGCCATGTTGATCTGCGCCGGTTTACGCATGGTATCGGGGACTTTGACGGCGAGGCACCCTGTGAGAAAAATATTCGAAAAAGCAAAACAAATCGCCAATGCGGTGGTGGAAAGCCGGTTGGCCAAAACCTTCTCCATAGGGAATACCCCCAAACCGAGTTTGTTACGCAACGTAACTTTCGCTTTCTCCTGAGTGATTCCGCAACGGAAAATTTCCAGTTGTGCTCCTTGGCGGTGGGCGCCTGCACTTGATCGGGAGACGTGGACCGCATGTTGGAGCTACGAAGCGTACATAAATCCTATCCGGGCCTCGCGTCGGTGCTCCGGGGGATTTCGCTGACTCTTGGTCCTGGTGTATTCGGGCTGCTTGGGCCGAACGGCGCGGGCAAGAGCACGCTCATGGAGATTCTTGCGGCGAATCTGCTCCCGACGTCCGGGACGGCGATTCTGCGCGGCGCTGTCGATCTGCGCAAGGATCCCGCCGGTTGGCGTCGCGAGTTGGGCTACCTCCCGCAGGGCTTCGACTTCCCGGGCCAGATGACGGGGCGCGAGCTACTCCTCCAGGTGGCTGCCTTTCGCGGCTACGGGCCGGCCGCCGTGCGCGGGCGGGTGGATGCGCTCCTCGAACGCGCCAATCTGGTGGACGCGGCGGACCGCTACGCGGCTGGTTACTCGCGCGGCATGAAGCAGCGTCTTGGGATCATTCTCGCGCTGCTGGCCGATCCGCCGCTGTTGCTGCTGGACGAGCCGACGGCGGGGCTGGACCCAGTCGAGCGCCTCTTCTTTCGCGAGCTCCTCGCCGAGGTCGGCTCGACCCGAGTGGTGATCCTCAGTACGCACATTGTTGGCGACATCGAACGGTGCTGCTCACGGGTCGGTGTTCTTTCCGGCGGAGTTTTGGCGTTCGACGGCAGTCCGTCTGAATTGGCGGCCCAGGCACGAGGCTTAACTTGGGAAGCACCGCTCGCACCCGGCGAGGCGGAGGAAGCCGTCCGCTCGCGGCGTGTCGTGGCGATGATGACGCGCGGCGACAAACCGTGGGTTCGTGTCGTGTCGCCTGAAAGACCGACGCCCGATGCCACCGAAGTGGAACCGGGCGTCGCGGACGGCTATGTGTCGCTGGTGGAAGGCGCGGCGGTTGCCGCTCAGTCGTAGATCAGGTAGGGCTTCGCCATGACCTGGAACTCCGCCACGGCGGGCTGATAATCGCGGATGATGTCCTCGGCCTTGTCGCCTGCCAGAATGCGCTGACGGATCGAGTCGGTGCCATTGACCTCGTCAAAGAGACAGCCCTTGGCCTTCTCGTCGGTGAAGATCCCCTGCTCGGGGTACATCGCCTGGAGGGCTTCCATGATGTGGATCTGGACCTCGACCGGCTGCACGGTTCGATAGTTCGTGATCTGGATGTGGACGCCGGTGATGGGCTTGTCCTTGAAGCGGCTGTAGAACGGCTTGTAGGTGACCGGGCGGAAGCGGACACCGGCCAAGTTGCGGGCGTTCAGGTCCTCCGCCAGCTTGTAGCCATCGATCCACGGGGCCGCGATCGTCTCGAACGGCGTCGTATAGCCAACGCCGATGGAAACTGTCGGCAACTCGCCGATGATGCCGGTCAGGTTGTAGTACACGGCGTGCTTCGGATCGGGGATGTGGGGGGAGGAAGGCACCCAGGGAAGGCCCGTGTCCCCTTGCAGCATCCAACGCTGGTAGCCGCTCATGGGCACCACCGTCAGGTCGCAGCGCGTCTTGTTGAACTTGTCGTTGAAGAGCTGGGCCACTTCGCCCGGCGTCATCGCGTACTGATAGGGAATCGCGTATAGACCGACGAAGGTCTTGTACTCCTCGGAGTTGAGGATATTGCCGCTCACCATGGGACCGCAGGGATTCGGTCGGTCGAGCACGATGAACGGGATACCTGCCTCGCCGCAGGCCTCCATCGCGTAGGCCATCGTATAGATGTATGTATAGCTGCGCGAGCCGATGTCCTGAATGTCATAAACCATGACGTCCAGGCCTTCCAGATATTCCTTGGGCGGACGACGCGTCTTGCCGTAGAGCGACTTCTCAGGGATGCCAGTGCGCGGGTCCACCGCGTCGTCAACGTGATCGCCCGCGTAGGCGTCGCCGCGAACGCCGTGTTCGGGTCCGAAGAGCTTCACGAGCTGGATGTCCGGATGGTTGTTGAGGAGGTCCACGGTCGAGTTCATCTTCGAGTCGACGCCTGTGGGGGTGGTGATGAGGCCGACGCGCTTTCCCTTCAGTTGCGCGAGCCAGTTCTCGTCGCCCAGCAGCACTTCCAGGCCGGACTTCACCGGGGCGTTTTCCATGACAAGCATGTCCTTCGTCGCGTGTGCGTGGGGAGCGGACGTTGTGCTGCAACCGATCGCGCCAAGCGCCAGAGCGAGCGACAGGATTGCTCCAGAAAGATACTTCATGGGATTTCTCCTCCTTATTGGGTCGGGGTTGGGGGGGCGGCCAAATGGCCGGTTGAACGGACTTGTTCAAAGACAACGCGCCTGATGCCGAGTCCTGTTCCTTGCGCGGAGGCAGGCATCCGGTCGGCCAGGATGCGCGGGACGGCGAGGAGCACGTTGCCTGCGGCGGGCTTCGGGGCAAGCGTCAGTGCACCCCACCAGGACGGATACCAGTCCTTCCGCACGAGCAGTTCCTCCACCTGCGCCGCATCAATCTGCACAAGGCAGATCTCGTCTTCGGGCCGCAGAAACAGGTCCAGCAGCTGGTCCTCGTCGACAGCACCGGGGGCGAGCTTCGGAGCGATCAGGTCATTGGGAAGCAGCACGGCGTCCGCGCCGGATCGGGCGGCGACGATGCGAGCGACAACCTCTGGGAGGTTGGCGTCCGGGGCGAGCGCACCCACGGGCTTGGCCTTCGGAGGGAGGAACGTTTCCCGCTCCGCCAGCCGCGCGGTCCACTTTCCGTCCACCTTGCGCAGGAAGATGACGCGCTCGCCGTTGGTCGGTGGCACCTCAAGGTGCTGGTTGTCTATACTGAGAGCGATTGACTTGGCGAGGCGCTCCGGCCCCAGCGGCGGATCGAGCGCGAAGTCCTGTACGTTGTCGGTCACGACGTCTATACGGCGCGGGCCGATGGTCGCGTCGATGCTGGCAAGGGAGGTGAACTCCTCGACCTCGTGCAGTGCCACCCACCATGCCTTGCCACGCCGCGGCGTGTAGGCACGCAGCGTGACCTTCTCCGGATCATGCACGAGCCGCCGGTCGCGGATGAAGTTGCCGATGGTCGGCAGGTAGGCGGTAATGAGCGCCGACTCGTGGCCCAGTCCCGGCACGGCGACCCAGCGATGCTCGATGCGATTCTCCTCCAGATGGCGCACCCCGCGAAGACCCCATTCGATCGGTACCACGGGGTCCGCATCGCCGTGCAGCAGCAGCACCGGCGTATGGCTCAGATTCGGCACCAAGGGGACGGGCGGCCACGTTGACATAGGGACAATCGCCGCGAAGACGTCGGGGTGACTGGCGCCGATGTGCCACGTCCCGAATCCGCCCATCGAGTGTCCGATCAGGTAGAGTCGGTCCGTGTCGACGGTGCAGAGTCCCTTCACGTCGTCTATCACCTCGAAAACGTCGCGCTCGCCCGGTCCGAGATAGAACCAATCGCCGCGCCCGTGCGGGGTCGCCACGATGAAGCCTTCCTTTTCGGCCCACTCCTCGACGGGAAGCGCCGCGAACCAGCTCTGCCAGGTGGCACCCTTTCCATGCAGTGCGACTACCAGCGGAGTTGCCTTTGCGGGATCGTAGGTCGTTGGGACGTACAGGTTGTACGGCTGCTCCGACTGGTCGAGCGCCGAGACGTAGGTCCTCGGCTGGGCCCCCGGCTTGATCGGCTCGGTGGCAGGCAGGAGCGTGGCCATGAGAACAACTCCAAGTGTGGCGGCAGCCCGAATCACGGCGGGTCCCCCCTAATCGTCAATTGTGGCGACATTGGGCATCTTGGACCGAGGTCGCAAGCGAAGGCTTGCCTTCTCTTCTTGCCACTCGGGGCGGGGACGGCTCCAATCACGACATGGACATGGGGCGCATCATCGGGACAATCGTGGCTACCCAGCGTGATGAAGCGCTGGGGCAGTATCGTTTGGCCATCGTCCAGCCGGTCGACGGGGCGCTGGAGCCGAAGGGCGAGCCCCAGATCGCCATCGATGCCCTTAACCGGCGTCAGGGCGACTTGGTTTTTTTGGTGCGAAGCGGTGACGCCATGTACGCCCATCCGGGCGAGTGGCTGGTACCGACGGACCTCGCGATCGGCGGTTTGGTGGAGCACCTTCACATGAACCCCGAGGCCGGGTCATGAAGCTCGGCCGCATCATCGGCAACCTGGTCACGACCCACACGCTTCCTGCCTACGAGAGGCGGAAGCTCATGATGGTGCAGCCGCTCGACACCCAGCGCCAGGCGCAGGGCGTCCCCATCATGGCCATCGACTACGTTGGCGCCGGCGAAGGGGACATCGTGCTCTTCAGCGCTGCCCCCGGCCTGGCCGGAGTCGTCTTCGGGATCGAAAAAGCCCCCGTCAACGAACTCATCATGGGGATCGTGGATCGGGTGGATGTGGGGAAGTAGCAGGGGGCGCGGCTAGCGTCGGTGAGCCCTGCGCCGGGCCGATGATGGTCGCCTTCCTCAGGGCCAATCCCAATTCCCGGAGACGGGACACCATGTCGATGCGTCGGGCCACGGCCTCGCCACTCATGTCGGTGCTGAAGCCACGCGATGCCTGTTTCATTTCCTCGGGCGTCATACCTTTCCTCCCTCAATACCGCCGTTCGCCCCCGGAGCTTAGCCTCAGGATCTCGTGCGGGTCGTTCATCACGCAGTAGATCGCGCCATCGGGACCGACGATGGACTCGCGGATTCGACCGCGTCCCTTCATGAGCACTTCCTCGTGGATCACGCGGTCGTTTTCGATGTGGAGCAGGTGCAGTTCCTGAAAGGCAAGGGAGCTGACGAGGAGGTGATTCTTCCAGTAGGGGAACTCGTCGCCTGTATAGAATTCTATACCGGACACGGCGATGGAGGGGCGCCAGTATAGGATCGGTTGCTCGAGCCCTTCGCGGACGCGTTCCCGCGTTACGATCGAGCCGTTGTAGTTGATGCCGTAGGTGATCTCGGGCCAGCCGTAGTTCTTCCCCTTGCCGACGATGTTGAGTTCGTCGCCGCCGCGGGGGCCGTGCTCCGACTCCCAAAGGTCGCCCGTCACCGGGTTGAATGCGAGGCCCTGCGGGTTGCGGTGGCCGAAGCTCCAGATGCTCGGGATGGCGCCGGGCGTCGCCACGAAGGGGTTGTCCTCCGGGATCTTGCCGTCGGGCGTCACGCGGTGAATCTTCCCGTTGGGGAGGTTCACCACCTGGGCGTTCTGCTGGCGACCGCGCTCGCCGATGCTGAAGTAGAGCATCCCGTCGGGACCGAAGACGATGCGCGTGCCGTAGTGGTGGCGCGTGTCCATGTAGGTGGCGGGCGGCGCCTCGAAGACGACCTGCTCGTTGATCCACTTCATGCCGTCGAGTTGACCACGCACGATGCGAGTCATCGCCTTGCCGTTGGATAGCTGGTGGCTGTACCCGAGATAGATCCAGCCATTGTCCGCGAAGTTGGGATCGATGGTCACGTCGAGCATTCCGCCCTGTCCGTCGGCGACGACTTTGGGCGTACCCTCGATGGCCTCGGGCACGAGTTTTCCGTCGAGGATCAACCGGACCGGCCCGTTCTTCTCCGTGACGATGGCGCGGCGCTCGTCGAGGAATGCCAGCCCCCACGGGTCGTTCAGCCCGTCCACCCAGACGTCCACGTTCACGTTGTAGTCAAGGTTCTCGAGCTTGGAGTAGCTGCGCACCGGCTTCGCGGGCGCCCCCGTATCGCCAGTGGCACGCACCTGCTCGATGTAGGAGACGATCTCGCGGACTTTTTCCTCGCCAAGCTGCGCGCCGAAGTTGGGCATTCCGACGCTGGGAATGCCGGTGAAGATGGTCTCATAGATCTGGGCGGTGCTCCCCCCGACCCGCCATTCGTTATCCAGCAGATTGCTGCCACTTCCGCCCTTGAGGTTCGATCCGTGGCAACCAGCGCAGTATTGCAGGTAGAGCCTGGCTCCCGATGACGGTTCCTTGTCCTGCGCACAGCCGGGGCTGGCAAGGATCGAGAGCGCGGCGAGCGCGACGGACAGAATGCGGGTGAGCTTCATGCAGAGGGCCTCGGTTGGTGTTACTTCAGTGTCCTTGATTGCGTCTCCCGCGCACGGCGGGGCAATGCCTAGGCCATGATCAAGGACGATTTTCAACCACCGCCCGCGAAGTACCCACATTGGCTCGTGGCCGGATTGTTGGCGGCGTTGGCCTTTGCCATCTACTTTGCCTCGCCGGTGTCACAATCGGTGACGGATGCCCGCTATACGCCGCTCGTGGCCGAGCACCTCATCTGGCGTGGGAGCTTGAAGCTCGATCCTTCCTTCCAGCCGCCGATGGATCCATCGCGCTATCCAAGCCAGCGGGCGGACGGTTATCCGTACCAGATGATCGCACGGGGCGGCCATGTCTACTACATCTATCCGCCCGGGACCGCCCTCCTTATCGCACCGGCCGTTTGGGTGATGAATTTGGCGGGCCTTTCAAGCCACGATGGCAACTGGCTCTACGAACCCGACGCCGACATCCGGATGCAGAACATCCTCGCACCGCTGGTGACGACGCTCTTTGTCGTGCTGGTTTACCTACTGGCGGTGCAGCGCCTGCCACAGTGGAGGGCCGTGGCAGTCACGGTGGTTGCGGCGTTCGGGACGATGGCCTTTTCCACGGCGAGCCGGGGGCTTTGGTCGGACACGTTGGGAATCGTGCTTCTTCAGGCTGCGCTATTTCTGGCGGTGGCTGGCGATTCGTCCAAGCCGGACAAGCTGGGCGGACTGATCGGCTCCATCGCGGCGTGGCTGGTGCTTGTGCGTCCGACGTATGCCACGGCGGTGATCGTGTTCGGAATCTGGCTCGCGCTGCATCGCCGAAAACTGCTCGGAGGATTCCTCGCCTGGGGGGCGGCTTGGGCGGTGCTCTTCGCCGCGTTCCTAAAGTGGCAAACTGGAAGCGTTCTCCCGATGTACTCCTCCTATGGTGGGATGATGACCATTGCCGCGATTCCCGAGGCGCTGCCCGGGCATCTCCTCAGCCCGTCACGGGGCCTGCTCGTGCTCGTGCCCGTGCTCTGGTGGGTTTTGTGGATGGCGGCTCGTGTCAGCGGCTTGTGGCGCGGTGCGGAGTGGCAACTGGCTGTGATAGGGACTGCGGCACATCTGGCGCTGATTTCCTGCTGGCCCATTTGGTGGGGCGGACACTGCTTCGGCCCGCGCTTGACGATTGGCGCGCTCCCGTTTCTCGTGCTTGCTGGTATCGAAGCCATGCGTGTCTGGCGACCCGGGACTTTCGGTCGCATCGTGCTGGCGACGCTGGCGGCGCTGAGCATCGCCATCCATGCGACCGGCGCGTACAGCCGTGCCGCATGGGCGTGGAACGCGCGACCCGGAACCGCCGATGCAACCCCCGGGGGCATGTGGGACTGGCGCTATCCGCAGGTGCTGGCGGGCGTCCTCCCCGCCCCACTTCCAAGGACGTTTCCAGAACTGCCATCCGGCGGCGTCGTTTCCCCCGGAGAGGACCGGGCCGGGCGGGTCTTTGTGCGGGGGTGGTCGTGGGGGGAGGCGCATTGGCGGTGGACTGACGGCAAGTCGGCGACCGCCGTCTTCACCCATCCCGGGGCCAGCAAGCTGCGGCTGAGCTTCTATCCCTTCCTCGGTCAGGGAAAATTGGCCTCCCAGCGTGTGGTGATCCGCGCCAATGGTACAGAGCTCTTTCGCCAGGACATTGACGAGAAATGGGGAGGTTACCTTGAGGTGCCGCTGCCGCCTGCCGAAGATGGTCGTTATCAGATCGGCTTCGAACTGCCCGACGCGACCTCGCCTGCGTCCCTGGGCGGGGGCGATGACACACGAACACTTGGGATTAGGCTGGAATCGTTCTCCGTTGAATGACTCACATCACCGCCCCACGGCTTGGCCATCCTTGCGGTGGTCGGAAGCAGCGCAGTAGCCGTCGGGCAGCCGCTGGATGAGCTGGGCGCCGCCGAACTCGCGCGGCGGGGCGATGGTGACCTCATGCCCGAGCGCCCGCAGCCCCTCGACGGTGTCGAGTGGGACGGTGGACTCGAGCATAACGCCAAGGCCTCGCGTGACCTGCCAGCGGGGGGCGTCGCTCATCGTCTGGATGTTCTGCCCATAGTCGACGAATCGCACGACCATCTGGACATGACCCTGGGTCTGCATGGGTCCGCCCATGACGCCGAAGCTCAGCACTGGTTGCCCGTCCCTAGTGAGGAAACCGGGGATGATGGTATGGAAGGGGCGCTTGCGGGGACCGACCTCGTTGGGATGCCCCGGTGTGAGCACGAAGCCAAAGCCGCGATTCTGGAGTGCGATCCCGGTTCCCGGTGCCACCACTCCCGAGCCGAAGCCCCAGTAGTTCGACTGGATGAAGGACACCATCATTCCGTCGCGGTCTGCGGCGGTCAGGTAGACGGTGCCGCGCTCTGCGGGGACGCCCGGTTCGGCGGCTCGCGCCCGCTTGGGGTCAATGAGCTGGGCGCGGCTGGCGAGGTAATCGGGAGAGAGAAGTGCCTCCACCGGGACCTGCATGTGCGCGGGATCGGATAGATGTCTATACGCGTCCGCCAGCGCCAGCTTCATGGCCTCGATCTGGAGGTGAAACGACGCGACGGAATCGACGGGTGCCGCGGCCATGTCCACTTCGCGGAGGATGCCGAGGGCGATCAGCGCGGCGAGACCCTGGCCGTTCGGGGGGATTTCGTGGAGCACGTGGCCGCGATACTCGATCGAGATCGGAGCCACCCAGTCGGCCAGATGCGACGCGAGATCGTCGAAGCACATCGCCCCTCCGTCGGCCTCCGAGGCTGCGGCGATGCGCCGCGCCAACTCGCCGCGGTAGAAGTCCTCGCCGCCGGATTCGGCGATGCGGATCAGGGTCGCGGCATGATCCGGCAAACGGATCGTCTCACCAGCCATCGGTGCGCGCCCCGACGGGAGGAAGACACGGGCGAACTCGGCAAAGTCCCGAAAGCGCGGCTCGGAGCGCTGCCACGCCGCGGCGGTGATGGGGGAGACGAGGTATCCCTCGCGCGCATGACGAATCGCTGCCGTGAACAGTTCACCGAAGGGGAGTCGTCCGTGGCGTTCGGAAAGGGCGACCCACGCGGAAACGCAACCGGGGACGGTCACCGAATCCCAGCCGCGCTCGGGCATTTCGGTAAGTCCTGCGAATCGTTCTCGTGTCCACCCGGCCGGAGATCGTCCCGACGCGTTCAGGCCATGAAGGCTCTTCCCTTCCCAGACGAGTGCAAAGGCGTCGCTTCCGATACCGTTGCTCGTGGGCTCGACAACCGTCAGGGTGATGGCGGCCGCGAGGGCCGCGTCCGCCGCGTTACCCCCACGGGCCAGCGCATCCAGGCCGGCCTGTGCCGCGAGGGGCTGCGACGTGGCGACGCACTCGCGCGCGAAGATCGGCATTCGCTGGGATGGGTAGGGAAACCCTGATTCCGGGGAGAGCGGCATGGTGAGCGTCCAGATTGGAATGAGGCAAATGCGGGCGGAAATGCCTTTGGCACCAACATTTTGATCGTCCACGCAAACGCCGCAAGCGTTGATGGACTTGGTCGATCCAGGCGATCTCTCGATGGGCCTGCTTCGTGCTGGTCAACCCAGGACAGTGTTTTCCCCCAGGACATAAAATCGAATGACCGACGCCATTGCCGCAGAAAACCGATCCCGACGGAGTGTCATCGTCGTTGGGCTCATGATGGCAATGTTTCTTTCGGCCATCGAGGCGACCATCGTGGCCACGGCCATGCCGACCATCGTCGGCGATCTTGGTGGGCTGAAGCTGTACGGCCTTGTCGGCTCCAGCTATCTGCTGGCCGCGACCGTAACGATCCCGATCTATGGGCGTCTGGCGGATTTGCGCGGGCGCAAGACCATGATGCTGCTCGGGATCGGGCTCTTCCTTCTCGGATCCGCCCTCTGTGCGCTCGCGCCGCGACTCGGATTCCTGGTGATAGGGCGCGTGGTCCAGGGGCTGGGGGCCGGCGCGATCCAACCCATCACGATGACGTTGGTTGGGGACCTCTTCGCCTTGGAGGAACGAGGCCGCATCCAGGGGCTGATGGGAACGCTCTGGGGTTTCGCTGGAATCGCGGGGCCGCTTCTGGGCGGCACGCTGGTGTCGACGCTCGGCTGGCGGTCGATCTTCTGGCTGAACATCCCTTTCGGGCTCATGGCAGCAGGAGTGCTGTGGAAGTACCTCCGCGAGCCGGCCCACACGAATAAGTTTCGCCAGCTTGACTGGGCTGGTGGAGCATTGCTGGTGACCGGTTCGGGGGCGCTGCTTGCCGCATCGGGCGGTACCTATGCGCTTCCTCTGGCGGCAGCAGGCACGGCATTGCTAGTCGCCCTGTTTTTCGTGGAGCGCCACGCCTCGCAGCCGCTATTGCCACTGGAGTTGCTCACGCGGCGCGACGTGGCCGTCGGGTCGTTGAGTGCACTGACCATCGGGGTCTGCTTCATGGGGATCCTGAACTTCCTCCCCCTGTTCATCCAGTCGGGACTGGGCCGTTCCGCATCGGTGGCGGGCTCGTCGCTGACCCCGCTGCTCATTGGCTGGCCGATTGCCGCCACGGCGGCCAGCACGCTGATGGTTCGCACCGGCTTCCGGACGCCGCTGCTGATCGGCTCCTTTGCGGTGGCGATCGCGGCTGCGGCGCTGCGGTTCTGGATGCAGCACCCGGTCCAGTGGATGCTCTGGCCGGTGATGATCCTCATGGGCGCCGGGTTTGGCCTAGCGACGTCGAGTGTCGTCATCGCCGTGCAGACAAGCGTCGGCTACGCCCAGCGCGGCCTGGCGACCGCCTTCAACATGTTCAGTCGTTCCATGGGCGGTGCCGTGGGCGTGGGCATGGCAGGAGTCCTGGTTGGCGTGAGCGTGGGCGGACACGGCGGCGCCACCGATGTCGGTGCCGATGCCGAGTCGCTCGTCGCGGCGTTGGAGACGGTGTTCCTCGTCTTCGCCGGGCTCGCGTTGCTCCACATTCCGCTCTGCTGGTTTTATCCGAAGTCGCACACGGCTCATGAGGATGGTGCCTCGGCACCGCCCATTGAGGCCCACATCGCGATGGAATGACGAACGGGAACGGGCGCGCACCGAAAGGTACAACGCGCCCCCATTTTCCCGGATTCCTGGCGGTCCAAGCGCGGGCATGGTCTGTGCAGTTTGTCTCCGGGAAAGGAATCCTCCCATGCAGATCCGTTCGATTTTCCTCGCCGCCGCTCTTCTCTCCACCACCCCCGTTTGGGCAGCTCCCGAGCCCACTCCCACGGCGACTCCTGCCGCAGCGGCCTGGTCGCCCGCGTCGGCCCGACAGCAGCGCGAAGTCACAACGGTCGACCTCGACTGGCATGATGAGCGCCGCAACCGGGACGTGCCGGTCCGCATCTGGTATCCGCAGAACATGGAGGGCGCTCTCCCGGTCGTGGTCTTCTCGCATGGACTCGGCGGCACGCGGAAGGGGTACGGGTATTTGGGCCGATTCCTGGCGCAGAACGGCTTCATCGTGATCCTGCCGCAGCACATCCACAGCGACGACAGCGTCTGGCGCGACAAGTCGAACCCGATGCAATCGATGAAGGCGGCGGCGCGCGACATCAGCGAGATCCTCGCGCGCCCCGAGGACATTTCCTACGTCATCGACCAGGCGGAGAAGCTGAATGCAGAGGATCCTACGTTCAAAGGTCACCTCGACCTGACTCGCATCGCCGTTGGGGGTCATTCCTTCGGCGCCTACACGTCGCTGGCCGCCTCTGGACGACTTCTCATCTCGCCGCGCGACGGCAATGTGGTGGACTTGGGCGACCGGCGCGTAAAGGCCTGCATTGCCCTCTCGCCACCCAGCGGCACGCGTGAGACAGCCGCGGCTAGTTATGCGGGAATCAAGGTCCCATGCCTTCACATGACGGGGACGCTCGATAGCAGCCCCATCGGCGGCGACAAGCCGGAGGATCGGCGTATCCCCTACGACTCGATTACCGTACCCGACCAGTACCTAATCACCCTCAACGGCGGCGACCACATGGTGTTCTCCGGGCGACGTGCCGAGGGGCAGGCGCAACCGAACAGCCTCCGCGCGAAGATCGCCAAGCGCATGAGGGAACAAGACGGTTCCGGTCAGAACGGTGACCCGGCCAAGGACCCGACTTTCCAGCGCCTGATCGAGAACGCGATCCTTGGGTTCCTCCGCGCCCATCTCGACGGCAGCGATGCGGCAAAGGAGTGGCTCAAGGACGGTGGGCTTGCGGAAGAACTCGGCAGCGACGCCACGCTGGAGCAGAAGTTGACGTCCGCGTCAGGACTTTCTGCGCGAGAGGAGCCACTGACCTCCGAGGGCCAGCAGCACCACAGCAATCGCGGCGATGAAGATGCGCCAGATGGCGCGGTTGACGGCCTGCTCGAAGAGTGACGAGGTCTCGCGCGCCACACGCAACGCACGCTCTTCTGTGGCATCGACGGCATCGGACGCGAGGACCGCTTCCGAACGCTCCAGCAGGTTGTTCAGTTCCTTTGCCGCGGCCTCAAGCGAGCGCGCCGCGGCCTCGTATTCGCGGATGTCGAAGGGACGGGCTCCCGGTGTTTCGGGCCTCTGCTCCCCGACACCCAGGCGTACCGCTAACCGGTCCGCCGTCTGCATGGTCGTGTTCATGGATTCGGAAAGAAGGCGCAGGCGCTCGGCGGCCTGCTGAGCCTCGACGAGGGCAAGTTGGACGCGCTCGATCCGCTGCGCTGTCGCGGACGTGAGACCGTCGGCGTCGCGGACAAGACCTCGGGCTTCGGCGAGGACGGACTGCACTTCCGGGAGTGCGCGTGTCGCCTCCTCGAACGCGGCCCGCGTGATCCCGCGGGAGAGCTCGGGAGTGTCCTCCAGCATCGCGCGGAGCATCACCACCTCCTGCGAGGTGCGGTCAAGCGCGAGCACCAGCGAGGTCACCGTGTCGTTGTCCTCAAGTCGCTGGGCAAGCAACTCTAGCTGCCAGCGCGTTTCGCGCGGCGTGTCCTCGATGATGTCGGCCATGCGATCGGCGATCTGGTTGAACTCGCGGATCGAGTCGGCGGTGCGGTTCACCTTGCCGAAGGTGCGGAGCGGCGCCAACGGGAGCGCAATCACGGATGAAATCAGTTCGGTGCTTTGGGCCCCAATGCCGGTGGTGGGAACGGACTCGAAGACGCCGACGATTGGGTGCTCGCGGGCGCGTGCGGAAACGGTCTGGCGAAGCCGGTCGGCGGTGTCCTCGCCGAAGCTGTCGACCGCCAGCGAATCAAGACGCAGCCGAAGCTGCGTGCAGGCAGCCTCCGCGATGGGTCGCTGGGCGCCGAAGAGTCGTGCCCCCTCGTCCCCCTGCATCTGGGCTTCCATGCGATAGGCAAGCGCCCAGGCATCGACCAGCGCCGCCACGGGATTCGTATTCGCGAGGGCCTGCCGGTTGTGCTCGACCGCGCGGACTTTCCAGAGCGTGGCGGTGCGCAGCACTTCCTTGCGGTCCGTCTTCGTGCTGATGTCATCGGCCGCGGTCTGGATGACGACCTCGAAGGCGTTCGCATAGGCATCGAGCGACTGCTTGATGTTCTGGCGCGACTCCGTACTCACGGCAGGACGCCCCGCCAAACCGGCGCGCTCCCGGCCCCCACAGGCCGAGATACTAACCGAAATGGCGGCGAGCAAAAGGATCCATCGTAGCAATGGCGCTGAAATCATCATGGGTTTGTGTAGGCGAAAGGGTCATCCGCCGCAAGGGAGAGTGCCAGAGTGAGGACGTTGAGTGGTAAGCAGCAAGGGCTGAAATCGTCCCAGAGAATCAAAACCATTGCGTTCATCACGTGTTTAGGACTATATTGGACTTGTTTTTGTGGAAAACACGTAAAAGAGAGCGCAATGCTTCTTGAATTCCGAGTCTCCAACTTTCTCTCATTCGCTGACGAACAGGTCCTCAGCTTGGTGGCGAACAACTATGAGAAGGGGCTTGCAGAGCAAAACACGGTCGCCCCTGGGCTGCCGGGTCTGACGAAGGTCAAGGTACTGAAGGGGGCGGCAGTCTACGGCGCGAATGCGTCAGGGAAATCGAACCTGTTGCGGGCAGTCAGCTTCATGGCCCGCCTTGTGAGGGATTCAGCGGTGCGGCTCCAGCCAGGCGAAGCAACGGGTGTCACTCCTTTCAAGCTAGATGGCGACCTAATCTCTGCGCCCTCGCGTTTTGAGGCCACCTTCGTGGCTGAAGGGATACGGTATCGCTATTTCTTTGCGCTGACAGCGAATGAAGTTGTCGAAGAGGGGCTTGATGCCTATCCAAAGGGGCGTAACCAAATGTGGTTCCGTCGGCGGCGCGGCGAGAGCGATCAGCAAGCCGTCTGGGAGTACAGCAGTCCTGAGCTGCACCGTGACGAGTCCTTGGAGGCGAAGACTCGCGACAATGCGCTTTTCTTGTCGACGGCCGCCCAGTTTAACCACCCTCGGCTTGGCATCGTTTATCGCTGGTTCCAGCAAAATGTCCGGTTCCTGAATATGGGACTGCCGGGAGGCGTTCCATCTGTCTATACAGGACGCATGATCGAGGAAGACGCAGATACCAAGGCTACAGTCCTAAAGCTGATGCAGGCGGCAGAATTGGGCATTGATGCAATAGAGGCCAAGCGGGAGTTTGTCCCAGTGGACCCACAAGTGGCGGCCGCCCGTGGATGGAGCATCGCCAGCGAGAATGGGGGGAGCGTCCAAGCGGAGCGTTTGGCAATCGAGTTCCTGCGGCAATCACGGCAGGGCGAGCTGGTCCGGTTTGATCTTGATCGGGAGGTGTCGAACGGCACCCGGCGTTTTTTTGCGGCACTAGGACCCTGGCTGGATGTGCTGCAGAATGGCCGGGTGCTCTTCGTCGATGAGATTGAGACCAGCCTTCACCCGCTGCTCGTGCGGGAGTTGATTCAGATGCACCAGTCGCACAACCGGGAGGGACTGCCGTCGCAACTGATCTTCACGACTCACAGTCCGTTGCTGCTGGACCGCGAGATCCTTCGCAGAGATCAGGTGTGGTTCACCGAGAAGGATCATGGCGGCGCGACACGCCTGTACCCGCTCACCGACTTCATGCCGCGCAAGGATGAAGCCCTGTCCAAGGGGTACTTGGCGGGGCGTTACGGAGGCATCCCCTTCATCCCGGCGAGGCTCGGGCGATGAATCGAAGAGCCGGGGACGGAAACAAGCTCGCTCGTCGTAAGCCTCCCACGATCACCGGTGACTGCTTCCTAATCGTGGTCGAAGGCAAGAAGACCGAGGTGAATTACTTCGAGGCTCTACGGAAGTTCTTGAGGCTGCACGTCGTGCAGGTTGCGGTCGTTCATCCACCCGCGACAGACCCCGTATCGCTCGTGGAACACGCCATTAAGCTCAGGAATGAGCGTCGACGCCAGTCAGGTTATCCCGCTTTCGATCAGGTGTGGGTCGTCTTCGATCTCGAGAAGCAACACGATGAACGACGGAAGAAGGCGCAGGATGCCGAGGCACTGGCTGGCCGGGAGAAAATCCAGCTCGCAGTGTCTGACCCGTGTTTCGAGTTCTGGCTGCTACTTCACTACTGCTACACGACGGTGCACTTGAAGTCTGGAGACGACGCCAAGCGCCTTCTGGCCCAGCATCTGCCCGGATACACCGAAGCTTATGACTTTGGCCCGGATCTTTTCAACCGCACCCGTGACGCGAAGCTTCGAGCCGAACAGGTTCGCGCCCACCATGACTCCTGCTCGAGCGACCGAAACCCAATCACCAACGTGGATCGACTGATTGTTGAACTAAACCGTTCAGTACCCGGACCTTTTCAACTTCCGATGGAGTAGATAGCGCAGCGCGAGGCTTGCCTCCGGTCGCAGAAATGTGAACCTTGGGTTGCCATGTCCCCAATCCAGGTCCTTCCACAAACCCTCATCAATCAGATTGCCGCCGGCGAGGTGGTGGTTCGTATGGCCAATGTCATCAAGGAGTTGGTCGAGAACTCCCTTGATGCCGGGGCCACGCAGATCGAGGTCTCGCTGGCCAATGACATCCGCGATGTGGAGGTCCGCGACGACGGGCTTGGGATGAATCGCGACGATGCGGAGTTGTGTCTTCAGCGCCACGCCACGTCGAAGATTCGCTCCGTGGAGGATCTGTTTTGCCTCCACACGCGCGGCTTTCGGGGCGAAGCCATGCCGAGCATCGCGTCGGTCAGTCGCATGGAGATCCAGACGCGCGAGCGCGGGGCGCTTGCGGGCACACGCGTCGTGGTCGAGGGCGGGCGCATCATGCGCATCGAGGCGGTGGGGTGTCCGCCGGGGACGCGCATCATTGTGCGGGACCTTTTCTATAACACGCCGGCGCGGCTCAAGTATCTCAAGTCATCGGTCAGCGAGGCGAACGCGTCCATGACGACGCTCTCGCGGCAGGCGCTGGCCCAGCCCCAAGTTGGCTTTCGCATCGAGCGGGATGGCCGGACGGTGCTGGAGCTTCCTGCGCGGCAGACGTTGGCTGATCGTTTCTCGACGCTCCTCGGCTCGCAGGTGACGCGACCCACCATTGCGCTCCAGCACGAGCGGCATGGGATTCAGGTGCATGGCATCCTGGGGCACCCGCTCGACGCACGCACCGACCGTCGTTCGCAGTATTTCTTCATCAACGAGCGACCTTTCTCCAACCGGGCGCTTGGCGCGTCGCTTGAGCAGGCCTGCCGCGGCTATGCGATGATCGGGCGCTTTCCCATCGGGGTGTTTTTCCTGACGGTACCACCGGACACGGTGGACTTCAACGTCCACCCGACGAAGGAGGAAGTGCGTTTTCAGGATGAACGGGCCGTGGCAGGCGCGCTCTATCATGCGGTGCAGGCGGCGCTGGCGGGGTCGGCGGCGTTGGTGGGGGAGATGAAGCTCAAGGACGACGAACCATCGGCTCCCACGGTCACCGCCTCGGGACCACCGCCACCCGCCTTCTTCACGTCGCCTGAGGCTCTTGTTCGCCGCGTTTTCGATCGGAAGCAGGCGATCCAGTCCGACTTCATCGGGTTGCCGGGAAAGCAGGCGTCGGCGCCACCGATTGCCGTGCCTGCGCGCGGACCGCTGATTATGCGGCGCGGCAGCGAAGTCATCTCGGCCGGCCCCGGCGAGCACCCCGACAGCGAGTTCTGGTCGATGAATCTGGACCCGGAACCGCTGGGCCAGGTGGCGCTGACGTACATCGTGGCGCGCTACGGCGAGGACATGCTCCTGGTGGATCAGCACGCCTCACACGAGCGCCTTGTCTACCTGGAGCTGAAGCGGCGTGCATCGACGGTGCACAGCCAGCCGCAGCTCATTCCCCTCACCTTCGAGCTGTCTCCTCAGCAGAGCGAAACCCTGCGGGCGCTTCTGCCGGAGTTCTCTGCACTGGGCTTTGACATCGAGCCATTCGGTGCGCGGACCTGGGCCATCCAGAGCCTGCCGACCGATCTGCCGGAGTTCGATCCGATCCCGCTCGTGAGCGAGATGATCGACGACTTCGAGGAGGCGCGCCGTATAGACGCGCTGAGCGACCTGCGGGACCGCGTGCTGATTCGCACGGCGTGCCACTCGGCGATTCGTGCGGGCCAGGAACTGACGCCTTCCGCCATGAAGGAACTGCTGCGGCAGATTCGCGCCGAGAAGCTGAGCCTGACCTGCCCGCACGGACGCCCCACCATCGTGCGCCTTGGCAAGGCCGAGCTGGATCGCCAGTTCAAGCGCATCGTCTGAAAAACGAAACCCCCGCCGGTTGCCCGGCGGGGGAGAACATCTATCCCGTGTGGGATTGGATTACTTGGTTTTGTCCATGTGGACAATCAGGTCGACGCACTTGTTGGAGTAGCCCCACTCGTTGTCGTACCAAGCGACGAGCTTGACGAACGTCTCGTTGAGCATGATGCCGGCGTCGGCGTCGAAGACGGAGGTGCAAACTTCGCCGATGAAGTCGGAGGAAACGACCGCATCTTCCGTGTAGCCGAGCACGCCCTTCAGGTCACCGGCAGCGGCTTCCTTCATGGCAGCCTTGATGGCGTCATAGGTGGTGGGCTTTGCGAGCTTGCAGGTGAGGTCGACCACGGAGACGTCGAGCGTCGGGACGCGGAAGGCCATGCCGGTCAGCTTGCCGTTGAGTTCGGGAATGACCTTGCCGACGGCCTTGGCGGCGCCGGTGGAGGAGGGGATGATGTTGCCGGCGGCAGCGCGGCCACCGCGCCAATCCTTGCTGGAGGGACCGTCAACGGTCTTCTGGGTGGCGGTGGTAGCGTGGACCGTGGTCATGAGGGCTTCCACGATGCCGAACTTGTCGTTCACGACCTTGGCGAGCGGCGCGAGGCAGTTCGTGGTGCAGGAAGCGTTGGAGACGATGGTCTCGCCCTTGTAGTTCTTGTTGTTCACGCCCATGACGAACATGGGGGCGTCCTTGGAGGGAGCGGAGATGACGACGCGCTTGGCGCCGCCCTTGAGGTGAGCCTCAGCCTTGGCGATCTCGGTGAAGACGCCGGTGGACTCGAGCACGTAGTCGGCACCAGAGGCGCCCCAGCCGATGTTGGCGGGGTCTTTCTCGGCGAAGAGCTTGATCTTCTTGCCGTTGACGACGAGGAAGCCTTCCTGGGAGCCATCGACGGTGCCCTTGAAGCGACCGTGAACCGTGTCGTAGTTGAGCATGTAAGCGGCGTAATCGCCAGTGACGAACGGGTCGTTGATGGCAACGACTTCGACGGCGGGGTTGGCGATGGCAGCGCGGAAAACAAGGCGGCCGATGCGGCCGAATCCGTTGATACCGATCTTGATTGCCAAGTGAGTTTCCTCCGGGACGCAGGCCGCGCCGTAGCGGGGGCCGGCAAGGATGGGGGCGCTTCCTGGCGTTCGACGCCCGGTTTCTGCCCTGATGTCCCAGAAGCTAGACCGAACCCCGGGGGGGTCAAGCGTTCTTGTCTTGCCAACGTGCAAGACTCCGGGGTAACCAGTTAAAGTTTATGGGGAAGACTTCTCGACCAAATCGCCCACGACGATCCCGTTGGGGAGGCGCATGGTGAAGCGGCGTCCGCGCGGAGTATCGACCGACGGGATCAGGGGCGGTGTCTCCATGCCGAGCTGGGGCTCGAACTCCCACCAATGCCCGGAAAGCTTGTCCGTCGCGGGATTGAAGGCGTATCCGTCGGCCACATACATGAGTGTCGGGTGTTCGGCCAGCACCGCGGGCATCCGCACGGGGAGGCGGTCGGGTTGTGCGTGGAGGAACTCGCCCAAGTCTGCCAGATCCACATTGAACTCGGAGACGACCATCGGGTGGGTCGGCCAGTCGCGTGCTGCCTGAAGATCGGAGAGAAGCTGGAGCATCAGTACAGGACCGAGAACGCCAACGGTCAACAGTTGCGAAATCCAGGTGGCCGCGCGGGGCGGTTCGCTGGCGTCGCCAATGCGGTGGGCTAGGCGCTCGAAGCCGAGGGCGACTAGGCGGAAACCCTCCGCGAGAATGAGCGCCGCCAGGGGCGCGAGGTAGAGCAGGCGGAGCAGGTTCGGGGCGCCGTAGCTGAGGATCGAGGCCAGCGATCCGATCACGAGCCAACTCGTCATCATGAGTTCGCGCGGATCGTGGAGGCTTCGCCAAAGGAGCAGCGCCAGGCCCGCATAGAACAGTAGCCCGGTCAGCGGGAAAAACACCGGGAGACCCGTTCCGTGTGGGTCCATCGGCTGTGCTCCACTTAGTCGGGCGGTGTCGCGCTCGAGGGACCACAGCTCCACCGTTTCCTCCGGCGAGGTGCGGCCGAGTTGCGCGAAGCGCGGCGGCCCCGGGACGTTATGCTTGCCGACATGATCGCCGCGCAGCAGTGGCATCAGCGCCACGTCGCGGGCCTGCGAGGCAATCAACGCGGGCTGGGAGAAAATGCTGACCTCGTCGCTGCGCCCCGTGAAGTGGTCCGGGTGGCGGATGAAATGGATGCCGAGCGGCAGGAAGACCAGCCCCGCCACAGCAACGGCCTGACTGAAGCGAAGGGCGAGAGGCTTGTCTATACGCAGTCCACGCCCAATGCAGGCCAGCAGCATAGGCGGCAGCATGATGAACGGAAAGAGGCGGAAGGATAGATAGCTATACGCGCCGACTCCGAGCGACAAGCCGAGCGCAATCGCATCGGGCAGGCTTCGTGTCCTGTATAGACGGAAGAAAAACAATGCCACGAGCGAGGCGAACAGGGGGGAGGTGATCGTCCTGAAGCAGAGGCCGCTGAAGTGCACATGCCAGCGAAGCGTGGCGAAGAGGAAGGCGGCGAAAAGTGCAAACACGGGACCTCGCCATTCGCGGGCGAGCGCCCACACCACAGGGATGGTTGCGATTCCGACCAGCGTGGCGGTGCCACGGGCGACCAGGACCGACGGACCGCAGATCCATTGGGTCAGGGCGAGCAGATAGATGTATAGCGGCTCGCGCATGTGGTTGAGCGTGTCGAAGAAGATCGGCCAACCGGGCTTGCGGAGAATGCTAAGGCCGTCGAGCGCGTAGATCGCCTCGTCGTAGAAGAATCCGGGAGCCCGCAGCATGAATACGACACGCAGGGCGGCTCCCAGCGCCATGATGATGGCGAGGGCCATAAGCTCGAAGCGACCGATGGGTTCAGGCTGATCCTGCGGTGTCGTCATTTCGATGAGGCCCTGCGAAGAATGATGTAGCCGTCGAGTGGCGTCGGTTCGATCAACGCCCATTCCGCCGAAGACAGGCGGTCCGAGACGCGGATACGCTCCTCCCCTGTGAGGTCGGGAGCCCTTCCCTGCGCGTCGAGGACCACATACTCAACGCGGTCGAGAAACTGCTCTCGCATCGGGAACAAATCCCGTCGGTTGGGGACGCGGGGGAAAAGATCG
The DNA here is from genome assembly GCA_016125005.1 of bacterium. GTDB lineage: Bacteria > Sumerlaeota > Sumerlaeia > SLMS01 > SLMS01 > WGMQ01. The sequence continues at coordinate 106,162 of WGMQ01000012.1, read as the reverse complement.
TACTGCGCCGCCACGCTGGCGTCCGGTGGAAGCAGTTTCATGACATCCGGGACTAGCCGATGATGATCGGTGATGGGAAACGGCGCGTGGGGATAGCCGTCAGTTCGCGTCGGTTGTCTATACATATAGACGCCGATCATGACCAATGCCGTCAGCCCGATCCGCGAGGCAAGCTGCCTGCTTGGAACTCGATCCATCACCAGCGCGGCACCGCGGGCAGCGCTCATCATGAGAAGGGGAATCGCCGCGTAGCTGTAATAGTAATCCAGATTCCGGATGATGAAGTCGTCGGTGATGAGGAAAACGGCGGCGGCTGCCACGCCAGCCCAGGCGCCGCGCCAGTCGAGCAGGCACAAGAAGCCCGTGGATGCCAGCAGTGCCAGCAGCGGACTGCGGAAGATCCGACCCAGCACGTCCAACGGATGCGTTACGAGATACCAAACAATGTCGCCGCCAGTGCTTCCCATGGATTGGAACCGCGAAACGGGAGTCATGCCGTTATCGATGAACCACTGGGCGCCGCAGAATCGGGAAACAGCCGTGGCCAACAAGCCCCAGCCGAGGCAGATCGCCGCCGCCGTGATGGCCGTCCGCCGCTGGCTGGGCCAGGCAAGCTGGGATAACCAGAAGATCAGGAGGAAGAAGGCGAAATCCCCCTTCACCATCAGGGCAAGGATGGTGCTCGTATAGACAAGCCATCGTCGATCAGTCAGCAGCCCGAGAAAGGCAATGAAGATCCAGGGGATTGCCAGCGACTCGGGATGGTTGGCGAGATGCATGGAAAGGATGAAGTGATTCGTGTGGTAAAGGAACTGCATCCCGAGTGCCGCGAGGCGGCTCCCTGTCAGGCGCCGCACGGCAAGCGCGAAGGGAACTCCCGCCGCTGCCAGCGAGAACGTCTGAGCCGTCAACAGCGTCAGCGCGTGGTCGTAGATGGCATAGAACGGCGTTAGCAGCAGAAGGTACGGCTGGAAGTGAATTCCGAAGTAGTTGCCCGGAGCGTCAGGTGCGAGCGGGGTCCTCAGCCAATGGCCGTGCAACGGCCCCGAGCACAGCACGTTGAAGACGCCGACGTCCGCCAGAAACGTGCGATTGGATGCGTACTGCGTGCACGTGACCCACATATAGCGGGCGAACACCAGCGCTGCCAGTGCGATGACTGCGCCGACGAAAGTTCTCTCCCGCGTGTGGTTCTCGATGCTGAGATCACTCACGAAGGTGCCTGCAATATGTTGGTGGGAGAGAGCCTTTGCGGTGCATGGTCGGGCTGGGGATTAGTTGCCGGCGCTCGGCTCGGCATCCTGCTTTGCGAAGTAATCGGCGTACTCGGGCTGCATCCGCAGAATCCGATCCGCGACCCCCTTGCGAAGAGCCGCGATTGCCGCGCTGCTCTCCTTGGAGTCATCGGGCCAGGTACGGTTGGTGAGCAGGACAAACCAGTGTTCTGTATAGAGATCTATCCATACCATCGTGCCCGTATAGCCTGTGTGGCCGACGACTTGGTGACCCGGTTGCTTGTTCAGGTCGGTGACATAGGGCTTGGCTTCCCAGAGGTCCCAGATGAACCCGCGCCCGTCACCCATCTCCGGTGTCGTCTGGCGCTGGAAGGACCACTCAAGCAGGTCCTTCTTCAGGATGCGCTTCCCGTCGAGTTCGCCGCGATTGAGCACCATCAAGCAGTAGCGGGCCATGTCCGGTCCCGTTGAGAAAAGTCCCGCGTTGCCGGGGCAATGAACCTCGGAGCCGTGATAGCTCGCGAGTGGGTCGTGCACCGTGCCCGGAGCGATGCCCTCCTGGCTGGGGAGCGTCCGCGACTTCTGCTCGGGCGTGAGCAGGTAACCGGTGTCCTTCATGCCAAGCGGTCCGTACACGCGCTCGCGCAGGAGGTCCTCCTGACGCCTACCCGCTACGGTCTCGTTCACGCGCGCCAGCAACTGAAAGTTGAGGCAGCTATACACCACCTTGGTATGCGGGGGATTCGAAGGGACGAGATTGCTATAGGCCGCCACCAGTGCGTCGGCATGCGACATGCCTTCAGGGCGGGTCTTCTCCACATTCTTGGAACTCTCGTAGGCTTTGAGTCCGGAGGTATGACGCGCCAGATCGAGGATCGCCACGTCTCCCTTACCGTTTGCCTCGAAGCCCGGCAGAATCTGCGGAACCAGCGTCGTGGAGGACAGCTTGTCGTCCCCCATGAGGACCAGGGTGGCAGTTCCCGTTCCCGCGAGCTTTGACACCGAGGCCATGTCGAAGATGCTGTCGCGGGTGACCTTGGGCGAGTTGGCATCGTAGGTGTGGCGACCCGCGACGTATTCGTGAAGGACACCGTCCTTGTTCCCCGCGAAGAGCACCACCCCCGGTGCGGTGTGATCAGCGATGGCCGCGTCGATCAAATGGTCGATATCCATCCATGCAGAATTGGTGGCGCCGCCGTCAGCAGACACAGGCGCAGCAACGGCGAGGAGAATAGCTAGTGATAGGATGGATTTCAGCATTGAGACGGCCTTCCGGTGAGAATAGCATTTGGTCGGTTTGGAAAGGAGGGGCAGCGGCGTGAATCGGACTGTAGTTTGCAACTGCCTCGCAGCCTTCGCAACCCTGATGTTGGCCATTGGCGCCACCCGTCCCGCAGGAGCTTCTCCGATGCCCGATTTGCCGATACCCGAGAATATCGCGGATCATGAGTTTCTGGCGAACACTCCCCCGCGAAAGCATCGCGACCCGGGTTCCTATCCGAAGGCGGTGCCCCACACACCTCCGCTCCGCGACCCGGACCTTGAGTGGGTGGAGAGTTCACTCGCGGCGATGACCGTCGAGCAAAAGGTCGGGCAGCTGTTCGTCTGCTCAATGGCTTCGACCGACGTGGGCGTGCCCGAGTCCCAGATCCAGAGCTACAACCTCGGTGGGTTTGTCTTCCTCGGAAACAGCCAGTCCGCGGCCAACGTCGTGGAGCGCGTCAACTCGCTGCAGGCGCTCTCCCCGTTTCCGCTCTGGTTCGCTATCGACTCGGAGGCAGGCCTCGGCGCGCGCGTGGCTGACGCGACGATTTTTCCCCTCCTGATGGCCTTCGGCGCGACGGGTGATCCCAACCTGACCGAGCTCTGCGGCCGCATCACCGCCCGTGAATCCCGCGCGCTCGGCCTCCAGATCACCTTTGGCCCCGTGGTGGACGTGAATACCGAGCCGATCAACCCCATCATCTCGACTCGTGCCTATGGCGATCGTCCGGATGCGGTGGGATTTGTGGCCAAGGGCTACCTCCAGGGCGCCCGCGCGGAAGGCATCCTTGGCACGCTCAAGCACTACCCGGGGCACGGAGCCTCCGAGGGCGACAGCCACAGCTCCCTTCCCACAATCACGGTTTCGCTCGACGAGATGGAGTCGGTGCACCTGCGCCCGTACCGGTTGCTGGCGGGTGGGGGGAGTGTCGACATGGTGATGACGGCCCACGTTTGGTACTCACAGGTGGAGCCCGGCACGCCGTGGCCGGCGACGCTTTCGCCACGCTTCTGCAAGGACATCCTTCGAGGCGAGATCGGCTACGATGGCCTGCTCATCTCCGATGCCTATGACATGGTGGGGCTGACACTCGCGGTTCCCGATCCGGCGGAGCGCGGTGTGATCGGCATCGAAGCGGGCATCGACGTGATCCTCGGACCCGCCAATTCAGAGGTGGGCGCCATCTGGCAGGGCGTTGTGGATGCGGTCAATTCGGGGCGCATCTCCGAGGAACGGCTCGATGAATCAGTTCGCCGTGTCCTCATTGCCAAGAGCCGCGCCGGCCTGCCCGAGCAGCGCACGGTCGACCCGGGGCTTTGGAGTACCGTGCTCGACCACCCAGAGCACCGCGCCATCGTTCGGCGCGTTTGCGAAAAGGCCTGCACCAAGGTCTTCGATCGAACCGGAGGCGCTTCCTTCATCGAGGAGCAGGACCGCGTTCTGGCTCTGGTCCTGACTCCTTCGCAGCGGATTTTCTACCGCTTCGGCATGGAGACGTTCCAGGCCAAGCTGTCCGAGCTGCACGGGGACACAACCTACCAAACGGTGTCGCGCACCATTGGCGCCAATGCGCGCGCGACGCTTGTGGCGCAGGCCCAGGGCTACGGGAAGGTCATCGTCATCGGTTCGGACTGGACCGTGATCAACTCCTCGAACCAGATCAGCTTGCTGAACGAACTCGCGGGCGTCGGCGTGCCGGTCGCCTATGTGGGATTCGGCGCCCCGTACCAGATTCGCCCCGTGACGGCTGTCGATGCGTTCTATTGCGGCTATGCGACGGTTCCTGAAATGCAGGAGGTCATGGCTGAAGTGCTCGTCGGTGCCCGCGCGGCGGAAGGCAGGCTACCGGTTTCCTTCGACGACATCGCCCCGCTCCCGATTCCTTCCGCGATCATGCTCCACTGACAACATCCGGCTTGTTCCCCCGATGGCCCGCCGTTAGCTAACAACAGCTGCAATCCACCCGGGGGCACCTTGTGAGTCGACTACCCGCGTTCCTCCAACCTGTTGTCGGCATCCTTGTCGAGCGCGTCCGCCGCGCGCTCAGCCGCCGCTTCGCGCTGAGCCTCACCCTCGAGGGCTACTGTCTGGTCGGAGCGATGATGTTGATCGGTCTCGCTGCACTCAACACCGCGGCACCCCTGCTCTACCTGATGTTCTCCATGATGTGCGCATTCTTCATCCTGTCGGCGCTTTTGGCCACCAATACAATCCGGGGCATTGACGTGACGCGCGAGTTCCCGCGCGTCTGGATCGCCCGGACGCCGATGCCAGTACGCATTAGGATCCGAAACGAGAAGCTGATGACCTCCAGCTACAGCCTCCGCGCCCTGGATCGGCTTGGCGATGGGGAGAAGACGCTGCTTGGCGCCGTTTTCTTTGACCGGATCGAGCCGCGCGGCGCCGATTCCACCCAGGAATACGAGTGCCTGTTCCTCCGTCGGGGGATATACAAGCTGGCGGAGGTCGACATCGCGACGCGATTTCCCTTCGGCCTGATCGAGCGTGTGCTGACCTGTCGCATCGGTGGCGAAGTGCTGATCCTGCCGCAGTCCATCCAAGTCGATTCGGCCATGCAGTCGGCGCGGTCCGAGCTGGGCGAATACGAAACCAACCGACGGGGAGCCGGGATCGGGCTCTATGGCCTGCGCGAGTACACCCCCGAGCTGCCCGCCCGTGACATTCACTGGAAGATCACTGCACGGCGCGGCGTCCTCGTGGCCCGTGAGTACGAATCCGAGGAAAAGCGTCGCGCCTGCGTTCTGCTGGATAACTGTGTACCTTCCTCCCAGCGGACCTCGGCCTCCGAAGCGTTCGAGCGCGCCATCGTGCTGGCCGTTTCCGTGGTCGAATGGCTCTGCACCCATGATCACGAGGTGGAACTTCGGACCGGGAGCGGACTTGTCGGGTTCGGCACCGGGGAAGCCCACCTGGTCCGGTGTCGCCGCGCGCTGGCCGAGCTGGCGATGATCGATGATGGAGCGCTCGCCAGGAACCTGCTTTCCGGTTCCGCTCCCGGGGTTTTCACCATCCCAATCCTGATGAAGCCCAGCAGCGGTACCCAGCCGGGTTCACTCCCCCTCAGCATCATGGATTTCGAGAAGGAGCTGGGCGCCAGCTTCCTCCCGCCGAAGGACACAAATCAGGGGGCGACGCCGCTGCTTGAGGGCGGTTTCCGAGGGACGGTCAAGACCGCATGAAGTTCAACCGAGCCCTCTACATCCTGACCTACCTGACGGCCGTTTGGTCGTTCCTGATGCTCTGGGTGTTCGCAGAGCTCTCGTTCCTTTCCGTCGCAACCTACATTGGTGCAATTGGCCTTTGTCTATACAATGACCGCCACCCGCTCGGTATCCCCAGCAGGCTTTGGCTGTTGATAAGCATCTCCGTCCTGGCCCTGTCGCTCTACGGGTGGTTCGGGATGCGGATCTACTTCGACACGGTCGTGAACCTGTTCCTCTACCTCGAGATCAACAAGCTCTTCACGGCACGCTCCCACCGCGACGTCCTGCAGATTTATGGTCTGACATTCTTCAAGGCGCTGGCCGCCTCGGTGTCCACCTCATCCGTGCTTTTCGCACCGGCCCTGCTCGTCTATATCTTCCTGATCGTGGCGGCCATGATCACCGTGACGATCAAGCGTGACGCCGAGCTTGCCTATCAGCACGCGAAGAAGCGGAAGGGGAAGACTCCCGCTGCGCCCGTCGCCATGGCGCTGGGGACCGGAGGCACGCAGCGGTTCTCGCGCCTGCTCGATACCCCGTGGCTCACGACACGGCTGATGCGCCGCCTGACCCTCGCGCTCGCCTTTATCGTCAGTGTCGGCATCGGGCTTTTCTTCCTGATCCCCCGGCTTCAGGGTCAGGCCGTCAGTCTCGGCCTTACCGCGCCGACCACAGGCCGAGCCAGTTCGGGCTTCACCGACTCCATCACCTTCACGGGAATGGGAGAGATCCAGCAGGATCCGACCATCGCCATGCGTGCCATCCCCGGCCAGGGCTTTCCCCTCGAACTCGGCTATCCCCGGGATCCCCTGCTGCGGCTGCGTGGCACGGCGCTCGATTACTTCGACGGGCGCACCTGGTCAAAGAGCCCTGTGGTGCAGCGCCGCCTCAAGACAACGGAACGTCGCCGCGCGGTGGAGTTCAATCTCCAGCCTTCCCTCAAGACTCCCGAACTAATCTACCGCATGCGCATCCAGATGGAGGCCGCCGGGCGTGGATACGTTTTCGGACCCGACCGTCCCACGCTGTTCTTCTTCGATTCGGACCAGGTGATGTTGGTCGACGAAGTTTCGTCCTCTGTCCAGCTCTTGAATCCCGCCGCCAAGGGCGCCATGAATTACCAGGTCGAAAGCCGAATTTCGAGTCCCGCCTGGCAGGAAATCCCGCCGCTCACCATCGCCGAGTACGCGGACCTTCCGGTCAACGAAGGCGGAGCGATGATTCTGGATGCACCGTTTTTCCTCCGTCGGCGGGATACCCCGCCCGCAACCCGGCGGTTCGCCGAATTCCTCAGCATCTATACACAGCTCCCCGACGTCGCCGACATGGCAACTGTGTCCCGACTCGCCACTGAGTGGACCGGTGAACTCACCTCGGCCCGCGAGAAGGCCGAGCGCATCGAGCATCGCCTGCGTAACTACTACAGCTACAGCCTCGATACGGACTTCGCGAGCCGCTCCGACCATCTCTCATACTTCCTTACCGATGGAAAGGCGGGGCATTGCGAGTACTTCGCCACCGCGATGGTCCTCATGCTTCGCTCGCAGAAGGTCCCTGCCCGCGTGGTGAATGGATACGCCACCGATGAGTGGGTGTCCGGCTCCAACGGGTATTACATCGTTCGCCAGGAGCACGCCCACTCCTGGGTCGAAGTCTGGTTCCCCGAGGCGGGTTGGATTACCTTCGACCCCACGCCCGCCTCGGGCATCGGCAACAACCGGCTTCCCAACACACTTTATCGCCGTCTGACCCGCTGGTACGATGTGCTCAAGTTTCAGTGGTATGACAAGATCATCGACTTCGACGCACGGGACCAGACCGGGATGATGATGGCCATGTTCCGTGGCATCAATCGGGCGGCGGCCTTCGGCGGTGGGCTCGGCAGTTTCATGACGGGGGATGGTGATTCGAATGTCGGCTTCGTCGGGACTACTCTCGTGCTTGTCGTCATCGTGGGTGGTGTCGTGGCGGCCGTGATCCTGTTCCGCAAGCGTCGGCGGCGCCAGATCGAAATTGAGCGGGCAGGAGAGACCCTCTACCCCAAGGATGCACCCATCGAGGACTATCGCCTCCTCCTCGAACGCCTCCAGCAGCTGCATCCCCGGGCGCCTTCCAGTACCCCGCTCGAGTATGCGCGAGAAATCGTCGTCAGCCAGGAACCGTTGGGGGATTTCCTGCCGCTGACAGAGCGCTATTATGGTGCCCGCTACGACGGTGCACTTTGGTCTGACAGCGAGGCCCACCGTGCCAGAGCACTCTTGCGCCTGATTGAGACCCGCGCTGAGACTCCCACCACCCGCGAACAATCGCCCCGGAGCCCGTCCTCTTCATGAATCCGACCCTGACCACCGCACGCCAAATCAAGGTGGGAAACCTCCCCGTTGGCGGCAACGCCCCGCTCGCCCTGATTGCCGGTCCCTGCGTGATCGAATCGCGCGACCACATCCTCTTCATGGCCGAGCGCCTGGTCGAAATGACCTCCCGCCTCGGAATCCCGTTCATCTTCAAGGCCTCCTATGACAAGGCGAACAGGACCTCCGTGCACTCGTTCCGCGGCCCCGGGATCGAGGAGGGACTGAAGGTCCTCGCGTTGGTGAAGGATCGCTTCGGTGTGCCGATCCTCACGGACGTGCACACGGAAGAGCAGGCGCCCATCGCCGCCGAGGTCTGCGACATCCTTCAGATTCCCGCATTCCTGTGCCGCCAGACGGATTTCGTCGCCGCCGTGGGTCGCGTCGGTCGCGCCGTCAACGTGAAGAAGGGCCAGTTTCTGGCACCCGCCGACGTGCGCAACATCGCGACGAAGCTGAAGGAGGTTGGCTGCGAAGACGTGCTCATGACCGAGCGCGGCGCCAGCTTTGGCTACGGGACCCTTGTCACCGATTTTCGTTCCCTCCCCATGATGCAGGAAGCGACGAACCTTCCCGTCTGCTTTGACGCCACGCATAGCGTCCAGCTTCCCGGCGGCCTCGGCACGGCGACCGGTGGGCAGCGCCAGTACGTTCCCCATCTGGCCCGCGCGGCCTGCGCCGTGGGCACGCACGCACTCTTCATCGAGACCCATGATCGCCCCGACGAGGCCAAGAGCGACGGACCCAACATGGTGCCGCTCAACGAGTTGGAGGCGTTGCTCCGCGACTGCATCGCCATTGATCGCGTGACGCGCGGGCTCCAGTGACCGAAGCATTGCCGACGCGCCGCGTTGCCCTGATCGTCGAATACGACGGCACGGACTTTCGCGGCCTGCAACGCCAGCCCCACGACGAGGAAACGATCCAAGGGAAGATCGAGGCCGCCGTGCAGCGACTAGGCGCGGGGGATGTCGGCTTCGTGGCCAGCGGACGTACCGATGCAGGCGTTCATGCTCTCGGCCAGGTTGTCGCCGTCTCCATCCCCGAGCGCCTGGAAACGCGCCGTGTGGCGCTGGCGCTCAACGCGCTGCTTCCCGAGGACATTCGCATCCGGCAAGTGGCGGATTGTCCGCCCGACTTCAGCCCGCGGTTCGACGCCATTAGGCGTACCTACCATTATCACTTTACCGCCATGGCGTTCCCAACGCCGCTGGAACGGCGCTTCGTTTCCCGGATTGCCATGCCGCTGGATACGGACCTCATTGGTCCCGCCGCGGAATCTTTCAAGGGTCAGTGGGAGCTTCGCGAATGGCGCTCGTCGATCTGCCAGGCGACCCGAACATTCCTCAACATCGACGAAGCCGAGGCGACTCCTCCCACGCGCGAGCATGGTCCCTGGCGCATTCGATTCGCCGCGCGGAGCTTCCTCCACCATCAGGTACGCTTCATGGTCGGCGGCATCATTGCGGTCGCATCGGGCAAGCTGACCGTTGCGGAACTGCGCGAGGCCCTTGCCGCTGGTGTTCGCCCAAAAGTTGTTGCGATGCAATCTGCTTGTGGGCTTTGCCTTGCGCAGGTTGACTTACTGAGAGACAAAGACCCGTTCGCTGCGGCGAGCGACGCCACCCCACGGAGCGTGACATGAAACGTCGTTTCCTTCTCCAAGCCATCCTCGCCACGGCCATTCTGTCGCTTGGCCTTCAGGGCACCGCGCAGGCGCCGCCCGACTCCGTCTCGCTCTATACATTCCGCGCCCTGTCAATCCGTCCCCACGATCCGGAAGCCTTCACGCAAGGGCTCCTGCTCGACGGCGGCAAGCTCTACGAGAGCACCGGCCTTGAGGGGCGCTCGTCCCTCCGTCGCGTGGATCCGCTGACCGGCGTCGTCGAGAAGAAGATCGACCTCCCCGCCGACATCTTTGCCGAGGGCCTCGCCCTGGTTGGCGACAAGCTGATTCAACTGACTTGGAAAAACGGGAAGGCCTTCGTCTACAACAAGGAGACCTTCGAGAAGATCGGCGAGTTTGCGTACGAGGGCGAGGGCTGGGGCTTGGCCTACGATGGCAAGAGCCTCCTCATGACCGACGGCTCCAACAAGGTGACCTTCCGTAACCCCGAGACCTTCGCCATTGAGCGCGTGATCGAGGTGAAGGCGGGAGACACTCCCGTGACGGCGCTCAACGAGTTGGAGTATGTCGACGGGGTGCTCTACGCCAACATCTGGCAGCGCGACCTGGTCGCGGGGATCGACCCGAACAGCGGCGAGGTGATCAGCCTGATTGCGCTGAACGGGCTGCTCTCTCCCGAGGACAAGGCCAAGGCGGACGTGCTGAACGGAATCGCTTTCGATCCCGAGACCCGCAGCTTCCTCGTCACCGGGAAGCTTTGGCCGAAGCTCTTCGAGTTGGAGTTCGTGCTGGGCAAGCGCCCGCCGCAGTAAGGCGTCACCTGCGGAATAGGTTCAGCAGCACCGTCAGGACGATGCTGACCACGATGCACGTCACGATGGGGAACGAGAAGCTAAAGCCGCCGCGAGAAACATGAATGTCGCCGGGAAGGCGTCCCAGCCCGAGTCGCCCCGCCATGAGCACGATACCGCCGGCCACGACCAGTGCCACGCCGGTTCCCACCAGCAGCTTGCCGAGCGCTTCCGGTCCCATGCGTCTCAAATCTTTCCCTTCAAAAACCGGATCGAGATAATCACGGCTCCGACGCAGATCGCGCTGTCGGCGACGTTAAACGTCGGCCAATGTGCCTTGTAGAACCAGTGCGCGTCGATGAAGTCCACCACATAGCCCCGGAACAAGCGATCGATCATGTTGCCGATGGCTCCCGAAAGCACCATGGCAACGGCGATGCGTCCGTAGATCTCGTTCGCCGGCAGGCTCCGCCAGAACCAAACAAGCAGTCCCGTCGCCACTAGGCTGACGATGCCCAGCAGAAAGGTGTGCCCGTAGAGAATCGAGAAAGCCGCGCCAAGGTTCTCGGCGTACTGAAGTTGGAGAAACTCTGGGATCAGCACCACTCGCGGGCGGTCCGCCCACATGGCAGCCGTGGGAGAGGCGACGCCCCACCACTCGGGCTTGAGGTGCGCGATTGCCAACCACTTGGTCAGGTGGTCCAAAGCCAGCAACGTGGTGCAGACACCAAGCGACGCAGGCCAGTAGGCGATTCCGCCGGGTGGGGGAGGCTGAGGTGTCTCGGAGGGCTGCACCTCGGCTGCTTGGTTGCTCATAGTCAGATGGACTCCAGATCGCGGGTGGAAAGGAACCCGCTCTGCCCGTCGGCGAGCTTGACGCGTACGAAGCCGCGCGCCGGTGCCTCGGTGAGCGAGACGATGGTGCCGGCCGGGAGTTCAAGCTGTGCCGTTGATTCTGCACGCGGCTCGCTCCGGGCGATCGCCCCCTTCGTCAGCACCACGGCGTCATTGCCGCCGGTGCGATAGCTGTGCGTCCAGAAGGTCATCCCCACAGTCGCGGCCACAAAGACGATGCACCACGCGGCAACAATGAGCCAGTGGCTCCGGGCCTCTGGTGACTTCCAACGCGAGAGCGCCCGCGCGATGGCAAAGCAGACCATGAGGAAACCGACCTGCGAGATCAACGCCCAGATGCCAGGAGAGATCAGTCCCACGGTGGAGCGCAGGAACTCGGTCCCTGAATCGGCGGCGTTCGACTCCGGCTGGACGAAACGAAGACTTTGGATGGCGCGATCATAGGACGGATCCTGCCGCAACGCGCGACTGTAGTACAAGACCGCCCGCCCCACATCCCCCGCCCGATAGGCGGCGGTGCCAGCATTGGTCCAGACCTGCGGCGTGGGAAAGCCTTCGGCCGCGACGCGCACGTAATTCTCCATCGCCCGCTGGGACTCACCGCGCTCGAAGAGGAGATGTGCCTCTTCCAGCAGCCCGTTGGCTTCCTTCAGGTCCATGGCCGACGCGCGGCCGGGGACCATCATCGCGAGGACCAGCACCATCAGGCCAAGGATTGCGTGTCTCATGCGACGCCTCCCTTGTCGAGGGATGCCAGCACTTCGCCGGCCTGCGCGAGGAGCTCGCGCCGCGCCGCCGGTGTGTCGGGAGCAGGTGAGAATCGGACAGAGTTGCAACGGCCCAGCAGAGCGGAGAGTCGGTCGACCGCCGACGCTGGGGCGCCCTGTGCGACCAGGCGCTCGGCAGCGGCCTCGATGGTCAATCCCATCGGCGAAGTGTGCAACCGGGTGGCCACGTAGCCGATGAGGCTTGTTGCCAGAAGGGCGTGGAACTCGTCGCGGGAACCCGACTCGACGATGGAGTTCGCCTTGGCCAGCGCTGTCTCCACCTCTCGGCGAATGCGACGGGCCCGCGCCTCCGGCGACTCGGTGCGCTCGGATTGTCTATACAACTGCCATCCGCCGTAGCCGAATGCAGTGAGTACCGGCGCGAGCTGAAGCAGCCAGAACCACGGATGCGCATAGAAGGGGCCACCGGCCGTGGCGGTTCCCGTCAGCGGAGCGGTATCGATGTAGGCCACGTCACCGCCAAGGACCTTAGTGCCGCTCTTGCCGACCATCGCCGTGGTCGCAGCAGTGCTCGAAGGCCCGCCTCCCACCAGGATCGAGTCGGTATTGCTCGGCGTGACCGTGAGGGAAATCGGGGCGCTCTTGATGACGCTTTGCTCACCCGACGTGGGGTTGAACATGGCGAAGGAGATCGGCTCGATTGTCACCTCACCGGGCTGAGAGGCCTGATAGATGTACTCGAAGTTTTTCTGCGACATGTACCGGCCACCATCGACTCGCGCCTTCGTGGAGGTCTTCTTGTCGATGGCAACGAGGCCGGGAAGATCAGGGAGCACCGGCGGTGTCACGAGGTCGAGGAAGCCTTCGCCGACGATGGTGACGTTCAGCGTCACCAACTCGCGCTGCGGCACCTCGGCCTTGCCGGTCTTCTCGTCCATGCGATCCAGCGTGACGCGGGCGGTCAGGTCACCGACCACCTGAAGCGCCGCATCAGCGGGCTTGGCCGGTGGCTCCAACACGCTGACCCGCATGGTCCGGGTTTCCAGATCCACCGGGATCAGACCGGGACCGAACATCAGGTCCTCAATGCGGCGCGAGTTTCGGTTCTGCGCCGACAGGTAGACGCGCGTGTAGGGCGGCGTGATGCGCAGGTCGCCGGACTTCGTCGGGACCACCCAAGTCGTGTAGAGCGGCGCTCGCACCAGATCTCGGTCACCGAAGCGGACCGTTTGCCAGTCGAGCATCTGGCTGTCCATCGGCTCTTGTGCCTGCGGGATGATGAAGTCGCTTCCCGAAGCGTCCTTCACGCGTTCCCAACGGCTGAACGAAACGAGCGAGGGCGCTCTGTAAATATAGACGGTCATCGGGATCGGCTGACCCCGGTAAACCACCTCTGGCACCTCGGCGAGGGCGAAATAGTTGCCCTGCAATTCGCGATTGATCTCCGGCGAGTTGGTCTTGCCCGAGATCACCTGATCCATCCCCTTGCCCAAGTCCGGCACATCCTCGACCTGAAGGGAAATGGCGTTGGTGTCGAACCACCGCCCCGCAAACTGGAGCCGCGCGGGCGGAATCGTCACCGTCCCGACCTTCGTTGCCTTCAGCGTATAGGTAAAGGAGCGCCGCATGACCGAGCGGCTGCCGTCGTAGATGAATTCGTTTCGGGAGTTCGGGCCGGAGATCAGCTCCAAGGCGCCGGTTTGCGCAAAGCCCGGCGCGTCGAAAGTTTGCTCAGTCGCGCTCCCCTCGATGGTTACGGTGTAGCGGAAAGGATCGCCGATGGTCACTCGGGGGGGATCCACGTCGGCTCGGATGCTGACCCCATCGGGAAGGGGAGCCGACGTGCCAGCGGGCACATCCTGCGCCGACAAGCGTTCGAGGGTGCCAAACGGTCCCGCGCCGACCAGGGAGGCCAGTGTCACTGTATAGATTGCTAGACGGCTTGCTCGACGCATGTCACCAATCCTTGGCTGGCCGTTGCTTTTCGCTATTCGTCCGCAGGCGGAGGCGCACAGTCTCCTCCTGGCCCAGCATCTCCAGCAGGGATGCCGCCTGATCGGGGGTCAACTGTGCTGGCTGCCCCTGCTGCGACTGGCTCTGGCCACCCTGCTGCTCGCTGTCTCCCTGTTGGGAGCCGGAGGACGACTGCTGATCCTGCTGCTGGTCGCCTTGCTGCTGCTGGTTGCCGTCCTGTTGATCCTGCTGCCCGTTCTGTTCGTCCTGATTCTTCTGCTGGTCCTGCTGCTGGTCCTGATTCTGTTCGTTATCACCCTGCTGTTGCTCGTCGCCTTGGTCGGAATCGCCGTCGCCGCTTTGCTGCTGCTGTTGCTGCTTGTTGCTATCCGGCGGCGGGTCCTTCGTCAGCTTGGTCAGCAGGTGTTGGGCCTGGGCCCTATTGAACGTGGCGTCATCCCAAGTGGGACGGCGCTCGAGCGCTCGACCCAAGTCATCAATCGAGTCGAAGCAAAGCTGGATCGCGGCCTGTCTCGAAGCCTCCAACTCCTCCCGCTGCTTCTTGTTGAGGCGTTTGCCGGACTGCTCGATCCCGAGGATGGCCACCGCCGCTTCCTGCGCCTGATGGAGGTTGGCCGTCCCGCGGCTGTAGTACAGGTCGGTCTTCAACTCGGCATCCTGTCCCGAGCGGTCCAGCGCCCCGGAAAGCGTGGGCACCGCTTCCGACCACTTACCCTGGCGCGCCAGTGCAAGACCTTGATTATATTGGATCGGAGCGGCGAACTGTTCGCTCTTCAGCTGTGCGTCCTGATACCACAGCTCCGACTCAATGAAGTGATCTGCGCGATAGGCCTCGTTCCCCTTCTCGACCATCGCCGGACCGTCGTTCCACCAAGTGAAGCCGATGCCCGAGGGATCAATCGTCGGGGGCTCGGGAGTCGGGGTGGGCGTCGGCACCGGTGCCGTGGAGCCGTCGGAAAGCGCCGTGTCAGGCTTCTTCGGGCCGGCAAAGGGGTCGAAGATCTGCTGCGCCGACAGCGGCACCGCAAGCAGGAGAGCGAGGAGGATGATTGGTCGCTGGCGCATCAGGACACCTTCCTTGCAGGCTGGCGACGACGTTCGCCGATGACCGCCTCGAGTGCAAGGCAGAGCAGGGCGAGTGCCAAGGGCCACTGGTAGCGTTCCTGACGCACCACGCGCTTGTCCTTGCCGAGATCGTCCCGCGCGATTGTGTTGAGGTCATTGATGACCGGGCCCGGATCGAGTCGGCTGCCGACCGGTGCCACGTAGGCTTTGCCACCTGTGCCATTCGCCAGTTCCCGCAACACGCCATCGCCCAGCTTCGAGATCACCTTGATTCCCTGCTCGTCCTCCACGTAGGTGCCATCCGGACGCACCAGCGGCGCGCCATCGCGCGAACCGACACCAAGCGCGTAAATCTGCATGTCGTATTCCTTCGCCGCGGCGATGGCTTCGCGAATCTTTTCGGAATGATCCTCGCCATCGGAGACGATCAGCAGCACACGGCGGCCATCTCCGGACCGTTTGAAGGCCTCACCGGCCTTCTTCACCAAATCGCGGAAATCGCTCCCCGGAGCGTCGAGCAGGTCGAAGCCCAGGTCATTAACCACGTCCATCACCACGCCATAGTCGCTGGTCAGCGGGCACTGGAGGAACGCCTCGCCTGCGAAAGGCATGACGCCGACACGGTGCCCCGGTACCTCGACAAGAATCTGTCGCACCAGCGAGGAAGCATAGGTGAGCCGCGTCGCCATCTCGGTCTTGCCGTTGACGTTCATCGAACCCACGTCACGCGCCGCCATCGAGAGACTGATGTCCACGGCGACGATCAGGTTGACGCCTCGCTGACGGAGTTCTTTCTCCCGGGTGCCGTACCACGGACGCGCCGCGGCCACCACCGAGAGCACCAGCGCCAGAATGACCAGGGCACCTTTGTGGAAGCGGGCGCGGCTCGACACGGTTGCTGCAAGATCCGACCAGTTTTCGGGGACGACGAATTGACCGAGGCGCCGCTGACGCCAGCGCTTCGCGAAGGACCAGGCGATCAGGATCGGCACAATCGCTGCCAACGCCCAGAACATTTCCGGATGAATGAATCCCATTACGGAAGCCTCCTCAGCCAGAAGGCCTTCAGCAGGAATTCAAGGCCCAGCAGCGCAAGCGCCGGAAGCCAGAAGTAGAAGAACCGCTCATCATAGTCGGCTGTCTGCTTCACTTCGATCTCTGTTTTCTCGAGGGCATCGATCTCCTGGTAGATCTGCCTGAGGCTGCGCTCATTGTTGGCGCGGAAGTACTTTCCACCGGTGCGCTCGGCGATGTTCTTGAGCAGCTCTTCGTTGAAGCCCGCGGAGGGAGGTGCGAACATGGGACCGCCGAGCAATCCCATCTGGGGCGCGGAAGAGTTGCCTCGCGTGAGGCCGATTGTATAGACACGAACCTTGAGAGCCTCGGCTGTCTCTGCCGCCTGCTCCGGCGTGAGGCGCCCCGAGTTGCTATCGCCGTCCGTCAGGACGATCGCCACGCGCGACTTCGCCTTGGAGTCCTTCAGCTTGCTAACCGCCAACCCCAGGCCGTCGCCCACGGCCGTCGATCCGTTTGCGATCATGTCGCGGTGAATCGAGCCGATGAACTGCTCGGCCGCGGCCATGTCCAGTGTCGGCGGGCAAAGGAGCGCCGCCGAAGTGGCGAACACGATCACGCTCACGCGGTCCGTGGCGCGGGCCTTCACGAATGCCTGGGCTGCGGCCTTCGCGGCCTCCAGGCGATTCGGAACGTAGTCGTCCTCCATCATCGAGCCCGAGACGTCGAGCACCAGCGCGATGTCCACGCCAAGCGCGCTCGTCTTCATTTCCAGGTTTCCGTACTGGGGCCGTGCCAAGGCCACGATTCCGAGCGTCAGCACCAGTGCCCTGCTATACGGCACCATTGCAAGGAAGCGTTGTCGCGCGCTCCTCGGCAGACCGCGGGCCATGGATAGATCGCTATACAGCACCGATGGTGCGTTCCGCTCGCTGCGGCGCTGCAGGATGAGTAGCAACGGCACAAGTACCAGTGCCAGGAGCATCCACGGATGGGCGAAATGGTTGATCAGGTTGCTCATGCGGCCGACCGATCTGCCTGCGCCTCGCGCGCACGCCGCGCGGCGTCGGCCGCCTCAAGCCGTTGTTGCTCGCGCTGGAGGAACTTGAGCGATGCATCGCAGTCCTCGCCTGCGATCTCCCGGGAAATCGGCTGCCGCGCGAACTTGGCAAGCGAGCTGCGCGTGAGCACCTGGTTCAGCACAGCAGCCTGGTTGGCCGTGTCCAGGTTCCTACGAATGAAATCGATCACCTCGTCCTCTGTCATCTCCGCGGCGGGCACGCCAAACTGTCCCTCAAGATAACGGCGAAGCGCCATTGAAAGAGCCGTGTAATGAGCGTCGGAGCCACGCACCAGGAAAATCTCCAGAGAAGACAGCAGTTTCACTTCCTCCAGTGCGAGCTCGATCGGCGGGCGCACCGTGATCGGTGGAACATTCGAGGCCCGCTTGCGCAGGATCGCCGCCACCACGAAACCGAGAATCACCAGCACGATGAGGAGCAGCACGGACGCGGCACCCAACACTACGTTCCGCCACGTGTAGTCGAACGGGATCGCACGCACATCGGGGAAACCGTGACTCGAAGTCGACGCTTCCGCGGCCGGTTCCTTCACCGTGAGCTTGAACGGCGCCGAGGAGAGGCGAATGGCCTCTTCGCTACCCGCTGTCTTCCCGAACACCTGCGGGTTGAAAGTGTGGTCGCCCGGCTTCCGCACACGATACGAGGCGACGAACTCGTTGTTCCCGATGGGGCGGAACTCCTCGCCGACGAGATACGCGACGCCAAACTTGTCCTGAGTGAGGATCAGTTTCTCGAAATCGCCCGGGATCAGCACCTTCACTCGGATCGGGAAGGGCACGCCGACCTCCACGGGAGTGCTCGGGACGATGAACTCGGCCTGCAACTCGCGCGGTGTTTCCGCCACTGGTCCGGTCGCGAGCGAATCCATCTCATCCTCGCCTGCCGGCGTCTGGGCCGCGAGTGTGCCCGCGAAGATCAGCAACGCGGCGAGAAGGAAGAGTGAAAGGGAGAGGCGCTTCATCATCCGCCTTTCCTCCGAATGCGCGTCGTGAAGAAGCTAATGATCGGCGAGGCGAAGTCCTGGTCGGTACGCAACTCAATGTGATCGATCTTGAGCGAACTGAGGAGGCGCTTGGCTTCCTCACGGCGGGCCTTCAGCCGCGCCTGCAACTCCTCGCGAACCCGGCGGCTCGACGTATCGATGACGTGATGCTCCCCCGTCTCCGCATCCTCAAGCGTCAGCAGGCCCACGGAGGGAATCTCGATCTCTCGCGGATCCGTGATGGAAATGGCAATTAGGTCGTGGCGCGAGCGCGTGACGGAAAGCGCGCGCCGGATGTCGGGCTGCTGGAAGTCAGAGAGAAGGAAGACGATGGACTTGCGACGCTGGAGCTTGTTGAGCGTCTGCAGCGCCAGCGTGATGTCCGTGCCGCGGCTCTCCGGCGTGCGAATCAAGTCGCGCACCACGCGGAGCGCATGCTTGCGACCCTTCTTCGGCGGCACGTAGCACTCGACCTTGTCGGAGAAAAGCATCAGCCCCACGCGGTCGTTGTTGCGAATGGCGGAGAAGGCCAGCACCGCAGTAATGATTGCCGCGAGGGAACGCTTGCGGCGCTTGCGCGAGCCGAAGAGTTGCGACCCCGAGATGTCCACCGCGAAGATCACCGTCAGTTCGCGCTGCTCGATGTAGCGCTTCACGAAGGGTTCGCCGGTACGCGCAGTCACGTTCCAGTCGATGGTGCGCACATCGTCCCCCGGGCTGTATTCCTTCACCTCGTTGAACTCCATGCCCTGCCCCTTGAAGGCCGAGTGATACTCACCGGCCATCACGTTGTTGACGATGCGCCGGGTCATGATTTCGAGCCGACGGACGTCTGCGGAGTCTTCCAACAGTTCGGGGATAGGCATGATCGGGCGTTACGGCACCTGGACCTGGTCGAAAATCTGACGAACCACCATGTCATGCGTCAGCTCTTCGGCCTCAGCCTCGAAGGTGGTCATGATGCGGTGGCGAAGCACGTCCGGGCCGATGGCCTTCACGTCGTCCGGTGTGACGTGGCCGCGGTGACGCAGGAAGGCATGGGCCTTGGCTGCGATCACCAATGCGATGGAGGCGCGTGGGCTGGCGCCCATCTGGATGACCTGATCCAGCTTCCGACCATCCTTCGACTTGAAGGTCAGCTTGAACTGGTCCGGGTAGCGGGTCGCAGAAACCAGGTCCAGAATGTAGGCCTTCACCTTCTCGTCGATGTATATCCCGTCGATCACCTTGCGCGCCGCACGGACGCGATCGGGAGAGATCACCGGCTGGGGCTTGGGCAGGGTCCCGAAGGCACCTCCCGGGTTCGCCACCGAGGTCATCGTCTCCAGGATGCCTGCCTCCTCGGTACGCGAAGGGTAATTGATCTGGAGCTTGAATAGGAAGCGGTCGACCTGTGCCTCGGGGAGCGGATAAGTGCCTTCCTGCTCGATGGGATTCTGGGTGGCGAGGACCATGAAGGGGTCCTCCAGCGGATAGGTGCGATCACCGATGGTGACCTGGCGCTCCTGCATGCATTCGAGGAGGGCTGACTGGACCTTGGCAGGTGCGCGGTTGATTTCGTCCGCCAGCACGATGTTGGAGAAGATCGGGCCGAGGCGGGGCTCGAAGCTCTGCTCCTTCTGGTTGTAAATCAGTGTGCCGATCAAGTCTGCTGGCAGAAGGTCCGGCGTGAACTGGATGCGGGAAAACTTCGCGTCTATACAGGTCGCGAGCGTCTTGCAGGTCAGCGTCTTCGCCAGGCCCGGGACACCCTCCAGCAAAACGTGGCTGTTGGCCAGCAGGCCGATGATCAGTCGATCAACCATGGCGCGCTGTCCCACCACAACCTTCGCCATTTCGGTCGCCAGCTGCTCCACAAGGGCACTGTGCGTCTCGACTTCCTGGGTGATCTGTGCGATATCAACGCTCATGATGCGTTCTTCATCCTGTGATGGTAGAGTGTCACTGCTTGACGATGACAGGGAGCTGGACTCCCTGCCGCTTGACCATGACCTGCACGTCTACGGTGGTGCCGAGGGCCGAAAGCGCGGCGCGGAAGTCACCGAGACTACGAACCGGACGACCCGCCACCGACGTGATCACGTCGCCAACTTCCAGCCCGGCACCGTCGGCCGGTGATCCGGGCGCCACGGATTTGACCTCCAGCCCCGCTTCCTTCGTCTTGTCGTCATACCAATCGTCGAGTGCCAGCCCCAGGTCCTTCCGCGACACCGGCGCCGACGGATCAATCTGGATCTTGGGAATCATCTCGTTGGAGTTCTGCTCGTCCCGGTGCATTTCCGTGATGATTTCTTCGGCCGGGCGCTCGCCCAGCCGTGCCGTCACGGTCAACGTCATGGGCTTCTCTTCTTCATTCAGACGCAACAGCTTGACCGTGACCGAACTGTCCACCGCCTTCCGAGCAATCGACTGGAGCATCTCGTCGGAGCTACGGACCACCTCGCCGTCGATCGCGACGACGATGTCCTTCGTGTGCACACCAGCGATGTCGGCGGGGCTGTTACGCACGACGGTCCAGATATAGACACCACCCTGGTCACGCTGGATCTCGTATTTGGCCAGTTCCTCGGGGGGGACCATGTAGACATCCTTCATCGTCACACCCAGATAGCCTCTGCTGACGCGGCCCCGCTCGATCAGCGCGTCGGTGATTCGCTTGGCATCGTTGCTGGGGATGGCAAAGCTCGTCCCCTGCCAGAGTCCGTTGCGGCTGGCGATCGCGTTGTTGATGCCGAGGATTTTGCCATCCAGATTCACAAGAGGTCCGCCGCTGTTGCCCGGCTGAATCACGGCGTTGGTCTGGAGCAACTTCTCCAGGGAAATCTGCTGACCCAGATAGCGGGACTTGCCCGAGATGATCCCGGTGGTGACCGTATGGTTCAGTTCAAGTGGGTTGCCGAGAGCCACGACGTTCTCCCCAATCTCCGCCGCGTCTGAGTCCCCCCATTCGACCACCGTCGGCTTGAAATCCTCCGGCATGTCGAACTCGATCACCGCCAGATCGCTGAGCTTGTCCTTGCCGAGGATGCGCACCTGATCGCCGACGATCTCGGTCGTGTTGCTGTAGTCCGTCGTGCCCGGGGTGAGCGTATGAAAGGTCAGGCGAATCTGGGTCTCGTCACTGTGGGAATCCACGACGTGATTGTTGGTCACCACGTAACCTTTGCCCGACTCAGTGCGGGTCAGGACGCCCGAGCCCGACGAAAGACCAAGGGAGCGTCCCAGGCCGCGCTGGTCCTGATAGAACCGGATCATGTCGTCGAAGTTGTCCACGGGAGGGCCAGCGGTCTTTGGGACATCTCGGGCCTCGATGGAGATGTTGACCACTCCCGGCAGGACCCGGTGCGCGACCTCAATATAAGTGCGCGCGTCCAGCGACGTTTGGGCTGATTGTCCCGGAAGATTCCCGCCGACAGAAAGAATGCCGGCACAGAGCAGTACGAGGGCGAGACGGCTGCGGATCATCGTTTCGAAACTCCAATCGGACAGGGCTTGGGCGGAGCACCCTTCGTCACTTCGGAAACAAACATCATACCGTTTCTGCGTGTGCCGAGCGGGACCACATCCCATCCGTGTGAATGGGACTGGATGAGAACCACCGCGGTTTGCCAAAAGGGGCCTGCGGTCAGAATATCTTGTACTTGATTTCCACGTCGTCGCCGCCCCCCTCGTCCACCGACGGGATGTTGGGGAACGCGGTGTTGGGGAAAGGCTGCGGGGTGGCCGCCGGTGGCGGCACAGGCGCATCGGGCTCGGCCCGTGAATTACCGCGCGGGTTCGGCTGTCCCCGCGTCGGGAGCGGTGTGCGGCGGGAGGACGAATCGCCAAGCCCGAGCATCGCGGCGACGGGGTTGTCGGTCCCGGACGGGAAAATCCGCCCAAGGTTCTGCTCACCCGAGGTGCGGCTCTGCCGCGGATTGGCGCCCGATCCGAGTCCCAGCAGACTCGCGATGCCCGCGGAGGATTCTTCCGGTGGGGCCACCGGTGAAGCGCCAAGTCCTCCCCCGAGCATGCCCATGCCAAGCGACGAGGTCGCATGTCCCTCAAGGGCGAAATCCGCATAGGCCCGCGGCGCCTTCTCGTACTCTGCTTCCAACTCGGCGGCGGTCACAGGAGCCAGCAACGCCTTGCCCAGATCCAACTGCCTTGCGTGCAATTCCGCATACTTGACCAGACTGGCCGAGAGGCTCATGCTGATCGGCTCCACGGTGCCCTTCGGCTGCATGAAGTCGGTGTGATGGACGTTTCCCAGCACCATGCCCGCGCGCGCATTCCAATGGCCATCGTCCAAGGCCACCATCTGCGTCGCAAAGGCACGCCCCTCGTCAGCCTTTTGCTGATAGTAAGGATCACCAAGGAACGCGCTCAACTTGCGCATTTCCACGTAGCTCACAAGCCCGTAGACGCCCAGCACCGGCGTCGCGACCGAGTTGATGTCCCCGCCGACCGTCCTGAGTCCATAGCGGCCCAGCAGCGTGTGATTGCCGAACGCGACATTGTGTGCGAATCGCCAGCTGAGCGCCAGGTTGGCGGCGCGTTTTGCCAGCGCCAACCACTTCAGATTCCGGTCTGCCTCGTACAGCGCCATATATCCGATCAGGGCCCAGTGCGCGTCGTCGGACGTCGGGACAAAGGCCTGATCCTCGGCGGCGCCCCAAAGTTCATGGCTGGTCACAAGGCGCGAGTAGTAATCGGCTCCGCGAATCGCCACTTCCAGGTAATGGGGCTTGTGCAGGATCGCCGCGCCGATCGCCATCGCGGCCACCCAGGCAATGCCGCCCGTTCCTTCGTAGTTCGTGGGTCGACCCGTCGCCAAATCGTAGTAAACAGGAAAGGCACCGTCCTCGCGCTGGGCGCCGACGGCGTAGTTGAGCGACTGAACGGCCGCCTCAAGCCACTGTGGGTGCGAGGCATTGTGTCGCAGTTCCAGCGCCAAGGATCGCAGGATGAAAGTCACCGCCTCGGCGATGGTTCGCGAATGGGCCGTGCCGTCCTCTGGGCCGTAGCTGCACGCCCAACCGGTTTCTTCCGCCCAGGCAGGAAAGATCGTGCCGGCGGGG
Source organism: bacterium (assembly GCA_016125005.1). Taxonomy (GTDB): domain Bacteria; phylum Sumerlaeota; class Sumerlaeia; order SLMS01; family SLMS01; genus WGMQ01. Next base: position 82,910 of record WGMQ01000012.1, on the reverse strand, counting down.
GAGAGCTGCGCCGTGATCTTGTTCATAACCGCCACGCCGGCCGTTACCGACTCCGCGTGCCCCGAATCGCGACCCGCCTTCAGGAGTGTGAACGCCGACAAGGTCCCGCCCATCCAGCCCACGTGCATGATCGCCGGATCACGCTCCGTGCGGCGGCGCCCGACCTGATGTTCGAAGGACGTGGTCTCGTAGATCGCGCCGTGTCCCCCGTCGTAGTGCCAGCGGAGCAATCCCAGATGCGCGACGCTTTCCGCGTACTCTTGCGGAATGTAGGACGAAGCGGGGTGCAGTTCCTTGTATCGCTCCTCCCAGCCGCGTAGCACCGCTGCGTAGGCGTCCATCATGGGCGCGCCAAAGCCAACCAGCGCCGACACCCGCATGGGCGTGTTCTCCGGCAGGAAAACGAACACTTCCTCGGGCTCGTTCTTGTCTTCGTGGCAGAATGAATACTTGACCGGAGTTTCCTGATAGGGGAAGTCCGCGCCGAGGACCGGCTGACCATCCTGGCACTGGAAGCGGAGACCGGAAAGGCCCACGCCCTCGGGGGCTTCCTGCGAGCGTCCAAACTGACCCTCGGTGGCCACCCAAGCGAAGCATCCATAAGTCCACCCGCAAACCACCGGCACGGCGGCGCGGTCCGAGCGGAAGGCCCAGTGGTTCGAGACAAATCGCCTCGGATCGCGGTTCACCTCGGAAAAGGCGGGATACACACGGGCTGCGCCATCGGGACGATTCTCGCCGTAGAAGAAACCAGGGATCATCCAGCGCGGTTCTGCCTCGCCGGTGAGCGTCATTTCCATTGTCACACGCATCTGGAATGCGCGGCTGGCGTTGATGATCTTGATGGTCGTTTCCAGCGCATCCATCTTGGCGACCGGCTTGATGTAGACGGAGAGCGACACCTCCTCGGTGCAGTGCCCCATCAACTCCACGCCGCCGCCGTCCGCCGGGATCATGCTCGTGAAGAGAAACGGCATCCGCTGCTTGCCCGCTTCCGTGAGGAAGAAGCTGACAATCGGGCGCACTGTCACGCCGGAGTTCCCCGCGCGCGTCAGTCTCACGCCCCGCTGCTCAAGGTTCAGCTCAAAGTTTCCAACCTTCTGGGTTCCCGGTGCCACGGCCAGTCATGATTCCCTTGGAGGAAAGTTAACCAGAAGATGACGGCGTGCCTCTGCGATGGCAAGGCTCAATTCAACTGGAAGGCCGAATGCGGCAGCGCGATTCCCCGATGTTCTGTATCCTTCCCATCATCCTCACATTTCCCTGTTGCAACATTCCGCCGCCACGCGCCAGCCTTTCGCTGTCAGTCATCATTGCCAGCCGATGGAACCCCCATGCCCGACGTGCCGGGGCCGTCCCCCCTCCGCCGCGACCTGTCCGTCTCCCCGCTCACGCCGCCTTTGCAGCGCGAGAACGGCTTCGACGCGGCCCATTCCACCGGGCTGTTCGTCGGTGTCGGCCAGTTCACCATCGACCGCAACCTGGCGCCGATCCCCTACGCGGTCGACGACGCCGTGGATCTGGCATGGACCTTCGCCGCGGAGCTGCACCTTATCCCCTTCGAGCAGGTCATCCTCTGCCTCGGCGGGGCGCCGCGCAAACCCGAGTCCGCCGAGCGCCTCGAACGGCTGCGCGAAGCGGGTGCCACCTGCCACGGTGGCTCGCGCACGGAAATCGGCCTCGCCATCGTCGAGTTCGCCGACATGGCCCGCCCCGACGGCCTCATGGTTGCCACCGTTTCCACCCACGGCTTCGAGGTCGGCGGCGCCCACTACTTCCTTGCCACCGACAGCGCCCGCCGCATCGCCACCACCAGCGCCATCCCCTTCGCCGAACTCAAGGGCGGGCTCATGCGCCCCGCCGACGTCCGGCGCCGCCTCCTCCTCATCGACACCTGCCGCGAACGGCTCGACTCCGGCGAGGTCAAGCGCATCGGCGGCGGCCTCAACCCCTCCCTCGCCGCCGAGATGGGAAAGGCCGAGGGCTTCGCCGCCCTCTTCGCCACCGAGATGGGAAAGGCCGAGGGCTTCGCCGCCCTCTTCGCCACCGTCGCCGAAGGCTATTCCTACGACGACCCCGTGGCGCAAAACGGCGTCTTCACCTCCGGCGTGCTCAAGGGGCTTCGCGGCGCTGCCCCCACCGACGACACCGGCTTCCTTCGCGTCGGCGCCCTTGCTGGCTATGTGGACCAACACGTCCGCGCCTGGATTCGCGCCAACAACCCCCACGTGGGCCATCCCCCCGGCATCACCCGCAACCTCGAATCCGACGCCGAACACCTCCCCCTCGCCTTCGACGAAGGGAAGTGGACCGCGCGACGTGTCGCCGATGAGGAAGCGCGCCGCCGCGCCGACGAATCCGCCCGCGAACAGGCGGAAGCCGAGGCCTATCGCCGCGCCGCGCAGGAAGCCCAGGCCCGCGCCGCCGCGGCGGAACGCCAAGCCGCCGAGGCCGCCCTTACCGAACGCATCCGCCTCGCCCGCCTCCGCATCGGAGCCGCCGCCGCCCACGACGACGCCATCGCCGACCTGCTCCCCGCCGTCACCGCCGCCCTCCGCGACTGGCCTCAGGACCGCCGCGAACGCCTTCTCACTGAAATCGAGGCGCTGGACCCGGAGAACCCGCGCCTGCGGTACTACTTCCACACCGTGGCTTGGAAGGAACTTTCTTCGACGACAAGGCCGCCGTTGGTACTCCCGGCCTCTGAACCGGCGGTTTCGACCAGCAAGCCAGTGCCGCCGACGGTGGTCCCGCCCGCGGTTCCAGTTCCGACCGTTCAGCCGCCTTCTCGAACAATCGAATCGGCCATTTCCCGTCCGGGTGCCAAGGCAGGTGATCGTGCAACGATCACGGTGAACGGTGTGGAGTTCGCGTTTCGTTGGTGTCCACCCGGGGACTTCATCATGGGGTCACCATCAGGATTGTTCGGCATTGGCGGTGAATCAGGGAGAGACAAGAATGAGGGTCCACAGACCCGTGTGACCCTGACAAAGGGTTTCTGGATGAGTGAGACGTCGGTGACCCAGGCGCAATGGAAGGCGATCATGGGAACGACAGTTGCCCAGCAGCGCGACAAGGCAGACCTCTCGTGGCCGCTACGCGGCCAAGGGTGGAACTATCCGATGTACTACGTGAGTTGGAGCGAGATCATGGGTGAGCAGCCGAGCGGGAAGCCCGTACCGACAGCGGCGTCGTTTCTGGGTAGGCTGAACGCAGCGTCGGGGGAGTCGTTCGCGCTGCCAACGGAGGCGCAGTGGGAATACGCCTGTCGGGCGGGAACGGCGACGAGGTTTGCATTCGGTGATAGCGACTCCATGCTGGGGGACTACGCTTGGTACGACGACAACGCAAACATCACAACCCACCCGGTGGGGGGTAAGAGGGCAAACGGCTGGGGATTGCACGATATGCACGGGAACCTGTGGGAGTGGTGTTTGGACTGGTACGCCGACTCCCTTCCCGGCGGAAGTGTAACCGATCCCACCGGACCTATCAAGGGGACGTTCCGCGTGTTCCGCGGCGGGTCGTGGGGCGACTGGCCGTCGCTCGCGCGGTCGGCGCGCCGCAGCAGGTACGCGCCGGACTACCGGAGCAGCTTTCTGGGTTTCCGATTCGTTTCTCCCCAATGAGGCGTTATTTGGCTATTTGAGATTTTGAGTTTTCGGCTTCTTCTTTGTCTTTCTTCTCAAACGCGCGAAGCGCGCCGAGAAGGTACCGCGTGCGAGACGCACGCGGTACCTTGGCATCACCCCGAAAACCGAACCGCCTCCTTCCAGACGGGGAAGGAGGCGGCACGGTGACCTATGCAGGCGTGGTTGATTATTCGAAGATGGAGCGGCGGCGACGGAGGAAAGCCGGGGTGTCGAAGTCACCCTTCTCTTCCTCGGCGGCCTCGTTCTGGGGATCGAAGAGGCTGACCTGGGGGGTCGGCTCATCGGCCTGGAGGGGCTTGCTGGCCTCGACGCGCGGGGCGGCGGGGCGGACGTTCGGGTGGCCGTTGGTTTGGCCATTGGTCGGCGTGGCGGGGTTGCTCTTCGCGACGCGGATCGGGGGCTGGGAAGAAGCAGTGGCGTGTCCCTGCTCGGCCATCATGCGCTCCAGGGTGCGGCGGAGCGAGTCGGGCTGCTGGACCGGGACGGGACGGGAAAGCACGGGGCTGTCGCTGCTCGGGGCAGATGCCACAGGTGCAGGCGCCGTCGGAGTCTCCACGGCGAAGACCGGGTTGGCGTCGAGGGACTCTTCCGCCACCGGAGCGGGAGCCGCGACTGGAGCAACGGGGGCCGGGGCCGCCGCACGAGGCGTAACCGCGGGAGCGGCGGCGGCCTGGGTGCGGAATCCGTTGACCGGAGCAGCGGGGGCCTGGTGGCGCTGGAGTGCTTGCGGCAGCGTCACGGCGGGCTTTTCCTGCTCAGCCTGATGCAGCGCGCGAGCGTTGATGTCGTCGGGGAAGCCGGTGGCGATGATCGTCACGCGGAGCGTGTCCGTCAGCGACTCGTCGATCACGGCGCCGAAGATGATGTCCGCATCGGGGTCGGCCACCTCGGCGACGGCCTGGGTCGCCTCGTTGACTTCCATCAGGGTCATCTCCGGTCCGCCGGTGATGCAGATCAGGATGCCCGTGGCACCGTCGATGACGATCTTGTCGAGGAGCGGGGAGCTGGTGGCCTTCTTGACGGCCTCGGAGGCGCGGTTCTCGCCCTTGCCGACGCCGACGCCCATGACGGCTCCGCCGCGTCCGCCCATGATCGTGCGGACGTCGTTGAAGTCGACGTTGATGAGGCCGGGGGTGGAGACGAGGTCGGCGATGGAGCTGACGGCCTGGGCCAGCACGTTGTCGGCGATCTTGAAGGCTTCCTTCATGGGGACCTTGGGGCCGACCACGTCGAGGAGGCGCTCGTTGTTGATGACGACCATGGTGTCGCAGGCGTCACGGAGCTTCTCGACGCCGCCCATGGCGCTCTTGAGGCGGCGCGGGCCCTCGAACTTGAAGGGCTTGGTGACGACCGCAACGGTGAGGATACCCATTTCGCGGGCGATCTCGGCCACGACCGGCGCCGCACCGGTACCGGTGCCGCCGCCAAGGCCCGCCGTCACGAAGACGATGTCGGCGCCCTGCAACGTCTCGACCATCTCCTCGCGGGCATCGCGCATGCAGCTCTCGCCGAGCTGCGGCGAGGCACCGCAACCGCGTCCCTGCGTCAGCTTGGCGCCGATCTGGATCCGGTTGGGGCACTTGCTGCGCTTGAGCGCCTGCAAATCCGAGTTGATGACGTAGAATTCGACGTTCTGAAGGCCGATGTCGTACATGGAATCGACGGCATTGCAGCCGCCTCCACCGACACCAACCACCTTAATGCGGGCGAACCCGGCGGGTTCATTGTCCAGCACGAAATCGGGCATGTGAAAACCTCCTGAAGCGGGAACGGGAAGAGTGGAACTAACGGGAACAGGAACCGGAGCAATGGCTGGAGATAGTGAGCCCGTCAGCACGGGATAAGTCTTCAGCCAGAATACGATCTAGAGCCCACGAGGGGCGGAACACCGTCAAGAAGGAAATCGCGTCCTTTGAAGCTGTTTTTTCTCCACTTCAGGGAGCCAGAATCGCCGTCCCCCAGGTACCATCCTTGCCGCGCGAATAGAGGCGGCGATCATGCAGGCGGAACTCGCCATCCGACCAGAACTCGATCTGGTTTGGAACGATGCGAAGGCCGCTCCAATGGGGTGGGCGAGGCACATCCTCACCGGGGAATCGTGCCTCCACTTCGCGCAGGTACCCGACCAGTTCATCGCGCGAGCCGAGCGGGCGGGACTGCGGAGACGCCCACGCGCCGAGGCGACTGACCCGCGGGCGCGATGCGAAGTAGGCATCGGCTTCCTCGACGGAAACCGGTTCCACCGCACCGCGAAGCCGCACCTGGCGTTGGAGCGACTTCCAATGGAAGTTGGCCGCCACCGCGCCGCTACGGGCCAGCTGTGTTCCCTTCGCGCTCTGCAAGTTCGTGTAGAAGACAAAGCCACGATGGTCCCACGCCTTCATCAGCACGATGCGCACATCCGGCGAGCCATCCTCGCGCACCGTGGCCAGCGCCATCGAGTTCGCATAGGACGGCTCGGCCTCGTCGGCCTCGCGGTACCACTCGCCAAAGAGCACAAACGGATCGGCTTCGCTTCGAATCATGTCCGGCATGGTGGGTCTCCCGTGAAAGAAAATGGCCGCCGGAGGAATCCCGTCCGGCGGCCGATGAATCGGTTCTGGTCAGCGCTCCAGCCGTCAGATCGCTTCCATGCGTCGGGCGATGGCAAAGGCCATTTCCATGGCCTGCTCATAGTTGAGGCGAGGATCGCAAAGCGTTTGGTAGCAGGTGTCGAGGTCGTCCTCGCGCACCCCGCTCGCGCCGCCCACGCACTCGGTCACATTCTCCGCCGTCAGCTCGAAATGCACGCCGCCGAGGATCGAACCCTCCTGCTCATGCACGTCGATGTGGTGGATCAACTCGTCAAGGATCGTATCAACGCGGCGAGTCTTCTTCCCGCCGGCGGTCGAGATCGTGTTCCCGTGCATCGGATCACAGATCCAGACGGGCTTGCGGCCCGTGTCGCGGACTGCGTTGATGAGGGATGGCAGGACTTCGCGCACCTTTCCGGCGCCGAAGCGACCGATCAGGACGAGACGGCCGGGTTCCTTCGCCGGGTCGATTTGCTCGACCAGCTTGCGCAGGTCCTCGCCCGTGGTCTTGGGGCCTAGCTTGATGCCAACCGGATTGCGGATGCCGCGGAAGTACTCCACATGCGCGCCGTCCAGCGAACGGGTGCGCTCGCCGATCCACGAGAAGTGGGAGCCCAGATTGTAGTAGCCGCTGCGACGCGGAACCGTGCGGGTCAGGGCGCTCTCGTAGGGGAGGCTGAGGCCCTCGTGCGAGACGAAGAACTCGACCGAGGTCACCTGATCGATCGGGCGACCGGCGATGATCTCCATCACCTCCATCGCGTTGGCGAGCGCATCCACGCGCCGCATGTAGTGGGCGCGCAGTTCCGGCGTAAGACCTGCCTTGTCGAGGAAGTTCAGGTCCCAGTATTCCGGGTGATGCAGGTCGGCAAAACCGCCGTCCACCAGGGCGCGGATGAAATTGAGCGTCATCGCTGCGTGGTGATAGGCGAGGAGCAGACGCTCGGGATTGGGCGTACGGGACTCGGGCGTGAAGTCGTAGCCGTTGATCAGGTCTCCATAGTAGGAGGGGAGCGTGACTCCGCCCTGCGTTTCCATGGGGCTGGAACGCGGCTTGGCGTACTGACCGGCAATGCGCCCGATACGAACGATGGGCTTCTTGAGGCCATCGGTCAGCACCAGACTCATTTGCAGGAGGATCTTCAGCTTGTTGGTGATGACCTCGGAGGAGCACTCGGAGAGCATCTCGGCACAGTCGCCCCCCTGAAGGATAAATCGGCGACCCTCCGCAGCCTGGGCCAACTGGGCCCGGAGCTTCTCCACTTCCCAACTGGTGACCAGCGGGGGGAGCTTTGCCAGACGCCCGACCACCTTCCAGACGGCTTCCTGGTCCGGGTACGGGATGGCCTGATCGACACGCCGCTCGACCCAGGAACCGGGGCTCCAGGCGGATTTGCTGGCTTTATTGGGGTCTGCTTCTACGGTACTCATGTAAACTTTCTCTGGGGGGAATACGGCTCGGAATCGGTTGCTGTCGGGAGGCGTGCTGATACCCACACCCTACCATGAGCGTTGATCCATGCCGCAACACGTCTGCGGATGCCAGTGGAAAATGCAGGGAATCTTTGCCGCCATCGCGCACGTCACCTCGGCACTGCACCAGCCGCGACTAGACCAGCCCGGCCTTCTTCAATTCCGCCAGGACGCTCGGTGGAAGATCATTGGCCATCTCGGCCAGCTTGCGACGTCCATCACTGCTCGGCGTAACCGGCGGGTGCGGCGGCGCGTCCTCGACGATCTGGAAGCCCTCTGCGACTGGCTGCTCCTCCGGCGGGGGAATCGGGGCGGGCGGGGGAGGAGGCGCCGCTGGCCGAGGCGGTGCGACCGGAGCAACGGCATGCGGCACCGGGACCGAGCGGGAAGCCCGACTGTCGTCCACCGTTGCGCCGGTGAACTGGCGGTTGACGGCGTCGAGGTGCTCGATCTCCGCGATCAGCGCCTTCGCCCGCGCCTCGAAAAGGCGAAAGTCCTTCTCCACCTGATGCAGCGTTGTTTGCGCCCGCGTTCCCTGCGCCCAACTCCGAGACGCCGCATGGAGTTCCGCCACGTCATGCCCCAACCGGCCAAGGTTCTCCAGAAATCTCGCCATCAACTCGTTTCGTCTGAGCGACATCGTGCCATCCCCCCTCGATCATTTTTCGGAACCCAACACCGCTCCAAAAACAGAGGAAAGCACTGATAGCGAACGGATCAAAAGTCAACAGCACAATGCTAAGGCACGCAACTTCGGTCGGAACCAAACGGAAAAGAGAGCGGCCCGCCCGGACAGCGGCTCCACGGATCGGATGGACCACAACCTACAGAAGAACCGCCACCCTACCTACTCACCTTCTCCTCCGTGCCGATGTAGTCAACTTTCTTTAGTAACTGAGACCGGCGTCCTGCCGGGTAGGGCCACCGCCCGAATTCGCGGGATGTTTTATTTGACAGTGTTCGGGTCCGCGGGCCTGCCTTGGGTCGCATGGCGGCACTCCCTCCCGCTCCCGTTCGCCGCCTCAGTCCCCGTTCCCGAGAGGTCCCCTTTCGATGAAACACGCAAGTCGTTTTCCCATGAAGCAGGCAATCTTGGCCGTCCTCCTCCTGGGCTCGCTGGTCGGCGGCGCCACGGTATTTGGCCTGACGCGCCACAGCGGCCTGTCCAAGAACTCAGCGGAAACCGAGGAGCGTCTGCAACTGGCCGCACGCCTTGTGGAGTCCGACCCGGCCCGCGCGGTGACCGTCCTCGACGAGTTGAACAAACAGGGTGGCCGCGAAAGTGAGCAGGCCCGCCTGATTCGCGTCCAGGCCCTCCAGAAGAGTGGCAAGCACGCGGCAGCCACCGAGGCCGCGACCAGCTTCCTGAGCGACTTTCCCAAATCCGAGGAGCGCGAGAAGGTGGAGCTCATCCGCCTGAGCAGTGCGCTGGCCTCCGGTGGGGCCGTCGCCACGGCGGTACGCACCGAGGCCGAGGCCTACGCGACGGCGAATCCCGGGAGCCCCGAGGCGATTCGCGTGCAGGTTGCCCTCGCCCGGCAGGAATTGCAGGCCGGGGACCTCAAGGCCGCGCAGAGCCGCTTGGCGCCGCTGCTTGAGACAGCCCGCCTGGACGATCCCGAGGTGTTTGCGGTCGCGGATATGCTCGGCAAGGCGAACACCGAAAACCTCTTCAACGCAGCGAGCGCTGTGGGGGACACCACCTACGAGGTGCGCTCCGGCGATTCGATCAACTCGATCGCCCGGCGTAACGGCCTGACCGACGAGCTGCTCATGCGCGTCAACAATATCACCGACCCGCGCCGCCTCCGGATCGGGCAGAAGCTGCGCGTCCCCAGCATCGATTTCACGCTGCACGTAAGCCGCACCTACAATACGATGGTCCTTAAGAACCACGGCGAGTTCTTCAAGATCTACCGCGTGCGCACCGGCCGCGACGAGGATGGCACACCGATCGGGAACTTCCGCGTGTTGAACAAGAAGAAGGGGCCGACCTGGCGCCCCGGCAACGGCGACGTCTATGGTCCCGACGATCCGAACAACGAACTGGGCACGCGCTGGATGGCCTTTGAGGGCGATATTCTCGGCATCCACGGCACGCTGCATCCCGACACCATTGGTCATTATGCCAGCAACGGTTGTGTGGGCATGCACACGCCGGAGGTGGAGGAGCTGTTCGACCTGATCACGACCGGCACTTCACTTGAGATCAAGGGTGACCGCGACCTGGTGAAGCATCGAGTGATCCCGGCGGCTCCGCTTGCTCCGCCGCGCGAACTCGCATCGAAGTAGTCACATGAAATCGAACGAAGCGCCAACGGGGCGGAGCCTGGGTAGGACGGAAGTCCTGCTGGTCTCCGCCCTCATCGTTTGTTGGGTCGGTTCCGTAATCCTGCCAGCGCCACACCGGATCGCGGTGGTGTCGGTTGCTTGGCCATTGATGCTGCTCTCAGCGATTCCGGCCATTGGCCTGGCGGCGCTGCTGGCGTTGCAACACGCCGCATCGCGTCATCTTGCCAACAGTCACTACGTGTTCTTCTTCGGCCTGCTCTTCCCCGGAGCCACTCTGGCTGTCGTGGGCGGAGGACTTCAGAATCAGGCGAACCTGATCGGCGTCGCCGCACCGCTGGCGTTGCTCTTCGGGCCGTGGGCTCTGGCCCACGTGGTCGCGTCGGTGGATGGGCGTCCGATGGGTGCGGTGAGGATAGCCGCGCTGGGATGGGGAGTCGGTTGGTGTCTGTGCCGGATGGTTCCGCCGCTGGCGAGCATCATCGTCGCGTTCGCCGCCGTGGGCCTTTGGCAACTGCGCGACGAGTTACTCCCACAGCGCGTTGCGCCTTCCTCCTCGGTGGGTCTGGGGGCGTATATACTGCTCAACGTCACCGTGCTGCTGGGGCCCCTCGTCGTGATGCTGTCTTACTTCTACGGGTTCTACGAGCAGATCGACGCCGTTCTCGACTCCACCGATCCGTACCGCGATCTGACGCTGATGATCCTGCCCGATGCCGCCACCCCGGAGAACTTCTGGGCGCTCGTCGGCGCGCGATACGCGGGCTCCTTTCTGGCGCTGATGCTAATGCCGGTCGCTGTGATGCTCTGGCCACAGGTGCGCCTATCACGGCGTGAGCAGGGGCTTTGTGCTGCGCTGTTGCTGGTGGCCGCGGCAACAGGTGGACATGCGACCGTTGGAGCCGGCGCCGGTGCGTTGCTGCTTCAGGCGATTGCCCTGTGCGGAGCCAGCGTGGCGCTAGCGACGGCTGTGCGGACAGCCCGCTGGCGTCAGGCCTATCTGGCGGCCACCATCGCATCGACTGTTGCATTGTCCGCGTGGCAGCCCACCGCCAGTTCAATCGGCGAGGCCTTCATCCTGCTGCTGGCCGATAGTACCTGGATGGTGTTGCTCTGGCTTCCGGCATATCTCTTCGCCATTCGAACGCTCCGCATCGAAACAAGCGGCTCAGTGGCCTGAGAGTCCGTAACCGTCCACGGCCTGTCTATACAGCGACAACCAGCGCTGGGCGATAACGCTCCAGTCAAATCGGGCAGCGAACGCAGGAGTCCGTACAGCCGCCTCGCGGCGAAGGTCCGGTGAGGAAATCCACGCGGCCATCGTTGTCGTGATCGATTCAATCAGCTGATGTTTCGGCCATATGCGATTGAATGGAATGACTCCGCCAGCCCCGGCCGCCACCAGATCGTCGGCCAGATAGACCTGCTCGGAAACGAGGCTTGGTGTGCCGACCGCCGCCGCCTCGACGACGACGTTGCCGAAGTTTTCCTGGTAGCTAGGAAGGATGAGCAGATCAGCGGATTCGAGCACGGCACGCTTTCGCTCGCCGCTGACATGTCCAATGAATCGTACCAGGTGGCCGCTTCCCCCCTCGCGCGCCAGACCACGCAACTCTTCCATGTAGCGCGATGACTCGGCATCACCGGCGATTGTGAGCTCGCTCGCGAATCCCTCGCGCAAACATGCGGCATGGGCCTGCAGCAGCAGGTCTACCCCCTTCTTCTCGTGCAGTCGCCCAAGGAAAAGAAGGCGCGGTGGACCGCCGTCTGCCTCGTGGAGCATCACCCGAGGGGAAAGCTCGACACCGTTGGGAACAACCACGCGGGGGGCGCCCAGACCGAGGGAAGCAACCAAGGAACTTTCGCGTTCGGTCGCCAAGTGAAGCGCGGTGACCCGGCGCAATCGACGCTTGAGCGCGCACATCAGCCAGACTCGCTTCGCCACTGATCCCTGCTGTAGCGACCAAGGGTCCAGCATCCCACAGGGGCGAAAGAAGATCGGCTTCCGGAGCCGCTGTGCAGTGCCGATGCCGAGATAGTGAATCCACTCCCAGGTTCCATGCGTGTGAATCACATCGAAGTCACGCGTATGGCGCATCAGAGCGGGCGAGATACCGGGCGACCACTTCATGCGGCCCTTTGCATTGGGCTGAATCGTATAGACGTATATATCATTCGGAGTAGGGACCACCTCGTCGCTGGCGACCTTGGTTGTCAGGATTGCCGGATCCATTCCCGCCGCTCGCTGAGCATTCACAAGACCTATGAGCGCCGACACAGGCCCTCCGTCCCGCGGATCCAGGCCGGCGATCAGGTGCAGGACACGAATCGTCATCGCCTCGCCTCCAAGACCGAAAGGAGCAGTGATTGAAATCTGCGCCCAAACGCCTCGCGGGAAAACCGATCACGGGTGTCCTCATGGGCCGACTGGGACAATTGTCTATACAGTTCATCATCGGAAAAAAGGCGCATGATCGCATCGCGCCATCCGGACGTGTCGTCCTGTGGGATCAAGAATCCATTCCGGCCATCCGCGATGACATCGGGGACTCCGCCAGCAGGGCAGCCGAGGGCGGGGCGCCCGAAGCCCATCGCTTCGGCGTAGACCATGCCAAAGCCCTCCTTGGTGCTCGGAAGGGCAAAGACCCCACAGTCACGGTACAAGTCTCGGAGAGTGCGGTCCGACACCTTGCCGAGGAACTCTATGCGGGTGCATCCTGCCGCGAGGGCTTCGAGGCGACGTCTGTCATCTCCATCGCCGACGATCTTCAGGATAGGTAGTTGGGCAGAATCGAATGATGTATAGACTGCTATCAATCTATCCACACCTTTTTCCACGTCGTCCCTATTGAGTCGTGCGACGGTTAGCACAAAGTCACCTCGCCATCTCTGCCGGACCGGTTCAGAGTCCGCCGGGGGATGGAGCACCTCCGTCGCACCAATTCTTCCTTGGACATCCATCACCATCGAGCGTGTGTGCTCGCTACTGCTGGTAACCAGCGCGACACGTTGCAAGGCAGATCGCCTCAAGCGGCTCATGGGCTTCCAAACTTCTATGCCATGAGCATGGACGATGGCGTGGGAGGAGCGGCAAAGGGCCAGGGGGGAAAGATTTGGGTGTGCGATATAGACAAGGTCTGCCCGCGGCAGGAAAAGACCTGCCTTGATGGTGAACGCAGCACGATTCCCAGAGGAGCCGCGGACGATGACGTCCTCCATCTCATGGTCCGGATCCAGAAGCGAAAGAATGGATGCGCTTCCACCATGCTCATCGGCCAGGGCCTGGATCTCTCGTGCCATCGCGCATCCGAATCGCTGGACGCCGCCGGGCCCGAGCAGCTGAGGAAAGAGGGCGACGATTCTCATGACCGTGGTTCACGAACGGCGCGAATCGCGGCAAGTAGGCCGGCCGTTGCTGAGTGATAGGAGTACTCTGAAATACGGCGACGACCGACTTCACCCATTCGTCGGCGCAATTCCGCGTCGTCTGCGAGGCGCCTCATCGCACCGGTCAGGTACTCCGTCGAGCCCGCCGGGAAAATCATGCCCGGCGCCCCGTCATCCTTCTCAACCACCAAGTCTCGCGCGCATCCAACATGATCCGAAACGATGACCGCCTTCCCTAGTGTTTGTGCCTCGTTGATGATGAGTCCCCACGTTTCGGAGGATCCCTCGCTTGGCAGCACCACTACATCGGCGCACGAGAGGAGCTGGGGCATGCGCGACTGATTCTGGAAGGGGAGGAATCGAATCCTTGCGTCATTCCCGGCGGCAGTCCTCAAGGAGGTTTCAAGTTCTCCTGAACCCACAATGACAAGCGTCACATCAACCCTGTCCCCGAGAGCTCGGAAGGCGTCGACCAGCATGTCCGGTCTCTTCTTTGGCTGAAGCTTTCCCGCAAACATGATGATGGTGGAATCGACAGGAAGCTCAAAACTGCTCCGCGAATGTTGGGTATCCCTCAAGCTGGAAAACCTGACCATGTCTATACAGTGCGGAGAAAAGAAGAGGCGTTCAGGAGGTATTCCGTGTTCGACATAGTACTCCTTGTTGGCCTGACCGACGTATAGACAGGCGGAAAACCTCCGGAACAAGTGACGTAGACTGAAGCGCTTGAATGCGGCCACGAGGCCGCGATGTGGCACCAGGCGATGCGAATCCCCCCTGAACAGCATTGGGCATTGGTGCCAACGCAGAATGAAGGGAATCAGGCCCCGATAGTTGTAAGCCATCATCAGGAGAACATCAGGGCCCCAGTCTCTCAGTTCGTGGTACAGCGAAGGATTGTATATACCACGGAAGCTACTGGTCCCAGGTGACTTTGATTCGTTTGGGACAAAGACATGATCATAACCGTCCAGGAGGGGAATGTCCCACTCGACCTGCCGCTGAAAGCCGGGATCATACGCGGAATCGGCGGATGGGTTCCAAAGGTAGAAGACGCGAACCTCGAGACCTGACTCACTCGCAATGTGGCGAAACCAAGGGGCATAGTATTGGATCGGATGGGTGGTGACGATTGCGAGGCGTGTCCTCATGGCGTCGGCCTTGCAACAGGACTCATCGTCAGCACGCATGCCCCGATGACAGGGATCAGTGCCTGAAAGAGGGTCGTGATCCAGATGCTCATGACCTGCTGTGTTGCATTGATGGAGAGAAGCAGGACGACGGCGCTCAGCAGAAAACGCATTGAGCCCATGGGTACGCGATAGCCGAGCTTCGCGACCCATCCGAGGAATCCGCCAAGAACAAGGCCGAGAACTGGCGGACCGAAAATGCCGAAATTGCTCCATGATTCCGCCAGCATCCCCCACGCGATGTAGGTGCGCGCTGTGTCTTCAAGCGTCTGCCGGCCAAAGTGAACGTTGAGGATAACCTGCGCCAGGTGGGTACGTGGCTTGTCGGGCCATAAGATGCGGGGAATCATCAATTTCGGGATGACGGCGTATGTCTCGCCCTCCAGAAAAGGAACATCCGCCGGGGCCTTGTTCTGGGCCAGAAGGTACATCTGCACGAGACTCGCACGATCAAGGATGCTTGTCGAATCCTCAGGCTCGGCGAGCTCCTCCTCCTTGCTGATGGCCTCCCAGCCGGAACGGAACCAATCGGCGTAGAATGCCGGATACTCTGTGGGAGCGATGACGTCTGCATCTCCGCCAAACTGATCCCAGTGCTCCCGGCGCATCTCCCACTTTCCCACGTGCAGCAGATTCAGCACCATCGGAAGGACCAGGACCATCACCCAAGGGATGCGACCGCGCCCAAGCGTATAGCCAGCCAGCCAAGCCAGGACCTGGATGGCGAGGGCACTTAGCAGAATGGATGTCCCAAGTGCGGCGAGGTAGAGTAGAAAAATAGATAGATAGATGACACGCTGAGGTATAGACAGCTGTCTGCGTCCGTGAGCCATGGAAAGAAAGAAGATGCCCAAGAGACCCGCGATCGTTGCTGCCGGTCGGAAGGCTGTATAGACACCATTGGGGACATACTGAAAAAAGTAATCCCAGGCCCAGCCGGCCGCGACTGCGACCGAGAAGAAGCAGGCGGAAGACAGGAGGGTGAGGAACAGTGTCGACTGCCGTCCCGAGTCGGCAAAGCCATCCAGCCTTAGCGCCAGAATCCGCGTCGACCGGTCGGGGAGTGACTGCGCCGCGAGCCATGCGATGATCATGGTCCCCAGGAAGGCGATCTCCGCCAGACAGGCTCCGAGTATCTCCTCGCCTGAGTAGTAGGAAATGGCCTCACTATTTATCCAGACAGGATAGGCAAAGATGATCAACTCGCCCAGTGCCACAATGGGGACGATTGGCAAGCCTACCGCACGACCGGTGAGCCACAGCCATGAAGGGAGCACGGCAAGAACAACGACCGCCAGCACCCCGACGGTCGCCAGAGACGATGGTTGAGCCCATTGGATCGGGAGCGCCACCGCGATCGCTGCGATGGCGAATGCCCACGCGTATCGCAGCATGGGTCGGTGGGCTTCCAGAAGTTCCTCGAAAGGAATGCTCCATAGCGCTCGCGTGCTCATGGACGCTGCTCCGCTGCAACGCGGCGAAAAAAACGCGCCATCCGCCTGGCCATGAACTCCGCGGTCATTGGATAGAGCAGAGCTTCATCAGGCTGAGGAGCTTCAGCCCCGAGCAGCCAGCGGCACGCGATCGCACCCTGCTCGACGGATGCATCCCGGTCGAGCACCCTCCCAGTGCCAAGGGCGGTCACTTTCACGGCAAGTTCACCGTCCTCGGGTCCCAGGGCCAGCACAGGGCGCCCCGCCATTGCCAGTCCCGCCAGCTTCGATGGGTTGTATCGGCTGTCGTCGGAACAGGGGAGGATCAGGCCGTCCGCAGACAGCATCTGCTCGATCGCCTCGCGGTAACCGACCCGGTCCGTGGACTCGATGACCATGTCGCCGACGCCCGCTTCGACTGCCAGCGGGTGAACCGATGGGCTTCCCGTACCGCGGGGCGCGTAGCTGGTGCCGATGAAGTACACCTTAAGCGATGCGAATGCGGCAGGATCCCGTCTTCTCGCCTCCGCGAGGCCGGTAAAGAACGTCTTGAGACCCCGTGCCATGTCAGCTCCTCCGCGTCCGACCGAGACCCAGCGAACGTGAGGTCCGCCGGCGCGTGGGGGAAGGCGATTTCTCACAGCCGAGAAGTCGGCCTCGCTGGCGCCAAAGGGAATGGTGGCAACTGGACAACGACGACCTCGGAATCGATAGCCCGCACTTGTGCGAATAATCCCTGCCGCGCCGCGCACCGTGGGTTCTTGCAGCAACGTATTGATCCGGCGAATGACGTGAAACTTCCACCCTCCCGGTGGAGGCGGCGCTCCCGGGCGAAGGTAGTAGTCATTAACCCAGGGATCCTGGAAATCGAGTATATACGGGAGGTCGTATAGACGTTTCCAGAGGGGCCCCAAGGGATAGCAGGCAAACTGTGTGGAGGTGAAGAATGCGAGGTCGAAGTGCCGGGACCTGATCAGTCGCGAGGCGGCTTGATGGAGCGCTCCGAGCCCCCGGAGAGCAACATTACCAATGCCAAGCCACCGCGTCGCGCGCGCCGCAATTGCGTGAACGCGGGTGACCGGCACTCCGCGGGGTAGTTGCTCCAGAAGAAACTGGTCGAGGGGCTGTCCTTCAACGGATTCGGGCGAGATGGCGAGCACGTGAATGTCGATCCCCAGGTCCTTCATGTAGGGCAGGCACGTGCGGAGACGCTGGTGGTCGGGCGCATTGACCGGAGGAAAATGGGGCGATACCGCAAGGACGGAGAGTCGTCTGCTCATCGGACTGCACTCCCTGCATGTCGCTCGTATAGATTGCTATACAGTGCGGCGATATGGGATGAGGAGAACGCGCTTTCGACGCGGGCTCGGCATGCCGATCGATCGATCAAATGCGCGCGCCGTGCCAGATACCCGAGGTCCTCGCCCCCCGGTTCGGTGAAGCCCTCGATGCCATGGCGGACGATTTCCGGCACTGCCCCTCTCGGATTCGAGATGACGGGAGTGCCACACGCAAGGGCCTCGACGAAGACGATGCCGAATGGCTCGTCCCATTCGATGGGAACGAGGAGTGCTGCGCTTCTCCCAAGCAACTCGTTCTTCCGCACATCGTCCACAGGACCGACCCACTCGACCAACGGCTCGTCGAGCAGGGGCCGGACCTCCTTGTCAAAGTACTCCCGATCGGGTCCGCGCTCTGCGAAGTTACCTGCCACGACGATCCGCCGACTGTCGGCAAGGGCGATGCGTATGGCGGTATGTGGTGCCTTAACCCGGTCGAGTCGACTGAGGAAAAGCAGAGGAGCATCGCGGGGAACTTCCCCGACAAACGTATAGCGCGATAGCTCGACGCCATTGTGGATGGTCTCCCACACTCCTCCCGCGGACCGACCGACCCTGCTGATCCATTCGCTGCATCCTGTATAGACAAGTCGACGTCCATGTAGTCGGGCCGACATGGCGACGGTTCTTTCGGTCGGCAGGCGCTGGAAGCTCATGACCCGGGGCACCCGACTCGTCGCAAGCGGTGCCAGATAGACAAGTCGCGAGAAGCTATGCAGGATGTCTGGTTGAAAATGCCTGACGACCTTTGAAAGATGGATGCTGTTGCGGATGGCATCCCCCGGTGAGCGGGAGTGTAGGCCCGGCCAAGGAAACAGGGCTACTCCCTCCACCGTCGATTCGCGATGGGCCACAAGGCCCACTTCGTGGCCCATTTGAACGAGTTCGCGTGCGAGCCAGTCGACTATCCGCTCGATTCCACCGTAGAGCGGGGGAGGGACCGGAAGCTCGGGATCGGCTGTCAGAAGGATCCTCATGGTCCTCAGCCGGTACTTTCGGCCTGAATGGCACTGGGAGGGGTGAGCACGATGGTCGCCAGAAGAAGTGCCTGCATTCCGACCAGTGGAATCCGCAGGTGAAAGTCGACCAGCGCATGCATGAGCATGGAGATCAGCCCCACCGCCGCCGCGCGTCGCAGACGTGCGGGAGCGGGATCAATCTGCTGCGTGTCTATACGTCTGCGGCGCCACATGAAGAACGTGGCGATCGCCAGGAGTGCCAGTCCAGGGAGTCCGATCTCCGCCACGAACTGCATCCAATCGTTGTGGGTATAGATCGGCTCGAGTCGGGTCGGGAACTGCGCGAAGCGATTGATTGTCGGCTCGGTGCCATGCAGACCAAGTCCCACTAGGCGCGTTTCCATGAGACCTGCAGCGGTTGCTCGCACGAGTGCGGGACGGCTGTTGACGCTGTCGGCCTCACTTTGTCCCGCGAGGCGGCTGCCGAAACCCTCGATTCCGGATCCGACCACAAGGACGAGAACTGTGAGCGTCGCTGCGGCGAGCGGTCCTCCCCATCGGCGGATGAGGCTGGAATCGGCGCTCGCTTCCTCCCGCGAATTCCACCACTCCCACGCGACCCAGGCGACTATCGGGGGTATCCCGAGAATGAGCGATCCGCGCGAGAAGGCGCCCAGCCAACCGAGGAGTGCAGCCATCAGCAGCGCGACGCCAATGAGACCCGGGTCACGACCGGCGAGGAGCCCATCGCCTTCGCTGAGAAGTAGTTCCTCGTTACGGTTCCAGAGGAATGCAATCGTGAGAGGAATGGCCGATAGAGTGAGCGCTGCATGGTGATTGGGATTATAGATCGCCCCCCAGGCGCGACCCCCCGCGCCCAGCACCATGCCACCAAGGCCGAGCACGCCTTCCAGCAGGCCGAGCGCTGCTGCCAGACAGGCGATGCTCCGCCACCCACCCCAGGCGGCGATCATGGCGGCAGCAGCAAAGAACGCCGTGAATCCAACCGCCTGGTGCCAACCAGCGATCGCGGCCTCAGGATTTAGGGCGATCGGCAGTGAAGAGGGCAGGGCAATCGAGGTCGCGGTCATGCCCGTCAGGGAAAAATGCCATCCGGGATTCGTCAAGTTAGCGAGTGTGATTGGGAGCGGAATGCACTGAACTCCCGTCCACGCGACAATGACCAGCATCAGCATCAGAAGACTGCGGACGTGGGAGTGCCGGGCATCGATCACGAGCCATGGCATTGCCAATGTGCCGAGCACCGCGCAGCAGAGCCAGGCGAAGGCTCGTGCAGCTCCGTCCGCCGCATAACCGTAGGAGCACAATCCCACGGCGATGACGGCAATCATCACCGCCAGTCCGAGGTTCCGTGTCATCCACACCAAGCGGTCGCGCATCCAACACTCCTCGCCACGTTCGTCTGCTGATTTCACCTCCGCTGGCATGAGGCGCACAACGGATTCCTTGGGCGGGCCTCAGCCTCCGCGCTTCGTCACGGCCTCCGCCGCGAAGGACTTCATCGCGCGCAGGTCCATTTTACCGGAACCGAGCGCCGGAATTTCTGGGATGGGAACGAAGTCGGCGAACTTGGGAATCCAGAGCGGCGGGAGGTTGAACTCGGGCCGTGAGAGTTGGTCGCAGGCCTCGCGCGCTTTCGCCTCAGGCACGGTGTAGAGCACCACGATCCGTTCCCCGCGCTTGTCGTCGGAAACGGAGGTCACGCCAAAGGCCACTTCTGTCGTACCGATGGCCAGATGGAGCGCCTCCTCGATGCGAACGTGCGGCACCATCTCACCGCCGATCTTCGAGAAGCGGGCGAGTCGATCACGAATTGTGAGGAACCCATCCTCGTCCAACGACGCAATATCGCCGGTGCGATACCAGCCCTGCTCGAAGGCCTCGGCGGTCTTCTCGGGCTGGCCGTAGTAACCCTGCATGACGCTGTGGCCGCGGACGAGAAGCATTCCCGATTGGTCGGAGCCCACCGGCTCGCCTGTCGTCAGGTCGACGATGCGGACGCACATCGCCGGGATCGGCTGGCCAACGGTGCCACGCTTCGTACCGACCTGATAGATCCCTGGCTCACGATAGTCCTGACCGTTGAGAGCCACCACTGGCGAGCACTCGGTCGCGCCAAAGCCTTCTATCGGTTCGATGCCGAAGCGTTCGCGGAATCCCGTGACAACGAAGTCCTTCAGCTTCTCCGCACCGGTGAGCACGAAGCGCAGCGAGCCGAACTGGCCGGGCTCGACGCGTCGTATATACGTGCTCAGGAAGGTTGGTGTGGCGAATAGATGGGTCACCTTGTAGCGTTCAACGACGGCACCGATTGCCTTGCCATCCAGCGGATTCGGGTAGAACGAAACGCCGACCTTCCGCACCAGCGGGAGCCAGAGCGTCGACATGTAACCGAAGCTGTGAAAGAAGGGAAGGGCGCCGAGGAATCGCACGGAAGGACCATCGCACTCGACGTACTGCAACGTGCCTGCAATGTTACTGATGATGTTCCAGTGAGTCAGCATCACGCCCTTGGGAGTGCCGGTCGAGCCGCTGCTGTAGATGAGGGTCGCGAGATCATCCAGGTTGGCTGGCTTCGCGCGGCCCAGCGAGCGCTCGAGCGCGGGAATCGGCAGGAACAGTGCGTGAATCATCGCCGTCAGTTTTTCGCCGCCGGTCAGTTCCTTGCGGATGTCCTCCAGATAGACCACGGTGCTACCCTCGGGAAGCTCGAGTTTCGCTTTCTCGACGAAGACGCGGGAGGTGATGATGAGACGGATGCTGGCGCTGCGACAGGTCTCTGCCATGATCTGCGGAGAGGTTGTATAGTTTAGATTCACGGGCACGCGGCCACCCAGCAGGGCCGCGATATTGACAGCGAGCGACCCGATCGATGGTGGCAGCAGCAGGCCGATGCACTCTTCGGATTTCCACAGGGGCGCCAGGCGGTGGCCCAACGCGACGACCGCAGTTAGCACGCGATGGTTCGGGACCAGTTCCTCGCCGTTGTGATCGGAGTAGAGCAGCGCCGTTGGCTGGGATCGGAGTGATTGCATCGCCATGCGATGAAGCGGGACCGCATCTGTGCGGCGCGCGGCAAAGGCGTCCAGGCGAAGCTCCGCCACAACGCGGCGCAACTCGTCTGGTGGTGTGGAGGAAGGCAGCGGCTTGCCGAAGACGACGCTGACCAGGCCACGATGGAACCAACCGCCATTGCGCGAGCCCGAGCGACGTCCACGCCGCAGCGCCCAATCGGTATCGTATGCCCCGTCAATCGCCACGGGAATAATCGGCGCGCGAAGGTCCTTCATGATGCGTTCCACGCCCCGCCGGAACGGCATCATCTGGCCGTTTCGTGTCAGCTGGCCCTCCGGAAAGATACAAACGACGCCACCCTTCTCGATTTCCTCGCCTGCCGCACGCAGCGCTGAAATCAGCTCACGCGGCGATTGATTCTGTTCGATTGGAATGGAGCGGGTGAGCGCCGCGAAGGGACGCACGTACCACAGTCTATACACCATCTGGCTCATGACGAAACGGACCGGTCGGTCGAGCGCCGCTGCGATCAGGATGCCGTCGAGATAGGACTGATGGTTTGGCGCCAGGAGGGCGCCGCCGGTGCGCGGCACGTTCTCCATCCCCTGTGCGACGACGCGGTAGCGCGAGCGCAGGAACGCGAGCACCATGAAGCGGAGCGGGAGCCGGGGGAAACGCACGCAAATGACGGCTCCCGTGAGCGCCATCATGAGGCCGCTAGCGAGGAACACGTCGGCAGGGTCACTACGAAGGGCCGTGATGGCGGGCGTCAGGATTGCGCCGACGATCGTGCCGAGCGCCGACAGCACATTCATCGTTGCCCAGATGCTGCCCCGCTCTCCCGTCTCCGTCCGCTCGTTGATGAAGGCCTCCAGCGGCACGATGAAGAATCCCATGGTGAAGCCGACCAGTGCGATCGCGATGGGAATGCCGTATAGATAGATAGACGGCACAACGCCCTCGGCGCGCCACATGGCAACCTGCTCCGCGCCGGGCATGAACCACCAGGCCAGCACTCCGGTCAGGAACATTCCCGCTGCGCCGAATGGCACGAGACCGAGCTCGATGCGGGCGCTGCAGAAGTACGAGGCGAGGAAGCAGCCGATCCCTTGCGCGACGACGACCGGCACCAGCGCGATGCCAACGCCGGTTGGTTCCAGCCCCAGCACGTTGGTCGCCATCAGGACCGCCGCGGCCTGAAGGGCCATGGCCACCAGCCACCACACGACGATTCCAAAGGTCGCCCAGCGCGTCCCCACGTCTTCCATCAGGCGGCGCGTGCCGCGCCAGACTGGACGAACTGGATCGATCACAAACGCTGCCGCCGGATTGGCGACTGGCATGACGGCAATTCGCTTGGTGGCAACCAGGCCGACGGCTCCGCAGAGCATCAGCACGACTCCCACCAGATAGGGCGTGCCCTCGAACAAGTCGAAAAGCACCGGGCCCGCGATCGTGCCCAGCACAATGGCTAGAAAGATCGCCCCCTGCATGATGCCGTTCGCCCACCCGAGTCGGTGCTCGGGCAGCAACTCCGGCACGATCCCGTAGCGCGCCGGACTGAACAGCGAGGACTGCAATCCCATCAGGAACAGGATCGGCACGCTGAGCCAGACTCCCTTGATCGGTCCGAGCAAAGGCTCGCCGAAGACGAATGCCAAGGTCGCCAATCCCATCACGACGATCTCCAGCGCCTTCGTCCAAACGACGATGCTTGTCTTCGAAAACCGGTCCGACAACCAACCCGCCAGCGATACCGCGAGGACATAGGGGAGCATGAAGAGCGCTCCCAGGACCCCCTGATAGCTTGCAGCCAGATCGTTGGCCGCCTCGGCCGTCGATGCCTCCTGCCGAGCCATGCCCACGACCATCATCACCAGCGCCAGGCGATAGAGATTGTCGCTGAAGGCCCCCTGGAACATGGCCCCAACCAGATAGAAGAAGCTGCGCTCGTCCCCACGATTGGCTGCGGTGCTTTCCGCCACGGTTGCCTTGTCCCTCCGGATCGAATTCAATCGCGACTACCGAAGGGGAACGGCCCGATTCGCGTCAATTGAAGTGACGTGACGCCGCCGACGCGGCGGAAATTCCTTGGCGTCGTTTACCTGCCGCGAGTAGGCTATCCCCCTAGTCGACGCCATCGCCGTATCGGAAGGACGTTGTGATCCGTGCCCCCAAGACCGCGCAAGACCGCTGAACCCACCCCTGCCATCGCTCCCGCTCCCGCCGCGGCCAACCGCCATTTATCGGCCTGGGACCGCTATCAGCTCGCCAGTCACAAGGACCGCCCGCGCAGCTCCGACTTCATCGCGGCGCTGTTCACCGAGTTCACTGAAATTCACGGCGACCGCGGCTTTCGCGACGACCCGGCGGTGATCTGTGGCATGGCGCGCTTCAACGGGCGCCCCGTCATCGTCATTGGTCAGGAGATGGGCAAGGACGCGAAGGACCGCCAGCGGCGCAACTTCGGCATGATGCATCCCGAGGGCTACCGCAAGGCGCTGCGCATCATGAACCTCGGCTCGCGCTTCAACATGCCCGTCGTTGTCCTGGTCGACACCAAGGGAGCCTATCCCGGCACCGGCGCCGAAGAGCGCGGCCAGGCCGAGGCCATCGCCCGCAACATCCGCGACATGTACAAGATCAAGACTCCGGTCATCGTGGTGGTGATCGGCGCCGGTGCGTCCGGCGGCGCGCTTGGCGTTGGACTTGGCGACCGCGTGCTGATGCTGGAAAACTCCTGGTACAATGTGATTTCGCCCGAGGGCTGCGCGGCCATCCTGTGGAACGATCCGGCAATGGCACCCACCGCCGCCCAGGCGCTGCGCCTCACCGCCGAGGAGGTCCTCAAGCTCGGCGTCATCGACGGCATCGTCCCCGAGCCCAATGGCGGCGCCCATCAGGACCCCAAGGCAACCTACGCCAGCCTGATCGAGGCGTTGCAGTCCAACTTGGCGGAATTGGATAAACTGAGTCAAGACGCTCTACTTGACGTGCGTTTCAAGAAATATCGCAAGCTAGGTGTATATCGGGAGCTCTAAGCTCCGGCCGCCAACCCAACACGCGAACGGTTTGCCATGCTGGATTTACTCTTCGTCAACGCGCAGATCGCCAGCGATGGCGCCGAGTTTACCGCTGATGTGGCGGTGCAGGATGGCCAGATCAAGGCCATCGGCAAGTTGGATGACTTGCCCGCCAAGGAAGTGATCCAATGCCGCGGCAAGATCCTGCTGCCGGGCATCGTGGATTTGGGCGTGAACCTGCTGGACAATGGCCCCTTCGATCCCGAGTCCGGCGCTGGTTTTGCCGCTTCCGCCCGGGCGGCGGCGCTTGGCGGCGTCACTACCATGATTTCCACGATCGAAATCGACCCGCAGGAAGTCGCCGGCGATGCGGTCAAGGCCCAGCAGGAAGCGGACTCTCGCAAGGCCAGCATTGATTTCGGCTATCACCTGCTGCTTCGCCATGTGGAGGAGACCACCGCCAACCAGCTTCGGTCTGCCTACGGTGCAGGGATCTGCTCCGTGTGGGCGGCGCGGACCTCCCTGTCCGACTCCTATCCGGGCCACGGACTGCTGATGGCCCTGGCCCAAATCATCCCGGAAGAAATGCTCCTGCTCGTGACACCGTGGGATGCGATTTCCGGTGAGCTCTATCGCCGTGTCCTCAAGACGGACCCGGCGGCGCTTGAGACCCAGTGGCTCAAGGTCTTGCCGCGGGAGATCGAGGCCAACTTTGTGCGTTCCCTCCCGGGCGTGCTTGCGGGCCTGCGCGGGCGGGCGCTCGTGGCAGGTGTTTCCTGCGCCGAGTCCATCGTGGCGCTCCAGGAACTGGCCCAGCGCAGCACGCATTTCCAAGCCGCGTGCGGCCTCCCGTCGTTGTACTTTGTTGATTCGGAAACCGGCGCACCACGCACCTGGCCTCCTATCCGGGAAAAGTCCGACCAGCAGGCGCTCTACTACGCACTCGAACAGGGCCTGATCTCGGTCGTGACCTCTGATCACAAACCGCGCACGGCGGCGGAGATGGTCGGCCAGCCGAACGCACCGAGCGGCCCCGCTGTGGGCCTCGCAACCATCTCGCACCTGCTGCCGATTCTCTACTCGGAGGGGGTCTCGAAATGGCGCATCACCCTGGCGACCCTCAGCCAGATCCTTTGCGCCGACGCGGCGAAACTCGCGGGACTCTACCCCCGCAAAGGAACGATCCAGCCCGGCGCCGATGCGGACTTGGTGCTGCTCGATCCGCTCGAAATCCGTCGCAGCGTCGAGCAACCTGTCGACGTCGGCCCGCTGGACCACATTGATCCGCTCAAGGAGGCTACCCTTCAGGGGGTCGTCAAGCAGGTCTACCTGAGGGGTGTCAAGATCGTGGAGAACGGCGAGTTGGTGGCCGAGAACACCGGGCAATATCAAGCGCGCCGCCTCGCACTGAAGTAACTTTCATTCGGCAGGGATCAGCCAGACCGAGAGGATGGCGAGATGCGTCGCCTGGCTTGCTGGAGCCCTCAGGCGCACGATGCTTCCTGAGCCGTCGAACTCGATCGGCACACGTGAGGTAGCCAGTCCATCGGCTTCCTCAAAGTCCAGTTCGGTGGTCCCGCCAGCGCCGATCATGACCGCACCGGAGAGCGGGTCGTGGGACCCACCTCGTCGTGTGAAGGCCAGACCCAGCCGATAGCGTCCCCGTAGCCCCTCCTCGAGTTCCCACTGCGCCTCGTCCAGGGCAAGACACCGCCCGACGTTCAGATCCCCATCGGCAATCAGATGGCTCCAACCGGCGCTCATGGTCCAGCTGGCAGCCTGGCTCGACCAGACTGCATCGGGTGGGATGAAGGGGTCTCGTGGCTGGAGGATCCCCTCAGGAAATCGATCCTCCAGCCATGACTTCCTGGCGCCCTCCAGGCGATAGACGGCGAAGCTTCGCCAGCGCGGGATGCGGTCGAACTGCTCAATACGCTCGAATCCGGTGCCCTCCCGCACCAGCGCCACCATCAAGACTTCGTTCATCGTGCGCAGTCGATCCCACCCCCACAGATCGATGACAGCGACAGAGGAACCTTCAGCCGCCATCGCGGGAAATTCCGCCGGAGGTCTTACGTCAAATCCAGCGAGCGCCTTACGATTATAGGGGACGAGCGCCGCTGGAAAGGCGATCACGCGAGGTTTCGTGGCTCCCCTCTCCGGTAGGAACGATGCCGCCCACTCACCCTTGGGAGGCACCTCGAATGCGGCACGGTCACCCATCTGCTGTCCGATCAGATTCATTCCCGCCCAAGGGAGCAGCAGGAGCATGGCGGCGAGGTGGGGATGGCGTTTGCCGCGACAGGCCCATACCGCCACGAGCACGAGACCCACCGTCCATATAGGGGCGAGCAACATGGGATAGCGCGCCCGGTAGAAGACTGATGCGACCCCGAGGCTGGTCAGCGCCCAGAGCACGAGCACGAACCCAAGCGAGAGGCCAAGCGCCACTCCTCCCCAGAGCAGCAGGCGCGACTCGCCCGGTCGGTAGGACGTGGCTTGTCGCTTCCGAAGCGCGAGCGCAGTCGCTCCCAGCGGAAGTGCCAATGCCACCCCACCTCCGATCCACGCAAGGCGGGCAAAATCCGGCTCCGTCAAATCGACCGGTGTGAAGAAGAACCAGTAAACCGGAACGCTGAGCAGATCCTGAAGCGATGTCGTCTGGGACCAATCGGGAACCCACGTGCCGAGAATTGCGATCTGTCGAGGAACGCGAACGAGCCACGGGAGGTAAATCACCGCAGCCGTCAGATGTGCCAGTAGTCCGTCGCGAAAGGCGGGCGAGCGAAACCCGCGGTGGAGGCTGGCCTCGATGAGCCAAGCCAAGCCCAGGCACCCGACCGCCGCCGCGGCCAGCAGATGCTGGTAGAGCGCCACGACGAGGAGCCCCGCATAAATGACCCAGTACCACCGGCGTCGGTGCTCACTCTTGTCATCCTCGCTGCCCGCGGTGACGACGAGGATCAGGAACGCCAGCAGCAGCGCCGCCAGAACGACGATGTAGCCCCGCACCTCCATCGCCATTGCCGCCGCGGGAGTCGAGAGCGCAGTGGCACCGGCGAGTAGGGCACCGGTGGCTCGGCCGAAAGCGCGTCCACCCAGCCACCATGCCCCGGCCACCATCAGCAACCAGCAGGCAAATGGAAGAGAACGGGCGAGTGCCAGGCCTGGCTCAATTCCGAGTGTGGTTGCCATGGCCTGCCAGCACCCCAACAACCAGAAGAATCCCGGCGGATACTGCTCCATACGGAGGGCTTCCCAGAGCCCACTCCACGACAATTCGGCAAGAAGGATCGAATGGGCTTCGTCGGTCCAAAAGCTTGGCTCGTGTGGGAGCCTGGCCAGCTTGCCCGGCAGGAGTATGGTCAGCAGGAGCAGCAGCAGAACCGGTGGGATGAATCGGCCCCACTGGTGGGACGCGGTAGCCCTCACCCCGTGCCTCGCCCTGCCCGGGCCATCGCGGCGAGCTTCTCCACCACGGCCACCTGCTTCTCGCTCAGGCGAAAGTACTCGGGGCCGAAGTGGGAAATCGCGTCCATGATCACCTCGGGGATGGTCAGCCCCTTCATTCGTGTCAGCAGGTCGATGAAATCCGCGGGGGCGCTCCCGGGGCAGCCCCCGTGCTTGCAATGGTACGTGTTGTTGCGGGGATTCAGAACCAGCGTGCGGAAAAGCGTGTCGCGATGGATCGGGCAAAAGGCGAGATACACGTCACCGGTACGGACCAGTTTCGTTGGATGCCAGTTGATATAGTCGATCAGCTCGGCCACCTCGAAGGCCTTGTTCACCTGGGCGCAGATATCGGGGTAGGCCTGATCCATCTCGACAGCGCTCACGACGAACCTTTCATTCCCAAGGGTCGAGATTGCCCGCCATCCAGCGCTTGCCAAACTCGACGACTTCCTCGGGCGAGGGGCCACGGCCAGCGCGGACATAGTAACCGGATACGCACTTACCAATGATCACTGCATCGGAAGGTGGCAAGCCTAACACGCGTGCGTACATGTAGCCACCATTGAAGTGGTCGCCGGCACCGGTCGTCAGCTTGGGCTGGGGGCAGAAGGGACCCGGGATCGAGCCCTGGTCATCGGCGTTCCAGGCCGCCGCGCAGCGGGTCGGGTGGATCACTACCTCCGTCACACCAAGCTTCTTCGCGATCGCTTCTGAACGGCCAGTGAGCGCCGTCTCGTCGGCGGGGCCGGGATCGAGCCCGATGGCGGCGCAGACTTCCAGCGACTCCTTCTCATTCAGTCCCAGCACGGCGGTGCGCTTCGGGCCGGAGAAAGCCGCTATGGCCTTCAGAGCATCGCGCAGGTGCTCCGTGGTACGCTTCTCAGGATCGCAAAGGTCGAAGAAATAGAAGCGAGGTGCCCGGTCGCCGAGCACTTCCACGCGTTCGCGCATCCCTTCGAAGATTTCGGTCAGGAACGGGAGCATGGTCCAGTTGACGATCGCGACCAAGTCGCTCTCGGCCAGGTACTCGTCCACCTTCACCATGCCACCGAGGCGTTCCACCAAGTTCGTCCAGGTGACCTCGCGCAGCGATCCGTGCTTGCCGTGCATGATCTTGCCGTCCTCGAACTCAGTCGCCAGCGTGTAGGCCGCCGGGGCGATGGTGGTGACTGGGCCGTAGTTCTCCAGGACGCTGAAGATCGGGTCCACGCTGGGCCAGCCGACCGAGCCGACGTAGCGCACGCGCCCGCCAAGGCGACCGAAGGCCTCGCTCATGAGCGGCCCGTTCCCACCGAGCTTCACGCGCTCGACCACAAACTCCACGTTGGTGGACTTCCCCGCCGCGGCAGCCAACCGGTCGGCGTAATCCTTGATGGTCCGGATGGGTGTGTAGCGATTCACGTCGAAGCGCTTATCGACGACCTTGATGATCTCGTCGATGAAGCCGTCGGCACCGGCAAAGATGCGCGGAGCCGGTCGCTTGGATGCCTCGGAAAGGCCGTGGATGGCGCGGGAAATTCGCTCGTTGAGTGTCATCTGTGGATCGCAATCCCAACAGTGGGGTGGTTAATGGAATGGACAGAATAGTCCTGAACCATCGTCGCCCCCGGCGTCTAGCCCGGAGTTCAAAGGATTGCTGGTAACGGGGAATCGGGAGTCGCGAAAGTTCTGTATCCGGGAGATAAAAGCGCCCTCCGGGTGCAGTGGGACCGCTGGGTCGGATGAGGTCCATAGGCTCATGAAATGGGCTTGGAACACGAGTTCGTATTTTTGTCAGAAGAGCGAAATTTCAAGTTGACTCTCTTGGGCACTCCAAGCGCTCTCATCCTCTAGGGCGCCTGCTCCCTTGCAGAGCCCACACATTCCCCAAGTAGCGCGCCGCTGTTCCCGCTCCTGACGCTGTCATGCGGCCGCTCGACCCTGCGGAGGGTTGCCATGACGAGAGAATTTCTCGACCGGATGGAGACCGGCCTGGCCCGGTTGATTGCAGAACTCGAGCAAAGCCGAATTCGGCAGAAGCAGCTCGAGACCGAGGCGGACGGCTTGCGGATCCATGCCGCAGACCGTGACACCCTCGAAGCCCGCGTGAAGGAACTCGCCGGCAAGGCCGAGGCTTCCGACGCCATCGCGGCCGAACTGGCCGAAGCCCGCACCCAGATTGAGCAACTGAACGCTTCCGTCGACCGCCTCACTGTCGTCGAAGCCGAGCTGTCCGCCGCCCAGGCTCGCATTGCCGAGCTTGAGCAGTGGAACACCGAACTGATCGCCACCCGCGACCAGCTGCAGAACAGCCTCAACGACGCCAACGGCCAGATTCAGCAGGAAAAGAACTGGAATCAGAATCTCCAGTCCGCCCGCGATCAGGCCCAGGCCGACCTCGCTGCCGCCCAGAGCCGCGTCGCGGAACTGGAAGGCTTCCTGAACGGCGCCAATGCTCGCATCGCCGAGGTCGAGGGCTGGAATCGCGACCGCATCGCCGAGCGCGATCAGGCTCAGGCCGACCTCGCCAACACCAGCAACCGCGTCACTGAAGTCGAAGGCTGGCTGAACGGTGCCAACGGACGAATCGCGGAACTGGAAGGTCAGCTCAGCGGCGCCAATGGTCGCATCGCCGAGCTTGAGGCTTGGAACCGCGACCGTGTGGCCGAACGCGATCAGGCTCAGGCGGATCTCGCCAACGCCAACAACCGCATCGGTGAAGTCGAAGGCTGGCTGAATGGTGCCAACGGCCGCATCGGCGAGCTGGAAGGCCACCTCAACGGCGCCAACACCCGCATCGCTGAACTGGAGAACCTGCTCAACGCCGCCAACGGACGCGTTGCCGAGGTCGAGGGTTGGAATCGTGACCGCATCGCCGAACGCGACGCCGCACAGTCCGAGCTTTGGGCCGTCAACAATCGTGTCGCGGAAATCGAAGGCAGCCTCGCCGCGGCCAACGCTCGCGTGGCCGAGATGGAGATGTCCGGCAGCGAGACCCAGACCCTGCGCGACCGCGTCACGAAGCTCGAAGGCGAGCTGGAGGAAGCATTCTCCATGCTCGAGCAGGCCGAGGCTTCCCGCCGCGAGAACGAAGACCTCCGCCAGCGCCTCGAAGGTGCCGTCGCCCGCGAAAGCCAGACCCGTGAGCGCCTCGCCAGCATCATGCAGCGCATCGACGAGACCGAGAGCCTTCTCCACTCGGTCGAGGCGGTGAACCATGCCGGGGCGTGAGACACTCACCTACAATATCGCCGGCCATGAAATCCGCATGACCGCCGAGCCGGAAGAGAAGAAGCACCTCGATCGCGCCGCCAACAAGCTGGCCGAGTCCATCAAGCGCCTTCAGGCTGTTGCCGGTGGCGCGGCGTCGCCCGCCAAGGTCGCCACGATGGTTGCCTTCCAGTTGGCCTTCGACCTGTCGCTGGCCGACGAGATGCTTCAGGACGCGCAGCGTCTCCACGACGACCTGAACCGCGAGAAGGATGCGGTCAAGCGTCTGGAGAGCCTCCTCACCCGCGTCGACGACGCACTGGCCTACTGAAAAACCTGACAAACAGTTGCATCGAGCAGGAGGCGCGCCGGGGAGATTTCTTCCCGGCGCGTCTTCACTTGTCCCGGCGCCATTCGTCGCTCATGTTCCACTTATGAGGAACGCGCCCCCGATTCATCGTCTTGCCTTGGCCTTCGTCGCCGCCGCACTGCTCCTTTGGTGGGGCGTCGCGCAGTACCGTGGCTCGGCAGCACGGGAGGCGGAACGGCTGCGACTCAGCGATCCAGCGATGCGTGCCGCGGCGAGCGAACCCGAGGTCGAGCGTGCTGAGTTCTTCGCCCGCATCGCGTCCGCCGCCGAAAACGAGATCATGCCGCCGGACTATACCCGTGCGGCTCGTCTATACGAGGAGTCGATCCGCCGCGATCCCCATCAGGCATCCGTCTGGATCCGTCTCGCGAACGTGCGCCTTTTCATGGGCGAGAAAGCCAAGGCCGTCGCGGCGCTGCGCCACGCCGAGGCCGTCGACCCCAACAACCCGCGGCGGCGCCTGGAGGCGCTTCCCATGTGGGTCCTGCTGGGCGAGCGTGACCACGCGGCCGAGTCCGCTCGTCATGTCGCCGATCTCGGTTCGGACCTGATGGTGGAGGCCGCCCGCCAGCTCCGTCTATCCGGCTTCGAAGCCCCCGAGGTCTTCTCGCTCCTTGGCGGCGCGAAGATGGAACTGGCCGCACAGGTGCAGTTGCTCTCTGTGTTGACTTCCACCTCCGCCGGGCAAAACCGGGCCCTTGTCGAGGCGTTGCCAGAGGAAGCGCTCCGCGACGCGAGTCTCGGTCGCCAGGCGGCCCTGCTGCTCATGAACCCGGTGCAGGAGGAACCACTCCTGGCCCTCTGGCGACTCCAGACGGCCAGCGACCTCACTCCCACGACCCCGGGCGGGCTAGTCCTCTCGGCCAATTTGCTCCTGCGCGACGGAGTGCCCGACGCGGCCGGACGGTTTCCGCTCGGCTGGCAGGCCACCCCCAACTCGCCGCATCTAACCGCGGCGGTCGTGCCGAGCGATGATCGCTACACGACGTCGCCGCTGGCGGTGCGCGTGCAGTACGATTCTTTTGCGGGAATGGATGATCGGGAGCGCACGTGGGACTTTCACCGCCTGCTGGTCCCCGCCGGTGCAGCGCTGCCGCTGGATTTCGCCGTGAAGCTCGATCCGCCGGAAGTGTCGAAGCTCTGGTTCAAGGCATCGTGGAAGGGTGGGGAGGCACGCAGTGCCACCGCCGACACCTTCGAGGCCGATTGGCAGTTGGTCCGCCTGGCCGTCCCCGCTGCCGACGAGCCGCGCGTGGTCACGCTGACCGTCGCGCGCCAGGCGCGGACTTCCGTCGGCATCGCGACAGGCCGGGCCTGGTTCTCGCCCGATGCGGCCTACTTTCTGCGCAACAGTCTCCAGACCATCTCGGCCTCCGCAGGGAAGAACTTCAGCACCACGCCGAGGTAGATCGCGAACGGCACCATCGCCACCACTGGCGGCAGCAGAATCGAGATGTGGTCGAGCATGGCGATCACATGAAAGCACCCCGCCAGCACCAGCCAAAGCGGCGCGAACTTGACCACGTTCCAGGTGAATCGGCCAAGCCCGCATCCGGCCAGGTCACCCAGCATCGCCGCCCACACGATCCAGAGCGCCATGCTGAACAGGGACATCGCCGCGATCACCGCCAGCAGGCCGTCCTCCGCGAACCACCAGATCACCGCGATGCGACCGCCCGTGTGGAAGATGTTCCAGATCAATCCCCAGTGCGACTTGTTACGGATCATGTCGAGCGTGCTGATGGGCGAGAAGCACGCGGTCAACGCCATGTAGGTCGCCATCCACTGCACCAGCGGTGCCGCGCTCAGGTACTTCGACCCGCCGAGGATGAAAGCCGATGCGGGAGCGTACCACGCCAGCCACAGCACCCCCGGCACCAACATCGCCGCGGAGGTCCCAGTGATGCGCAGCAGTCGGTCCTGCAACACCGGCTCGGGAACGCCGGAAATCGTCGGGTAGGCGACACGCCACACCGCCCCGACCAGGAGCAGGATCGGCAGTTGGATGAGCATGCGGCTGGCCTGATAATCGGCCGCCGCTGTCGCCGATACCAGCGCCACAATCAGCGGCCCCGGCAACTGCGAACCCAGGTTGTTCATCACCAAGTCCGACGTGTTCGTCAGGCAGAAGTTCCAGTTTCGTCTCAACAGGGTCCACGTCATCTTCCAACGTCGCGGTGCGAGGATCGCCAGGCGGAACCGAAACCGCTGGTATAGATAAGCACACTCGAACGCTTCCCCTGCCATGTAAGCCAGCATCAACGCCCAGGCGTGCGGGTAGAAGTACACCGCAGCCGCTCCGCCAAAGAACGTCAGCATCCCGTTGCCGAACTCGCCGATTGAGATGCGCCGGAAGTCGAGTTCCGCCGAGAGCATGCTCCGCACGGAGAGCTTCGTCGCCATGAGGGCGAAGATCGGCAGCATGAGGAGTGTCGCGTGCCAAGTCGCGCCGTCGCCAAAGGCGCTCGTCGCGAAACTCCCCGCCCCGGGGGTCGGCAACAGCATCAGCGCCGCCGCGCCAAGAACCGTGATGGCTCCCGTCACCGCCAGGATCATGGACAGTGCCATCGCATAGCGGCGTCGCTGACGTTTCTCGCGGACCAGGAGCGAATCCACCGCAAACGGGAAGAACGCCAGGAACATCAGGTGGATGTCCACCATGCCGCGATAGGCGCCAAAGATCTCTTTGTTGTCGCCCAGTGCCCGCAGAATGAAGACCTGGCCAACGAATGCTAGAGCTCGAAACCCGATCGTCCCCGCCAAGACCCAGCGAGTGGCAGAGAAAGCGGACTTGGACATGAGGCAGCGTGACTCCCGACGAATCGAAGATCGTCACCGAGCCAGATTGAGGGGCGCGCACAAGCACAAGAAGGAAAGCGACCTCGCAAAGATACCATTCGCCACGCCGACTCGGCCCGTCCAAGCTCCATCCTTCAATCTGACGCACCGGAGTTTGATCGTGGCCGAGTGTTCGAGAGGGTTCGACGAGGCGCACTTCGAGAAGGGCTGGGGGGAGGTCGTGAAGTTCTTCTCCCGCTTCGGCCATCAGCCGGACCTGACAGGGAAGTCAGTGCTGGATCTTGGCTGTGGCCGGGGGAATCTCGCCATCCATGCGGCCCGCAATGGAGCTGCGAGCGTTGTTGGCGTCGATCCCGACGCCGCGCGCATCGCATTTGCCCGGGAAAAGCTCGCCCTCGAACCAGAGGCGGTGCGCCGCCTCATCGACTTCAAGGCCTGCGGGATCGAGGAACTGCCTGCGGAAGAGGCCTACGACGTCATCTTCTCGAAGGATGCCTTTGAGCACATCATGGATGTGCCCGCCGTGCTGGCGGAAATGCGGCGGCGGCTCGTCCCCGGTGGGAAGGCCTACATCGGCTTCGGGCCGCTCTATCGCTCGCCCTACGGCGACCACCATTGGGCCGAGGCGGATCTCCCGTGGGGGCATCTATACATGCCCGAGTCGCTCCTGCTTCGCCGCATTGAAAAGCGGACCGGCCACCGCTATGGCTCGCTGAAGGAGTTGGAGCTGAACCAGTGGCGGCTGCATCAGTTCCTCCCGGCATTCCGCGGCGCGATGACCATCGAGTCGCTATGCCTCAACCGCGGCGATCATCCTGTCTATGCGGCATCGCGGGCGCTGTGCCGCCTGCCGCTCATCGGCGAGTACTTTACGTTCAACATCTACTGTATCCTGCGGCGGTAGTTATGCGATGATGTCCTTGTGGCGGGCGATGTCGTCGAGGCGTTCGCGTTCGTAGATGATGAGGCGGTTGAGGGACGAGCGCACGTCGGTGACGTGGGCAAGGAAGCTGTGCATCAGTTCCTCGTTCTTCAGTTCGCCCAGGACAGATCGCTCGATGGCGTCGATCTTGAGCTCGCCGAGTCGGGCGCGCAGGCGCAGAGCCTCGCCCAGATCGAGGGGACTGGTTGCCTCAAGCTTCAGCGCCGCCTTCTCGATGGCCGTCACCTCGTTCAGGTACTTCTCGAAGCCAATGGAACGTCTGCGGCTGTACCAGCGCCAGAACAAGAACACGGCAATCGCCATCGAGACCGCAAAGCTCCGCATACTCTCGATATTGTCGATAGCCTCGGTGGTCAGGAACGGATCGTTGCGCGAGCGATAGACGAGACTTCCCTCGTGTAGCGGGTATTCGGGGAGACGATCCAGCGCGGCGCTGTCGAGGTGGGGGAGATTGGCCTCGCGGGCAAAGCCGCCATCGTAGAGCGCCTGAAGCACCTGGTCCACCGCCTTGGCGTCCACGTCCTTGTTGGCGATGAGCAAGAGCTGATTCCCAACCGTGCGCAGGTCGCGGTCCGGGACAGGCGGATCGACACTGTAAGTCATGAACGGGATACGGGCGCTGCTGACGCTGAAATCCCGATAGGCGAGGGCCTCTGCGAACGGGATCTCCATGAGGCGGTAGCCACGCTCACGGACAAACCAGGTGGCCAGATCGGCGGGGATACTTAGGACCGCGAAGATCCCGTCGGGAAGTGACTCCGGCGGCATCTTTTGAAGGGCATCATAACCAGCGGCTTCGTCAACAAAGTCGCGGCCGGCGGCCATCCCCGCAAAGGCAAGCACTTCCGTAGCGAGCTTCCTTGTGCCGCTTCCCTTTGAACCGAGATTGATCCGCTTCCCCTCAAGACCGGCGAGTCCCTGCTCGGCGATCTCGGGACGGACCAGCAAGTGCAGCGGCTCGGGATAGAGCGCCGCCACTTGCCGCACGTTCGTACCCGCCTTCAAGCCGCCCTGCACCAGCGCCAGGTCGAGCGTACCCTTGTCGACGAGTTCGAGGGCCTCTTCCGAGCCCTGCGTCGGTTTCACCGTCAGGGTCACGTCGCCGGCCTGCGACTCATGGGCAAGGATCGTGGCCAGCCGATGCCGAGTCCCCAGTTCGTCTCCTCCCGTGATGGATAGATTCCAGGAGCGCGGGCCTCGCTCGGAGAACCACAGGACCAAGCCCACAACCACAAGCACGGCTCCCGCGATTGCAAACCAACGATTTCGTTTCAGGTATCTCTGGAATTCCTCTGGCACCATCGGCCTCTCACCAGTCCTATCGACGCTGTCCGGATCAACGGCAATGGAGTGCGTGGCCGGAAGCCACGCGTGCAAGGCCGATCGCGCAACTTTCGTTATGCGTTTGCAAGGAACCCCATCGGAATGTTAACGATACACTATCATCGCTACGACGGTAAATACGATGGGCTGGCTCTTTGGACCTGGGATCGAACAGGACAGCGCAACCCGGTGGTCCAGGATCTGGAACCGGTACGCTGGGATGACTACGGAGCGTGCTTCGAGCTGAACCCGGATGAGTACGGAATCAACCGTCACTGGCACGAGATCGGGTTCATCGCACGCCTGCACCGGAACTGGGATCAGCGGGACGGCGAGGACCGATTCTGGTCCCCCGACATGGGATCGGCCATCTGGCTTGTGGGTGGTGATCCGGATGTCTACCGCGAACGCCCCGACACGTCGCCAAAAGTGCAGGCGGCCTTCGTCGACTCCTCCCACCTGCTGACGATTCGTCTCTCGCACGGGATCGAACTGGGCCGCCTCGTTCCCCGCTCGTTTCAGTTGCGCAGCGGTTCGGGCGCGACCCTCCACGCCACCACGGTGCGTGCCCTGGATCCATGGGAGGGCAAGGCGCGGCTCCTCGAGGTCATTGTGAGCGAGCCGCTCGACATGCGCTATCGTGTCGTGGTGCTGGTCGAAGGCTATCGCCCCGCCAATGCGGTTCCTCGTAACGTACTTTTCGATCGCGAGAAGTTCTACCGCGACGTTGAAATGGGTGCTGTCTATACAAAGGATGCCACCACGTTCCGCGTTTTCTCCCCGGCGGCTGAATCGGTCGACGTGCTTTTGTATTCGTCCGCGACGTCCTCCCGTCCTGCACAGACCTATCCCATGAGTGCTGTTGGCGGGGGAGTGTGGGAGGCACGCATCAGCGGCGACCTGCACGAACGTGCCTATCGGCTGGGAGTCCGAAGCGACGGTGAAACCTTCGCGCGGCGCGACGCCGTAGACATTCATGCGCGCTGCATGACGGGGCACGATGGGCACGGGCTGGTGCTGGATCTGCGCCGCACCGACCCCCCGAACTTTCGCCCCATCGCTCGCCCGCAAAACATCAAGGC
Organism: bacterium; assembly: GCA_016125005.1. Classification (GTDB taxonomy): domain Bacteria; phylum Sumerlaeota; class Sumerlaeia; order SLMS01; family SLMS01; genus WGMQ01. Next base: position 45,395 of record WGMQ01000012.1, on the reverse strand, counting down.
CCCGACCGATGCGGTCATCGTGGAGTACTCGGTCCGCGATATCACACGCGACCAGACCTCCGGCGTTCCCGCGGAGCTCCGCGGCAAGTACTCAGGCCTCGCCCTCCGTGGTACTTCGGTCCCCGGCACCACGATCCGAACGGGCATCGATCACCTCGTTGAACTCGGCGTGACGCATGTGCAACTGCTCCCCGTCCATGACTTCGACAACCGCGAGGACTCCGACGAGTACAACTGGGGCTACATGACGGCCAACTTCAGTTCGCCGGACGGATGGTATGCCACAGACCATCGGACGAGCAGCCGCGTTTCCGAGTTCAAGGCGCTTGTGAAGGCCCTGCATGACGCGGGAATCCGCGTCATCATGGACGTGGTCTACAATCACACCGCGCCGACCTCGACCTTCGAGGACATCGCCCCGCGCTACTACCATCGCCGCCACGAGGACGGTCGCCTCTGGAACGGCTCAGGCTGCGGGAACGAGTTCCACAGCGAGGCCCCCATGGCTCGCAAGTTCATCGTCGATTCGTGTCTATACTGGGTCCGCGAATACGGAGTCGACGGCTTCCGCTTCGATCTGATGGGGCTCATCGACATGACGACCCTCCAGGAGATCAAGGTGCGGCTGCACGAGATCGATCCGACGCTGATGATCTACGGCGAGCCCTGGGCCGCCACCGGTCCCGACGGCACCGGCATCGGGCGCGTCACTTACAAGGACGTTGTCGCCGGATCCGGCATCGGCGCGTTTAACGATAACTATCGCAATGCGCTCAAGGGGAGCCCCGACGGAGACGAGATCGGCTACGTGCAGGGCGCGGCCACCCGCGAGGCGGTCAAGAAGGGGCTTCAGGGCTCCATCCATGACTGGGCTCGCGAGCCGGGCGAGTCGATCCAGTATGCGACCTGCCACGACAACCTTTGTCTATACGACAAGCTGGAACTGAGCCTGCCGGAACAAAGCGAGGAAGTTCGCCTCGAGATGCAGATGCTCACCAACGGCCTTCTGGCGGTGAGCCAGGGGGTCATGTTCCTGCATGGCGGCGAAGAGTTCGCCCGCACAAAGCATGGCAATCACAACTCGTACAACGCCCCTGATTCGATCAATGCGGTCAACTGGCTGAGGAAGAAGAAGTATGCCGAGGTCTTCGAGTACACGCGGGCGATGATCGCCCTGCGGCGCCAGCACCCGATCTTCCGCCTGCCAAGCCGCAGCGAGATCGAGCGCCGCCTCTCGTTCCGCGACGACTGGTGCCCCACGGGCAACTGTATCGCGATGATGCTCGACGGGCGGAGCCTCGACGGCGAGGCCTGGACCGAGGTTCTCGTCTTCGTGAATCCCGAGGAAAAGGACCACCACTTTCCACTTCCCGGCGGAAACTGGCAGGTCTTCGTTCAGGGCAATCTCGCCGCCACGTCCAAACTTCTGACGGCAACAGAACGTGTGCCCGTGAAGGCCCGGTCGCTGCTGATCGCCGCGCGTTAGCTCTCGTCGTGCAGCAGTGATCGGAACCCGGAACTGACGGTCTTCGTCTCCTCCGGGGCCTTCTCCTTCGGCTTGTGCTCCGAGTGGCAGGAGGCGCACTCATCCAGCCGGTAGTTGGCGTGAGTCTTCAGATAGACGAGCGCCTTGGTTTCCGTCTTCTCGAACTGCCCGTGCTCTTTCCAGTAGGCCAGCATGTGGGTCACCGCGCTTGTCTGATCAGTGCCCGGGGTCAGTTCCCCGTGACAACTCGAAGTCACACACGTCGGCGTCAGGAAGAATCCTCCATTCGGCACGTGGCACTCCCGACAAGCATAGGTCCTGTCGTAGCCACTGTGATGGTTGATTGCCATGTGGCTGGTGTATAGACGAGGGTTTGACTCCCCCTCGAAGAAAAGGAAGGCACAGAAGCCGATCCCTGCCAGGCTGGCGATGATGCTCACGGCGTTGGGAGCGATTTTTTCCGAGACTGCCATGATGACCCCTTAGCCGAAGGAATAGCGGATGGTTTGGATGATGTGCAGGATCACCAGTGAGGCAAAAAAGATCGCGAGCGGGTAGTGGACGAGGCGCCACCCCGACAGCAGCTCCGCACTCAGGACTGTCATCATCTGCTCGCGAGGGCTTACCTGCGATCCGCGCAACTCCATCGCCTGGATCTGCAATGTCCTTCGCAGGCCGCGGAAGATCATCAATCCCACCGACCCGCTGATCGCCGTCACCAGCAGCGTCGTTGCCATGAGTAGGGAGAGCCACGGTTTGGCCGCCGGCGGACCGGGCAGGATCCCCTGCAGGAAGTTCCCCGAGTGGATCATCATCAGCGCCACCGCCAGGATGGCCGTTGCGATGTGGGTGTATAGCCAGGCGCGCAGGCTGCCGATGATCGGCAGATAGTGGCGCCGTGCCGCCGCGACGTAGAAGATGCAGCAGAGGGAGAAAGCCAGCACGTAGGTGCCGATGGTGCCGCTGTAGTTCAACACAGACACCAAGCCGGCGCGGCGGAGCTGTTGCTCGCCCAACATCGTTCCCGCGGCAAGCAAGGTCCACGCAGCGATGAGCAGGGCGCTCTGCACCGCCACCTTGTTCTTCTCCTCCTTGCTGAAGCGCAGGAGCGACTCGCCCAGCAACTGTTTGTTCGCCCGCATCTTGCCGCGCCCGGACTCGGTCAGGATGCGCTCCCACTCGTTGAAGCACTCGTCGAAGCTCGCGTAGCGATCCTCGGGCTTCTTGGCGATCATGCGCATGATCACGCGGTCCACGGAACGCGGCAAATCGGTGTTGATCGTCGACGGTTCGTCCGGCGTCACGTTGACCTGCATGTCCAGAACGTCCTGCACCTTGCGGGCAGAGAACGGCGACTTGCCGGTCGCGATGTAGTAGAGGGTCAGGCCCAGCGAGTACTGATCGGTGGCAGGCGTGAGCGGCAGGAGTTGAGCCTGCTCGGGGGAAGCAAATTGCGGCGTGCCTGCGAAGGAGCCACTCTGGTCGCCGAAGCTGGCCGCCGCTGCTGCAAGGCCGAAGTCCACGATCTTCAGATCGCCATTCTCATCCACCATGATGTTGGCGGGCTTAATGTCCCGGTGGACGAGGCCGTCCTGGGCGGTGCGGCCGAGCGCGCTGATCGACTGGCAGGCGAGGTTGGCCACCAGCTCCAGCGGCAGCGCTCCTCCGCTCTCACTCACCAGGTCCTTGAGCGTCTTCCCGTTCAGGTACTCCATCGTGAAGAACGCCGCATCACCTTGCTGAAAGATCTCATACACCTTCACGATGCGGTTGTGGTTGATGGCGGCGAGGGTCTGGGCCTCGCGTCGGAAAGCCGCGATGTAGGCCTGCGCATCGAGTCCCCGGGGTACCTCCAACTTCTTCAACGCCACGTAGCGATTCAGCGAGATCTGCTTGGCGAGATAAACATCGCCCTGACCGCCGCTCCCCAGTCGGTCCAGCAGGATATGGCCCTGCAGCACCTCGCCGATCAGCTTGCTCTTCACCTTGGCGCTGCTCAGGCGAGCCAATTCCGCGTCGGAAAGGTGGGTCGCCGTGATGGACGATTCGCCACTCGCCAGCAGACGTGTGTCGGCGATTCCGGAATCCATGCTATCGACCACGGTAGGATCGCTTCGCAACGAGTCGCGACGCGGTAGGAATTCGGTGACCGGCGTGCGGCGCTGGGCCGTCACGTCCTGAACCTCCGTCTTGTCCACCAGAGTCTTGTCGACCTGTGTCTTGTCCAGGGCCGCCACGATTGTCCCGACCTCGGGCATTTCGCTCGGTAGCAGGGAGCGCAGCTTGGGCTCCGCGAGCACATTGAGGAGCGTCTGGATATCGCTAACCGCCTTGGGGGTCAGCCCGCCGCCATCAGTCAGCAGCTTGACCAGCGCGGGCTTGTCGTTGCGGCGGCGCTGGGCTTCCACCAGCCCTGGGTAATCTCCCGGATCGCACAGCCCATGGCGCACCATCATGCCAAAGAGCAGGTAGTCTTCCTTGTATAGGAAGGTGGGATACTCGGGTGAAGTTGCGATAAAGGTCTTGTCGTCCATGGACTTACTACTCCGAGCCCGGGTCGGCGAGGTCAAGCGAATGGCCCGGCCGGGAATCAAAATGTGCCCTAGCGGGCCAAGCCCCCTCGCCAATCTTCCTCGACATCCCGTATCCGCCAGTCACATTTTCCACCTCGGCGGGACTCGGAAGTGAGCGCCCCCTTCATCCGACACCCGAGGTCAAGTCTGCTGTGCGCCCGAGATTGATACTCGCCCTCATGCTGGCCATAGGACCGCTTGTCCTCTCCTGCAACGAACCATCGAAATCAGAAGGTCGGCACGATGATCACGACCATGAACGCGAGCACCACCACCACGCGGCTCCGCGCGGTGGTGCCCTGGTGGCGCTTGGGGATCACTTCGCTCATCTCGAGATCGTGCTCGATTCAAGTACAGGCAAGCTCTCCGCCTACGGACTCGATGGGCACGCCGAGGGACCGCTCCCCATCGAGATGGCTGCCCTTCCGCTACTCATCACCTCCGATTCCACCTCGCTGACGCTGACGCTGGTTCCGGTCGCCAACCCGCTCACCGGCGAGACCACCACCGCCACCTCCGAATTCTCGGCATCGAGCGCTCAGCTCAACGGACTCATCAAGTTTAAGGGTTCGATCCCCAATGTAACCATCAAGGGCCAGACCCTCAGCAACATCGACTTCCGCTATCCCGAAGGAAACGAAGAGTGATCGCCTCACGCCTCCTGCGACCTATTGCAGTCATCGTCATGGCGCTTGCCGCCGGAAGCCTGCTCACCAGCCCCCCGGGGTCGGTGGCTGCCACGCCCAGCGACAGTCCGCGCGGCGCTGCCATTGATGGCTCGGAGGACACGCCCACCAGCAAGACTCTCGATGCCCCCAGCTTTCAGGATCTCGACGCCCTCGGCCTACGCCCCAAGACGATGTATTCCAACGCCGCGGCCATTCAGGAACTGGCCGAGATCAAGTCGATCGAGTGGGAAGGCAAGCCCTTCAAGTCATTGAATTTCGGCGTCCTTGCAACGTACCGTTATACTCTCCCCGAGCCTGGCGACCTTAAGCGCGAGGACACGGAACTCCCCGCCCGATTCCGGGGCCAGATCCCCGCGCGCATCCGCGAGCTGAATGAGCAGGACGTCGTCCTGACGGGCTTCGTGGTACCGCTTGAAGTTGAGAAGGGGAAGCTCAAGAGCTTCGTTCTGGTGCGAAACCAGATGATGTGCTGCTACGGCGTTGTTCCCGAAATCAACGAGTGGGTCCACGTCATCGGCGAAGGCAGCTACCGGGCACCGTTTGTTCAGGACGTGCCCATCCGTGCCTACGGCAAGCTCGAGGTGGGAGAGCGGATCCGCGGCGGACAAGTCATGAGTGTCTACCGCCTGCGACTCACCCACGCCGAAGCCACAGCTCCGGCAGAGTAGCCGTCGAAAAAACGAGATAATGGGCACGTTGGCGCTTGACACCCCCCAGCCTCCTACCCACATTTCACAACTCCTGCGGCGAAAGCCGTAGAGCTCCCGGTGGCTCGGTAGCTCAGTTGGTAGAGCAGCGGACTGAAAATCCGCGTGTCCCCGGTTCGATTCCGGGCTGAGCCACCATCTCTCTCCTCCCTCCACAAGCTTCACAACTCAGCTGACACTTCCCTGGATTGCGCCCTTCCTGTTTCGGTCGCGAGGCCCATCAGGCTCGCAACTGTGCATCTCCCTGCGGCGCTTTTACCAAGTCACGAAAACAGAAGCGCGAAGATTGTTGGAAACCATTGCAACCCTCTTCTCCCTGCTGTAGGCATGCTGCACTTGCAAACAGCCAAGGAGGTCGGTGTGATGGTAAGTCGCCCTGCTGCTCGTATGTTTGCCGCCTCCGCGGCAGTGACGCTATTGCTGGCATGCGCCGCCCAGCAGACGAACCAAGTCGACGCCAATGGCCAGCCGGTGAAGCGAAGCGGTGGAGTGACCTTTCTCCAAGCACTCCAGACCGGTGTGGCGGTCGCCGGGGCCGTTTCCGGCGCGCAATCCGGCAATTGGGACGCGGCTCAGATCCAGCGCACGGCCCGCGCCACGCAGATGACCACCCAGTTGGTGGACCCCAGTGGGAAGTCGAAGGAACTTGCCGCGCTGAACACGGCGGCAGGCGTCGCGGGCAACGTGAGTGGAGCCCTCAACAATGACGCGGAAGCCATGCAACGGATCCAGGCAGCAGCGGCGGCCCTGGAAACCAGCCAGCGAGCTCTTGCGGGGAATACGGCGACTCAGGAACCGACGACCACCATGTACCGGCCGGAACCGTCGACGCCTGTCGCCCCTGCTTACTATCCCACGCCGACACCTGAGCCCCCGATTTTGCTCCCGACGCCGACGCCACGGCCAACCCCCACCCCGCGTCCGTCCCCCACCCCGACTCCATCTCCAACTCCCACTCCGACGCCACGCCCCACGGTGACGCCGTCGCCAACGCCACGCGTCACCCCGACTCCCACACCCACCCCGACCCCGGTCCCGATCGTCGTCGCGGCGGCTTCCACTCCCAAGGCCACCCCGCGACCACTCATCGACGCGGCGGTCGATAGCCACGACGGCGCCGGTCACGGTGAAGCGAACCTGCTGGATGCGGTCGGCAGTTGGAAGACCAAGTGGAATGGAAGCCGGGCCGTGAACCTGTTGGTTGCACAGGAGGCGCCCAACTCGATCAAGCTCTCCTTCTACCGGCAGGACCCGTTTGATCTAGGCGAGGGGACAGGAACGCTGGAGTTCGTTGGTATCGACGGCGAAGACTTCCTTGACCGCGGCGTCTATCGAGTCACCGCAAGCGTGGATTTCAACCATCGGCGCGACCGAAAGATTTTCATGAACGATTCGCTCGATGGGGACCTCCAGATCCGGCGCGAGCCCTATGGCGGCTACACCATCCGTTTTATCCCCGATGCGGGACAGGCCAAGATCATCCTGACCATTAACCTGATGACACGCAACTAAAGCGATCCCCTCGGCGAATCGTCCGAAACAACAATCTCGCGTTGCCTTGTTCCGTGCTTACAGCCACGGTGCGGGCGACCTGACCCCTGTGAGATGACACACGATGCAGACTCCCGTTTTTCACCGACTCGGAACGGCCTATCATCTGGAGATAAACTCGGCGGACGTGCTGGCACGGATCCATGAGCTGGATCCGGCGCGCTGGGCAGTCACCAGTCTTCCAGTCCGCGAGCTACAGTGCGACCCATCTCTGGCCAAGGTGCTGGATCCCTCGGGTAAGGGTCGAATCCTCGTCAATCAGCTGGTGGAGGGTCGTGACTGGGCCTTCAAGCGCATCGCCCGCCGCGACGCCTTTTGCGAGAAGTCCGCGACGCTGAAGCTGGCGGACCTGGACCCGCAGGACGCCGACGCGGCGCTTCTGAAGCGCGCGGCGGAAAGGCTAATCAGCGAAACCAAGGCAACCGATGGCTCCTCCGTATCCCTGACCCAGGTGCGGGCCTACCGGGCTGTTTTCGTTCAGGCCCCAGCCAATGGAGATGGAATCGTCCCGCCCGAGGCCGTTACTGATCCCGACGCGGCCCAGATTGTCCGCGACATCGTTGCGACGACTGGCGGTGCGAAGGACCTGAGCGGACGCGATGGCGTCGGGGAGTCCCACATCGGCGCCTTCGTGACAGGAATGGAGGCTTGGCTTGCCTGGAAGAAGAAGGGAGACGACTCGTCCCTCTTCCCATGGAGCAGCGAAACCGCTGGCGGTGCCGCGGTCGTGGCCGCAGTGGAGAAGAAGATCGACCAGTACTTCGCCCAATGCGAGCTGGTGCGCGCGGAGCCCGCCGCCGTGAAGCGGTTCGCCCTGACCGATGCCGACTTGGCAGCGATCGCAGTCGACGACCCTGCGGCCATCGCTGCACGCCTCGGCGAACTGACCATTGCCACGCCGCGGGCGGATGGAGTCCTCGATTTCAACGGGACGCTTAACCCCGCCTGGGAAACGCGCCTCAACGATCTGCGGACAAAGGTCCTTGCCGTGGCGTTCCCCGGTTTCGAGGGCACCTTGACGGTGGAACGCTGGCGCGCCGCCCGCGCCATCTTCCAGCCGTGGCGCGACTGGCAGGCCGCCAAGCCGACCCAGCCCTGGGAGAAGCTCGACGCCGCCAAGCTCAACGTCGATGTGCTCAATCCCTCCTTCGAGAAGATCCGCGCGGCCATCGCGCTCGACAGCGCCGCCGCGCCGGAACTCGCCAAAATCGACGATCTCGAAAAACTCATCATCCTGCAACGCTGGCTGGTCGAGCTGACCAACAACTTCGTCAGCCTCATCGCCCTGTTCGATCCGAACAAGCGCACTATGTTCGAGGTCGGTTCGCTGGTCATCGACGGACGGCGGCTCGAGTTCTGCATGAAGGTTACCGACCGCGCCGGGCACCGCAAGGTTGCCTCGGAAAGCCGCGCCTATTTGGTCTATGCGCAGACCTTCGAGAAGGACGGCGGGCCGGTTCTTTTCGAGGTCGCGGCTCCTGTAACCCGCGGTGAGAAGGGACGTCTCATCGTCGGCAAGCGAGGCATCTTCGTATGCACCGACGGCAAGATTCTCGACGCCCAGATCGTTGAGGTGGTCGAGAATCCCATCAGCGTTTGGGAAGCGATGAAGTCCCCATTCCTGCGCGTCGCCGCGTTCATCAACAAGAAGATCGAGGACTTTGCGGCCAGCAAGGCCGCCTCGGCGGAGAAGAATCTCGTCGACAAAGTCGACAAGCCCGTCGTTCCTCCCCCGGCCCCCGCTCCCGCCGCCCAAAAGCGAGACGTCGGCATGATGGTCGGCATGCTCGCGGGCGGTGGTCTCGCGTTTGCCGCGATTGGTTCGGCACTCGCCTACATGGCCAAGGCGCTGGCAGACATCGATGTGATGAGCCTCGTGCTGGCGCTTGTTTCGATCATCGTGGTCATCGCTGCCTTCGCCGGATTCCTCGGCTGGCTCAAGCTGCGGCTGCGCGACGTCGGGCCCCTGCTGGAAGCCAACGGCTGGGCCATCAACCCGCGGATGCGCATGAGCGGATTGCTCGCGCGCAGCTTCAATCGCTACCCGCCGCTTCCCTCCGATTCACGCAAGGAAATCGTCGCCAAGTTCGCCGAACCGACCGACGACTCGGAGGAGGCCGAAGGCGAGGAGAAGGAGTCCCGTACCCGCATCATCCTTGTCGTGATCCTCGTGGTTCTGGCGCTCTACCTGATTACCAATTGGGGCACTCTTTAAGCTGGCATGACCGAGCGCGAGAAAATGCTGGCAGGGGAGCTCTACATGGCTTCCGACCCGGAGCTGGTGGCGGCACGGCTCCGGGCGCGGGAGTTGACACACGAGTTCAATCACTCCCATCCCACCGAGGCCGAACGGCGCCGCGCCATTCTGCGTTCGCTGTTCGGGACAATCGGTGAACGCTTCGAGGTCGAGCCCACCTTCCGTTGCGACTACGGCTCCAACATCCACGTCGGCGAGCGATTCTACATGAACTTCGACTGCGTGTTTCTGGACGTCTGCGAGATTCGCATCGGTAGCGATGTGCTGATCGCCCCGGGCGTCCATCTATACACGGCAGCACACCCGCTCGATGCTTCGCTGCGCGCCAGCGGCGCTGAGTTCGGCGGCCCCATCACTATCGGAGACCGAGTCTGGATCGGCGGGGGAGCGCGGGTCCTTCCCAACGTGACGATCGGAGACGAGGCCGTCATTGGCGCGGGGGCAGTCGTCACGCGATCGGTCCCGGCGGGGACAATCGTTGCGGGCAATCCCGCCCGACCGATTCATCGGCGCTAACGGCATCACACAAAAAAGCGGGGAGAGCCGAAGCCCTCCCCGCCGGGTCGATTCTGGATTGCCGGACAGGTTAGCGCGAGCCGAGGCCCGTATAGACGTCCAGACCCGCGTTCGTGTACTGGGCAGCCGGATCGAAGGCGTTCGTGGCGTTCGTATCACCCGTCACGATGCCAGCGTTGCGGCGCAGCGTCTGGTCGGCGGTGCGGATCGTTGACCCCCAGTAGGTGCCCGGGTCCACACCGATCTGTCCGATGCTGTCGATTACCGTGGTGCCCTGGCAGAGCGTAATCGCGTCGTCGCCGTTCCAGGACGAACTGCTGAAGGTCACGTTCGCATAGCCAAGCAGCGTCGAGGACGAGCCGGAATAGGCGATGACCTGTGTCGCGCCAACAGCCAAGGTGCCGCTCAGGTTGATCGTGGTGCCAACAGTGGTCGAGCCGTTGAAGTAGACTTTGATGTTCCAGCCGGAGAGGTTGATGCTGGAGGAACTGGCATTGTAAATCTCGATGGCCTTGTTGTTGGAGGAACCCTCGACGTACTCGCTGATGATCAGCGTGCCACCAGACGGCGTAGCGGTCGGCGTGGGGCTCGGGGTGGGAGTCGGAGTCGGCGTTGGTGTGGCCGTGGGAGTGGGAGTCGGCGTGGCGCCGCTGGTGATCGTGGCCGTGATGGTATAGGTGGAGGAAGTGTATCCGTTGGTGCTGATATACCAGCGGCCGGCGGAGATGGCGGGGGAGGAGGAGGTCGTGACGGTCACGGTCTCCGCGGTGCCGCTCAGGTAGGGGCGGAAGTCCCATGAGGTGGTTGTGGGCTGGGAGCCTAGCTTCACATAGAGGTCGGCGTCACCGGTGCCGGTCTGGACGATGTTGAGCTGCGTGGCACCGGAGGGAACGTCGATGTAGTAGTTGGCCCAGGCACCGGTGGCGAGGCTGCCGCTAACCGGCGTACCGCTGGTCAGGGCGCCGCTCGTGGGCGTGGGGGTCGGAGTAGCGGTGGCTGTCGGGGTTGGGCTGGGCGTCGGAGAAGGTGTTGCCGTCGGCGTAGGCGTCGCCGTACCGCCGGGCAGCGAGAACTGCTTGATGATGGCCATGTGCTGCATGTTGGTGGCGCCGCTGTCGGCAGAGAGGACCGGCGACACAGCCGAGAGCGGAGAGTAAACGCGGCTGTCGAAGACGAGGCCGTTGGCGTGGCTGTTCGAGCCTTGCACAACCGGCACCTGATAGGTGTTCAGGTTCGTGCTGACCAGGAGGTGGTCGTAGGGCTTTGCGCGGCTGGCGTTGGTGTTGATGTTGCCGGACTGGTCAGCGGGGAAGGGAGCGGTGGCCTTCACGACCGAGCCAAGCGTGGAGAATGCGGCCTCACTGGTGGTGCCGGTGTTGAAGTCACCGCCAATGACGACGTAGTCGCCAGAGGGGACGTTGGCCTGGATCAGTCCCTTGAGCTGGGTTGCCTCGGTATTGCGGACGCTGGCGCTGGTGGTAAGTAGGTGGACGCTGATGGCCCAAAGGTCCTTGTCCCCGGGGATGTCGATGCGGGCCCAGGCAAAGTCGCGATTCGACACGCTGGTGTCATCCCACTCGCCGGAGGCGATGATCGGATACTTCGAGACGATGCCGTTGGGGATCTGGGCGCCGCCTTCGCGATAATAGTAGTAGTTGGTGCCAAACGCCGTGTCGACCCAAGCACGGATCTCCGCCGTCGTGTTGCCGCCGTAATTGAACTCCTGGATCATGGCAATGTCCGGCGCGAATGCTTGAAAAATGCGCGTACCATGACCGGGGTCATAGGACTGGTTGTTGCCACTGGTGATGTTGCCCGCCATGAGGCGAAGCGGTGTCTGGGCAGTCGCCGCGACAGAGGTCAGAGCGAAGGCCATCATGAGCACAGGCTTGACTGCGGAGCCCCAGCTGCCGGGGGCCCAAATCGGTTGGGAGTGCATGATCACAATCCTTGTGGCGTCGAGCGCCGGGAGTGTCTTTCGCAGAACATTCCATACACCACAGGTCCTTTCGTTCAGTCAAGACCTTTGATGTGACGACAAAGTGACTTTGGAGCGTCACCCCGGGCCGGAGGCGAAATCCAGGGGGAGGAGTCCATTTCGGCCGCCTATCCTGCTGTCTTCACAGGCCACGCGACCCTCCGATTCACTAGCTCGGGGAGACCCGAGTTTCGGTTCGATTTTTGGATGATGTGGCCGGCCGCGATCCCGAGGTCCCCCAAAGAGTGACGCCGTAACCGGATCATCCCTTGACGGAAAGGGACGTGGGGGCAGATGTTGAGGGTGAGAACATCGGACTTCTGCACCAGTCCGCCCATCACACTTGGGGGACATCGCTCCTTATGAGGGCGGGTGCTGGATCGAACTCATGTGCGTTGCATGGTAGGGGGCGCTGGCGGCCACACGGCGGCGCTTCTGCAGTTCCTCCCCACAGAGAGCCAAGAAGGCGGATCGCATGACTAGAAAGAGTTTCCACAAGCAACTGCAAGCACTCGCGGCCCTAGCGGCTGGGCTGAGCCTCGCTCAGATCGCCAATGCCCAACAGACCAGTGTCTATGACGTCGATACCTTCGACATGGCGGTGGCAAGCGATGGTCGCCTATCCCTGTCCGAAGTGATGGAAGCCATCTCAACCAACGCTCCGGTCGGAGACGCGCCTCAGCCCGTCGCCTCGGGTCAACTCGTCGTGCATCTTCCCGCCGGAACCTTCGTTGTTCCCGGTGCGCTTCCGGCCATCTCCCGCGGGACCACGTTCGTGGCCCAGGGCGGCACGGCCGTCCTCCAGCAGAACAACTACTCCCGGCTCTTTAACCTGACCGGAACCGAGGACTTTAGCTTTACAGATATCGAGTTGCGGGGCGGTGGCTTCGAGTCGCCGGGAGAAGCCCGCGGTGGCGGTATCCTGCATGAAGGACCGGGCGCTCTGGCGCTGACGCGCTGCCGTTTCGAGAATTGCTACGTGGCATCCAGCGGAGGCTTCGCGGCCCTTGGCGGAGCGGTCTATACCACCAGCCGAAACGTCACGATCACCGACTCGTGGTTTTCCGCCAATAATGCCTACAACTACGACGGCAACCTGGCCAAGAAGGCGGGCCCCAAAGGCGCGGTGTTGTCAGACGTGCAGGGAGGCGCGATCTATCTGGCAGGCGACGGCACCACGGATGAGCATGTCTTCCGTTTCGAAGGCACTGGCTTTGATTCCTGCTACGCGTCCGCCGGAGCGGCCATCAGCCGTCCGTCGGGTGCTGCCATCTATTCGCCTGTGGCACTGCAAACGGTGGTCATTGATCGCTGCTACTTCGCCAATAACTACGTGAGCGCCTCCAGCAGCTTCACCAATCTGGAGATCGGAACCGTCACGCTGCTCTCCAGCTTCGGGGCGAGCATGCTGACGATGACTGGAAGTCAATTCTACAACAACTACAACTATGCCTCCGGCACGGCGAAGGGCATCGACCTAACACTCATGATCGGCGCGGAACTGCGCGGGAACTCGTTCCTTGAGGCTTGGACCTACGCAGATGTCGCCTCCGCCATTCATCACGAAGGCGGCTTCCCGCTGCGGATGCAGAACAACACCATTTATAAGACCAACTACGGCGTCGCGGCAATCGCGAGCGCCGGCTTCGGCCCTGTGGAACTGGCACACAATTCCATCGCTGACAATGGCGGCGGCATCGTGATCAAGGGGAGCGTGCCTTCCGTCAATCTCGGCAATAACTACATTGTCGGGAATGCCACCGGCATGATTTCGGACTTTGACGTCACCGGTTCGATCGGTTCGCTCGGCGCCAAAGGAAACATGATCGGTTACACGACGGTACGTGATGGGGCCTTCGATCCGGGAACACCCAATGACTCGGACAACTTCGTCTACGACAACCAGTTCACCGAGGCCAGCGATGTGGTGCCGGGCTTCTTCGGAGGGCGCACGGTAACTTTGGCGCTCGTGCCCTGCAGCGACGCTCTGGATGCCGGGGCCCTCGAACTCACCGGCGACGACCAGCGCCTCACCGATGTTCGCCCGCAGGATGCGACCGGACTTGGTACACCCAAGTCGGACATCGGGGCTTTCGAAGCGCCAAAGGATTGGTCGAATTTGGATGTGATCCGCGTCCAGCCCGACGTCGTCAGCGGTAACGCCGTGGGGCAGTCCTGGGCCGACGCCATCGATGATCTTCAGACCGCCCTCGACCTTGCCTCCCAGACCGCCTATCACTGCGACAAGTCAGAAGCGATGGATGTCTGGATCAAGGCGGGCACGTACCGCCCGCTGCCCCTGTTGAGTCGGCTCGGCCAGCAGGCGAGTGACAGCAATTCGTTCAAGGTCGAAAAGGACGGCGCCATTTACGGTGGCTTCTGCGGTACCGAGAACGATCCATCCGAACGCCCGGCACGCCTCTCCGGTGAACCGGGGAAAGATCGCATCAAACCCGTTCTTGGCTGTTCCGACACCGTTCTGTCCGGCGATGTTTCCGCTCACTCGTCCTTCGCCACCAACACCAAGGTGGTCCTCTCGATCGGGGAAATCTCGGATGTGCTGGTCGACCGGGTTACCGTGAGGGATGCGGTTGGCACCATTTCCCGCATCGAGGTCAGCCTGAAGGGTGTGAGCGGCAACGGTGGAGGGATTCGCTTCTCCGGCACCAGTGCTGCGACCCTCAACGATGTAATCGTCGAGGACAACACCTCAGAGTCCTCAGGAGCAGGTATCGTTGCCGGGTCAACAGCCCTCACCATCACGGACTCCGTGATTCGGAACAACAACAGCGACCAGAACGGCGGTGGCATCTTCGCTGGCTCGGGCAAACTGACCATCAGCAACAGCACCTTTTCCGGCAACGAGGCCGCCAGCGGAAGCGGTGGCGGGATCTACCAAGGCGGCGGCACGCTGACGATCGCCAACTCCACCTTCGAAAGTAACCTCACCGGTGGGTTTGGCGGCGCCATTCACCATGATGGTGACGGCGAAGTAACGCGGACCACCTTCAGCACGAACCACGCTGCCGGTGGTGGCGGAGCCATCGCCCTCAACTCGTCCGCCGACTTGGTCATCAAGGACCATTGCAGCTTCATCTCCAACGCCGCGCAATCCGGCGGTGGTGCCATTGTGAGTTATGCCACCTCGTGGCGCGTTCAGGGCTCCGTTTTCTTCGGCAATGACGCCCCCGGAGCCGACGGCGGAGCCATCCTCGACTCGTCGCTGGACGGCGCCATTGTGGCATGCATCTTCCGACAGAACGGCACCAGTCTGAGCACCCTGAGTGGCGGTGCCGTTTCCCTGCAGGGAGACCGCACGAAGGTCTACAACTCCTTCTTCCAGGATAATCGGGCGGGTGACGGCGGAGCTATCTTCTCCGCTCCCACCAGCGGCGCTGAACTGGTCCACAATACGATCTTCAGCAACAGTGCTGACAATCGCGGTGGCGGCATCCACGCGGGTTCGTCCACTGACCTCGCCAATAACTTGATTGGTGGCAACACCGCCGGTTCCGCGGGCCCCGATGTCAGCGGAAGCGTCCAGGACTACACCGGATTCAACAATCTCATCTGCGACGTCAGCGGCAGCAGCATCGCCCCCGGGCCGGGAACCGGCGGCAACATCACCAGCTTCCTCGACACGAGCGTGGCGCTCTACTTTGCTCCCAGCGTACCTAATGGTTCCTATTTCAAGGTCTTCGAGCCGATCCCCGACTCGCAGGCATGGAACGCAGCAACAACCTTCTCCGACAGCGACTTGGTGTACGACATCGTCAACGACTCCCGCTCCCCCCGTGTCGTTGGTGACGTTGCCGATTACGGGGCGAAGGAGGCCGGCGATCTCGACGGTGACGGAGTCCTCGACTTCGCAGAAAAGAGCGTTCCCTCCAACGGATCCTCGAGCCTCCCGAACGGTGACGGCGATGGCGACAACCAATTTGATTACCTGGACGCCAAGGTTGTCTCTCTGCGGGGCGCAGACGACAGCTACCTGTCCTTCCGCACATCCAGCGGCACCTTCAGCGAAATGACTTTGGTAACCGACCCGTCCGAGGGCATCATGACCCCCGATGAACTGGCGGCTGCTCCCCTCGGATGGTTCGACTTCTCCGTCATCGATTTCACCCCGGACAGCCAGGTCAGCGTTGATGTCTATCTGGCCAACGCGCTGCCGGCTGGTATCTACGACTGGTTCAAGTGGGGACCCCGCGCGTTCAATCCCGGTGAGTCGACCCTGTTCCCCTTCCAGGCCACCAGCCCGACCAGCAACGGTGGTTTCTTCGTGGACCGCGCCACCACACGTCAGCACTTCCTCCTCAAGTTCAAGGATGGCGAAGAAGGCGACAGCGACCTGACTTCCCCCGACGGCGTTATTCGCGATCCTGGTGGTCCTGCCCTCGCCTCGGTGCTGGCAGTCACGCTCGGCGATTTCTCCGCCTCAGTTGCCGGTCAGCAGGTGATCGTCTCGTGGGCCACTGTCGAGGAAACCAACAACGCGGGCTTCAACGTCTATCGCGCTGTCCCGAACGGCTCGGGCGGCTTCACGGTGGGCGAGAAGATCAATGCCACGCTCATCCCGGCGGAAGCACTCGGTGGCGGTGGAGCAAGCTACTCCTTCGTCGATCCGGCTTCCCTCGGCGCCGATGAGGACAGCCGATCCTACTTCCTCGTTGATATCGATCTCTCCGGTGCCGCGAAGCGCCACGGCCCCGCAACCGCTGTCATCACGAAGACCGAAGTTCGCGATTGGTACAGCTTCTGACGCTCAGCAGTTAGCCTTTTGACGCAGAAAGCCCCCCGAGCGCTCGGGGGGCTTTCTGTTGTCTTCATCAGGAGCGATCAGGGCTTGGCATTGAGCGGATGGAAGCCTCCGCGCAGATTCTTCTCTGCGTCCCACCAAATGTCGTCGGCATCGTCCCATTTCTTGTTCTTCCCCGCAGAGACAACGAACGAGCCTCGCACGTCGATGAGGCTGCCCCAGGGATCAGTCAGATCGGCTTCTGTGGCGCCGAGGGGAACCAGAGCCTCCGCATTGGTAGGCCATTCGCCGTTTGTGCGATTGAAGCCGATGGCAAGCAGCGCGAGTCCACGAAGCTTCTCGCTGGCGGCGTCGTACTCTGAAACCGACTTCGCGTCGTTGGCGGCGGGAGTCGTTACGGTCACCTTCGGCTGGGAATTGGGAGCGGGGGCCGATTCCTCCTTTGAGCCCATCATGCCAAAGAGGATGTACGCCGCGAAGATACCGGCACCGGCGAGAAGGACAGTCCCGGCTCCGGCCATGATCAGCACCTGACGGTTTGCCTTCTTCGGCGAAGGCTTCGCATCGTCGGGTGTGATGGCGGCGATTTCCGCCATCGAGGGAAGCGACTGGCGACGTGAGGGGGCCTCGGGAGCGGCGACCGGCTGGGGCAGGTTCGGGCGTCGTACTGCACCGGACGATGCAGCGGCGCCCGCCGCCGCCGCTTCCTGAGACGACGGCTCCGTACGAGGAGGCTCGGTCTGGTTCAGGGCGTTCAACTTGCGGGCGATGGACTGGAGTCGGTCGCTCAGGGCCGGGAGATTGACCGGTCGGTCGTCCGGATTCGTCGACAGCATTTCCTCCAGAACCTCGCGTGCCTGCGGAGGCAGCGATCCCGGCAGGCGGCTGAGGTCAAGTTTGCCCGCCGCGATGGTTTCCAGCAGTCGAGCCGGGTCGTCGTCCCAGTGGGGGGGCTCCCCCGTCAGGAGGAAGTAGAGGTTGGCTCCGAGCGCGTACACATCGCCCGCCTCATCCACATCGCGACCGGCGGCCAATTCGGGCGACACAAACGGCGCGATGCATCCCCACGCCGGGTTCACCAACCCATCGCGCGAGCCAAGGACCAACCTCCCCCAGCCCGCATGGAGCAACTGCACGTTCCCCGTCTGGTCGATGAAGATCGAGGCCGGGCTGACGATGCGGTGGACGACACCCTTGCGGTGGAGGCCGCCCAGTCCCTCTGCCACCTGGGCAATGATCTCAAAGGATTGGGCCGGTTCGGGCAGGCCACTATCGCGCACCTGAAGGCCCAGGTGCTGACCGCCGAGCCAGCTATAAATCGAGAAGTAGTGGGCGGCCTCTTCACCGCAGCCGCCCACAGGACAGACTCGGTTGATGATGGCGCCTGCGATGGCGGCCGTGTCACGTTGCGTGGCGGCCCAGGCCGCGGGATCCACGATGTTGCTCTTGTGGACAACCACCAGCGCGCCGGGTGCCTGGGAGTTGGTCTCAACAACCTGAAACGTTGCGAACATGCCGTTGAAACCAAGCAGGTTCGCCATGCGGTAGGTGCCGAGGACTTGCAGGCTTTTTGTGACGATGGACATGGAGGTACTACCTCTCGGGGCTATGTCAGGGCGGCGCTTTTGACATCAGTGAAGATAAGGGAACCGGGACACGCGACGTCAATCCCGTCCGACCTGCCATTGACCCGCCACCTCGCCTCGCAGATAAAGGTGGACCGTCGTATCACCGGAGATTCATCCCGCATGTCGCAGATCCCGACCGCCATTCCCGAGTCGAACCCGGCTCATCTGGCCAAGCTGAAGGAAGAACTCGCCAAAGCCCGGGACGTCGTCCGGCAGGAACTCTATCAGCGCCCCGCCCTCGAGATCGCCCGCCTCTATTCGGAGCGCGTCGAGGCCCTGCTGGTCACCCACGTCGACGCCATCGCCCGGCAGCTGAACGCCGAACACATGCGGGATTCCCTGGCCATCGTTGCGACCGGCGGTTTCGGGCGGCGCGAGTTGGTCCTCTACTCCGACATCGATTTCTGCGTCATCACGAAGCGCGCCACAACGACCGAGCAGGAAGCGTTCATCAAGGCGGTGCTCTACCCGCTGTGGGACCTGCGCGTCGATCTGGGCTACTTTGTCCATTCCATCGAGGAGTGCCTCGGAGCGCTGGGCGACGACCTGGAAAAGTCGACGGCCTTCGTTGAGACGCGACACCTTTGGGGCGACAAGGACCTGACCCTGGAATTGCAGGAGCGCGTCTACAGCCGCCTGCACAAGCATCACATCCCGTGGTTCATCGGTGCGCTGCGCGAGGAGATGCGCCAGCGCCACGGCAAGTCCGGCAACACACTCTTCCTGCTGGAGCCGGACCTCAAGAACGCCCGCGGCGGGTTGCGCGACGTCCATCAGATCATGTGGATGAGCTTTGCGCAGTACGGTTCCACCGACTTCGAGATCCTCCAGCGCAACGGGCTTATCTCCGAGAGCGAACAGCAACGGCTTCTGGAGGCGTGGTCCTTCCTGCTGGAAGCGCGCAACACACTCCATATCGCTCAGAATCGTCGTGTCGACGTTCTTACGCTTGAGCGGCAAGTGGCGGTCTCGCGCGCCATGAAGTTCGACGCCACGGAAGCGGCCCTGCCCGAGGAACATCTGATGCGCAGCTTCTACGATCATGCGCTTGTGGTCGATCGCATCTGTCGTCGGCTGCTCCAATACACCCTCGAGGCCACCCCTGGTACCCAGGAGTACAAGGAAGAGTCGGTCAGCAAACGGCTTGACCGCGATTTCATGCGCTCGGCGACGCAGATCTGGATCGACGAGCACCACGTCGACGAGGCGGTTCAGGATCCGTTCTGGCAGATGCGCCTGTTCTATCACGCGGCGCAGGAAGGACTCGAACCTACTGAGGAGACGCTGCGTCTGGTCGTGCCCCACCTCCACCAAGCGACCGACGCCTACCGCAAGTCGCGTGAGGCCCGCACGTTCTTTCTCGGTGTTCTCAGCAGTACCAAGGGGCGCATCAGCGAGACCCTTCGCGCGATGCACCGCTGTGGATTGCTCGTGGCGTACTTCCCCGAGTTTGGTCCCGTCAGAAACCTCCCGCGCATCGACCACTATCACCAGTTCACCGTGGACGAGCACCTGATCCGATGCGTGGGCGAGTGCGAGGAACTGATGTCGCGGACCGCACCCGCCTTCACACAGCACGCTGCTGCCGTGGCGCGCGAGATTCTTCGCCCCGACCTGCTGAATCTTTCGCTCCTGATTCACGATGTCGGCAAGGGCGAGGGGCGCGGCCACGTCATCCGCGGTCGGCACGCGATCCAGCGCCTGGCCGAGCGGCTCAACTTCCGTCCCATCGAGCAGGAACTGCTCCGCAACCTCGTGGCGAACCACCAGAAGATGAGCCACATGGCCCTCCGGCGCGATATAGACGATCCGAGTTTGGCGCGCGAATTAGCCGAGACCGTCGGCGACCCGGAGAATCTCAAGATGCTCTATGTCCACACCGTCTGCGACATTCGCGGCGTTTCCGGCGAGTCCTGGAACGAGTGGCGCGGCAAGCTGCTGGCCCTCCTGTTTGATCGCACACTCGACGAACTGCGCGGCATCAAGCGTGAGCGCGGCCCTATGATCCAGACCCAGCCCGTCCACGACGAAATCTGGACGCGCGTCACGGAGATGGAACCCGCCATGACGCTCGAGCGCGGCGAGTTGGAGCACTTCCTGAGCGACATGCCCGATCGTTACCTGCGTTCCGTTTCACCGATCGACGCTGCCCGCCACTACCTCCTCGCGCACCGACTCAGCGATGCCCGCCACGTGGTCTTCCGTGTCGACAGCTACGAGGACTCCAACTACGTCGAGATCACCTTCCTGGCCCGGGCTGCACCGGGGCTCTTCAGCACCCTTTGCGGTGCCCTCGCGTCCAAGCGCATCAACATCCTCTCGGCGCAGATCTATACAGCCGCGTCCGGCGAGGCCGTCGACATCTTCCAGGTCGAGGTTCCTCCCGCGATTCGCACCGACGTGGTCTCGGTGCTCGACCGGCTCTGCGAGCGTATAGACAAGGTACTGCGGACCGGCCAGCAGCCGGAGTGGGTGAAGCGCATCGACCGCACTCCTGTGCCGATGACCAGCGAGCGCATGAACCTGAGGCCGCCGCGCGTCGACATCAACAACGAGATGTCTCCCACGCACACGGTGATCGAAATCTCCGCGCCCGACCGCCCTGGGTTACTGTCCGACGTGGCTGGTGTGCTGGATCGCCAAGGGGTGAACGTCGACCTCGCGTTCATCGCCACCGAGAGCTATCAGGTGGTGGACGTGTTCTACGTCACCGACCTGGAGACGAACAAGATCCAAGGGGCGGCGAGGCTCAACGCGATCAAGGACGAACTGGCCCAGGTGGTGACACCGAGCATCCCCGAGTAAGATTGCTCAGGGCATCAATCCCGGGTCGAAAGTCAGTCGTCCTTCCGAACGGAGGGTCTCCACATACGCGGTCGCTCCCTCCACGGAGCGGCTCGACACGAGGGCGCTTCTCGCTGCTTCCAGGAGCACCTGACGCGCCGGTGTCGGCGTGGTGTTTTCCTCGCTGACGAAATAGCTGGAAACGGTGTTTTCCTCAAAGCTCTGGGGCGCGGTGAATTTGCCGAGGGACAAGGCCTCGAAGCCGAGGCCCGTCGTTTGCAGCGCGTCCTGGCGGGTCACTGGTCCCATCTTGACGAACCGTGTTCGCACGCGCAGGTCGTCGGGCTGTGCCAGATTGTTCACCACCTTGTCGGGCTCAAGGATGCCGCGATTGGAGGCCAGCTGGCGACGCTCATCGAGTTGGCGCAACGCATCCTCGATCATCGAGGCCGCGTAGGTGCGCATGAGAATCTGCATCGCGTCGCGCTCGCCCTGCGACATGTTGCCGGGATTGCGGAGGAACACGTCCAGACGCCATACCGTGCGGGCAACACCAGGGGTCAGGCTCTCAAGATTGTCATCCAGGTAGCGCGCCACTTCGTCCTGAGTCGGTGCCATTCCCACCTGAGTCAGGCGCGTATACTCGCGGGCGTCATGAATCCGCCGTGCCATCGCAAGGGCCCTCTCGTAGAAGTCGTCGAAGATGAGACCCGACTTCTCCAACTCCTGCGTGACGACCTCGTTTGTCAGGATCGAGTTCGCGCGCTCGTTGATAAAGATACGATTTCCGGCGCTTGCATGCACCAGGCGATCGGAGTACAAGCGGATGAACTCCTCCTTGGTGACGGCAAAGTTGCGCACCCGCAGGATGTCTGTCTCCGGCGGCATGAACTGATACAGGTTTGAGTTGTTGGATGGGTACGAGTCGGCGGTGCGACGTCCGATCAGGTAGTCGAACTGCTGTGGGAGGAAGCGGCGCCGCAGCGACTCGTCCAATTGCGTGCGCACTGTCTCCAGCGCGACCGGTTCTGGGTCGGTGCGGTCGACCACCTCGATCAGCAGGTATCCACCTGTGGTGCGGATGGGCTGGCTGATCTGGTTGATCCCCAGCGCGAAGGCCGCGTCCATGAGTTGCGGGTCAATGTCCTTGGCGTTGCGGTTCAACTCAACGGTGCTGCCCGGCGGATCCAGCAGCAGTTCCGGTCGGTTGCGGAGGATCAGACCGAGGCCACCCAATCGCTCGGCCTCCTCCTTCAGTCGTTCCACCTCACGGCGTGTTTCGTTCTGTGTCTCGATGGTGAGCGATGCGGGGAAAGGCACGCGGAGGCGGCGCACGGTCACCGACCCGGGATTCACGAACTCCTCGGGACGGGCCTGGTAGGCCCGGATCAGATCCTCGGGAAAGATGGTGACCGACTGGCGGACGGTTGTGTCGGCCCACATCCAACGCGCCGCGGGGGCGGCAATGATGCGGGCGGCCAAGCTGTCAAATCGTCCCTCGCCCGGGGGAAGTGCCGCGCGACGATCCGCCAGCCAGTCGGTCTGGACCTGGGCCGTCAGCAGATTGCGGATCGCCTCCTTGCGCTCGGGAGTCTGCGTCTCCCAGACCCGCAGGCCAGCCGGGTCAAAGGACTCGGTCAGAAGCGCATACAGGAGCGTGTCCTGCTCTGTATAGACACGATCTCCGGCGGTGAGCATGGGCTTGTCACTCCCGCGCCAGTCGGCCTGATCGATGCCCGGAGGTGCGGCAAGCAGCGTGGAGGAAACGAGCACGGTCGCCAGCAGGCAGGTTGGACGAATCACGCGGTGGACTCCCATTGACGGTGGATCAGCCGAGCAGCCGACGCAGTCGGCGAGCTACTTTGCGGCGAAGAGTGTCGGGCGGTGGCGGTGGGAATGGCAACGGGTTTGCCGCCTGTGCCCCCATCCATTCTCGAATGCGCCGCACCGGAGCCGCATCGGACTGCGGCGCATGGCGGGGCGATGCGGCCCAATCCAGGAACCGGGCCAGGGTCCGTGCCGCAGAAAACTCATCGCAGGCGGCTTGACGCGCGCGTCGAGCCCGCTCTGCCCATTGATCGCGGTTGGCAGCCGAGTCCGCGAGCGCTTCGCCCAGGGCCTTTGCATCACCGAGCGGCACGACGACCCCGTGCCCGCCGCGAGCGATCCAGTCGGCAATCTCCGTTCCGCGTGTCGTCACCACCGGAACCCCCGCGCCCAGCATGTTGGTGAGTCGATTGCGCGCGCCGAAGCGCGTCTCGATGTTCTCGCCGTCCACGTTTAGCCCCACCGTGGCGCACACATGCAGTTCCAGCACCTGCGGGAAATCGACCCACCCGAGCGCATGGCAACGCCCCGCGGGAAGTCGCTCCGCGGCCAACTGCTCATAGCGACGCCAGGGCGCCTCGTCGTGCCCGATAACCGGACCGCCCGTCGCTACGAAATGGAGCTTGGGATTTCGCTCGAAAGCGAGTCGCAGTCCCTCCACCAGCAGGTCGATATTGGTCCAGGAATTGAACCCGCCCGACCACAGGATGATCGCCGCGTCGGAAGGAATGCGATCAGACAGGAACCCGGGCACGCCGGGGTTTCGCGGCAGCGTTGTATAGACAGGATAGACAGCGTTCGGGACCACCGCGGCCAGCGACTGCGGCGCGTTGGTCCGGTCGAGTCGACCGAGTAGCGCCAGCTCACCTTCCAGGGCCCAGGCCTGGCGCTCGGACACGGTCGAGAAGTAGTCAGCGCGCAGTGCGACCAGCGATTCCATGCGCCAGAAATGCGGATAGTCGTCATCGCTCCCGATGGAGGCCGCGCGCACGAGCCCCTCGGCCAACGTCCAGCCGTTCAGGTCCGCCCAGAGTGGGAGCTTGGCATTCAGCTTCGCCAGTAGCCACGATGGCCACTGGTTTACCCCCACCAGGGCTTCCGGACCAAAGTCGCGGATCGTCTGTTCGAGAACCGGCAGGATGCGGTCCTGATTGTTCGTCAAGAGGCGCCCGTAGTCGAAGCCCTCGTAGGACGCATCGACAAGCGGGTTGGTGGCGTCCTCATCGGTGGCGCCGGGAATCGGGACGGTGAGCAGGCGCACGCGGTGCCCTGCCTCGATCAGGGGGCGGCAGAAGTGCCAAGTACGGAGGCACTGGCCGCTCATCACGGTGGTGCCTTCCTCCAGCAGCGGCCCGGTGCCCAGCACCAGCAGGCGGCTCATCGATAGCGCCTCGGCATGGATAGCACATCCAGCGCATGGAACGGCGCCCATGCGTAGGCCATGACGCAGGGAAGGAACTGGTCCCAGCGCGCGCCCGTCATGATCCAGCGGGCCTCCGCGCGGAGCACGCGGGGCCACTCGTGCCAGCGTCGGTTCTTGATGAGGAAACGCAGCCGATTCCGGTGATAGGTGCGGAGGAAGCGCGCGCTCATGCGTCCGTCCTGCGATTGGCTTTCGTGGTGAACCACGCGGCTGTCCGTCACCACGGCCAGCTTCCAGCCGCGGCGCCGGGCGCGAGCGCAAAAGTCCGTTTCCTCGAAGTAAATCGGCCAAAAACCCGGGTCGAGCAGGCCGATGGAGCGAATGACTTCCCGCCGAATCGCCATCGCGGCGCCCGTCACATAATCACCCGCCTCCACGACCGCGTCCCCTTCGATGCGCTGCTGGCCCCAGCCCTCATGGTCCGTCAATCCGTTCGCGTGAACCACCCCACCCATGTGCTGCACCAAGCCGGTGCCGGGGTAGAGCAACTGGCAACCGGCCACGCCAAGCCGCGGATCGTTCTCGAAGGCCCGTGCCAGCGGCGCCAGCCAGCCCGGCTCTGGATCCGTGTCATCGTTCAGCAGCAGGACCGCGTCCCCCTCGGCGTTCACGATCCCCAGATTGTTCCCGCCTGCGAAGCCGAGGTTCTGCGGTGCGCGCACCAGCTTCACCCACGGGTATTCCTTGGCGACAAACTGGGAGAGCCCATCGTTGCTCCCATTGTCCACCACGATCGTCTCGAATGGGGCCGGATCGCAGCGCCGCAGCGCGTCCAGGGGCATGGCAATGCGCTGGCGACCATTGAGCGAGACGATGATGACCGAGATGCGCATGGGCGTCACCGGGACTCCGCGGGAGGATTAAAGATCGCGCCGAGGAATGCCGGGTCGGCGATGCGTGGCCAGCACTCGTACCAGGCGGCAAAGTTCTCGCACTCAAGCCGTGCGCGCGCCGACTCCAACGCGGCGGCCGACTGCTCCAACCCAACGCCCTGCTCACCCCAGCGCGCGCGCTCAAGCCGCAGCGTGCTTCGCAACACGTGCAGATCCGACAGATTCCCGAGCGCCGTATGCGTGGCCGCTGCGACTTTGGCGCACTCGCGAATGCGCTCGCCCTGTGCGTCTTCGTCAGCGGTCGTCCCGAGTAGTTCCAACACGAAGCGCAGCCGCTTGTTCTTCACACGGAAGGCATGCAGGAGCACATCATCCTGATTGGCGCGCAGGATGGTCAACGCGTCACTCCACGGGGTGGCAACCGACGCAAGCGGACCGCGGAAATCGAAGCCTTCCTCCTGAGCCTTCAGCACAGACAGGGCGCGTCCAAAATCCCCCAGCAGCATCTGGAGGGCGATGCGCGTCTCCGCACCCGGGAGTCCCCGCGCATCGACACGAACGGTCTCAAGCTGCCGCGCACGCCGTTCTAGCAGGGTCCCCACCAGGGCCTTTGCCGCTGCGTCCGATTCGGGACCGGCCAACACACGACAACGCTCGACCCACTCGCGCATCACGTCCGCGTCGCGCAACACGCCGACCTTTTTCTGCCACGCCTTGACCGTGCGAAAGGGAGTTGCCGCGGGATTCCCCTTCTCCGTCGCCATGCCAAGGAACTGCGCAAAGCCCGCCAGCTTGTTCACGCTGGTGCGCTGGCGATGGGGGGAAACGGTGTTGAGCGGTTCCTCATAGCCGGACCACAGGCTGGTGAAGAGTTCTGCCGCCGCCTCGATTTCCTTTTTCATCACCTGATGCAGCGAGCGCTTCTTCATCGGTTGGTGAGATGCCTTGACGGGATTGACCACAGGAAACCGCGCCTCCGGCGCAGGTGTGAAGGGAAAAAGGTGTGGCTCTCTACCACCGCATTATCCGGTCGCGATCCGCCAATGTGCGGGACTGCCCCCAAGAAGTTTACCACGGAGGCACGGAGACACGAAGGAAAGCATAAAGAAAGCAACGTCAGAAATTCCTCTAAGGCCTCTCGGAGCCCCCTCGTTTGCATGGCCCACTTTTTCATTCCCCAAGGACGAGTCTCTGCTCGCCTGATTGGCCCCCATTGTCGGCAAATTGCCCGCTTTTCTCCGTGTCTCTGCTTCTCCGTGGTGAGGTTTACACTTTGCCGATTTGCGCCACCACTACCCCTCGATGGCCCGTGGCGCAACCTCGGCGCCGAGCAGCCGCACCGGGCGCTCGTCGAGCGGGAGGGCGATGGAGAAGCAGGTGCCCTTGCCGACCTCGCTGCGTAGCCCCACGGCGCCGCGGTGGGCGCGGACGATCCGGTAGACCACCATCAGGCCCAGCCCCGTCCCGTCGAACTTCGTCGTGTGATAGGGCTCGAAAATCCGCAGCCGATCTGCTTCGGCGATGCCGCAGCCGTTGTCCTCCACCTCGATCAGGACGTGATCGGACTTGAGCAACGACCGCACGGCGATCTCTCCCTCGCCATGATCGATGGACTCCATCGCATTCTTGAGCACGTTGAGGACTGCCTGCTGAATCTGGTCCGAATCGAAGGGAAAGCGGGGAATCTCGCTGTCGAGTTGCAGCACCAGGTCGATGCCACGTTCGCTGCACGCAGGCCCCATCAGCTCCGCCAGCGATTGCAGCACGCGGTTGATGTCCTCGGGGCGCTGGCGCGGGTTGACGGGCTTCACGGCCCGCGTGAAGGCGTCCACGATTCCCGCCAGGCGCTGGATCTCCTCCTGAAGCACATGGGTCGAGCGGACAATGGTCTCCAGCGGCTTTTCCGGGTCGCCGCCGGACTTCAGGCGCTCGGCGTTCGTGCGGATGATCTGGGCGTGGATGTTGAGCGAATTGAGCGGGTTCTTGACCTCGTGCGCCACGCCGGCGGTCAGCGCCGCCAGTGCCTCCATGCGCCCGATCTGCTGCCGCTCCTCGGCGCGGCGGTCGTGCTCGGTCCGGTCGCGGAACAGCCAGAGCGTGTGATGAGAGAAACCCTCCTCCACCTCCAGCGGGACCGCGCTGATGGCGAAGGTACGCTGCCGCGGAGCCAGCAGCGTGACCTCCCGGTCGCGGATCGCCTCCAGGTTCTCCTCGTACTCGTGGACGAGCTGGGCGAACGCCTCATTGCGCACGACCTTGCGGAGCGCCTTGCCCACGGCATCGGTTCGGCGGACCGAGAGAATCTGGGCGGCCACCCGATTGATGGTGACCACACGCCCCTGCCGGTCGCAGAGCACGGTTCCTTCCTCGATGTGCTCCAGCACCTCCTCCACGAGCCCCTTTTCCCGCAGCATCTGGGCGATGAAGCCCTCGATCTGGTCCGGGTCGATGCGCCGGAGCCGCTGGAGGAACTTGTCCGCAAACCGGGAGGATTCGCTGGCCATCGTCATGCCTTGCCGAGAAGCGAGGCCGCTTCCGAGTCCAGCACGAACGTGCAGTCCGGGTGATCCTGCAGAAGGCTGGCAGGGCAGCGTTCCGAGAAGAGGCCGTGCAGCGACTGGCGGACCGCCTCCGCCTTCTTGCGCCCTGTCGCCAGCAGCACGATGGAGCGTGCCTCGCGAATCGTGGCGATGCCCGCGGTCAGCGCGCAGCGCGGAACCTCGGCGGGATCGCTGAAGAAGCGCCCATCGCTGTTGGCGGCTATGGTCTCGGGCGTCAGAGTCACCAGGCGCGTCCGGCTATCCACGGTGCTCCCGGGCTCGTTGAAGGCGATGTGCCCGTTGCCACCGATCCCCAGCAGCCACAGGTCCACGCCTCCCGCTGCCACGATCTGGCGCTCGAAGGCTTCGCATTCCGCCGGGACGCTCGACGCCAGCCCGTCCAGCACGCGCGTGTTCCAGGGTCGCACGTCCACATGCGCGAAGAGGTGGCGCTGCATGAATTGCCGATAGGACTGCGCATGATCCGGCCCCAGGCCCGCGTACTCGTCCAGGTTGAAGGTCCGCACCGCGGCAAAGCTCAGCGCCTCCTCACGGTGCATCCGGGCCAGCTCCGCATAGGTCAGCTCCGGCGTGCCGCCCGTCGCAAGACCGAGCACGGGACGGCTCTTCGACCGCACCACGGCGGCGATCAGCCGTGCCGCCTCGACGGCAGCCTCCCGCGCGGATTCCTTCATGACGACCTTGATACGATGCGGCATTGGACAACCCTTTCGGAGCAATTCCTGACGCGCCTTGTGTGTCCCAAGACGGCCTGAGGTGCAAGAGCAGGCCGCCTCGGCCGGGCCCACATTGAGGATTTCCGCGGACAGAAAAAAGAGGGGGCCCTCTCCGACACAGAGAAGGCCCCCGGAAATAACTCGCAGCTCGGGTTTGCCTACTGATCCAGCAGCGACCAGTCGGCGACCCCCGTGGTCGTGTTGGTGAAACTCACCGAGGTCTCCGCGGCCGGGGTCTTGATCTCCGCGTTGCTGGCACCGTCCGTGGCTACGGTGTAAAAATCGTAAGCCCCATCGCCGCCAGTACCCGAGGTATCGAAGTTGATGGGCGAGCTGGAGAACGTACCGAAGCTAACGAAGCCACCGCCGTCGTGCTGATAGAAGAGCTCCACGCTGGCAACGCCGGTGGCACCGAGATGATTGTCGCTGGAGGTGAAGGCCACCGGGATGATGGAGGACGCCTGCGACAAGGTTCCGGTTGGACCTGTTGCCGCGCTGGTCGGCGCGGTTATATCGTTGAAACCCAGATTGAGCAGGACCGAGGCTTGGTTCCCGAACTGATTCACGACCGCGAGGTCATTGATGCCGTCGCCGTCAAAGTCCCCGGTCGTCACACTGCTCGGCGCGCTGCCCGAGGAGTAGGTGACGTGGGATGCAAAAGTCCCGTCACCGAGGCCCGGGCTGCCCGCATCCTCGTTCCCCACCAGTACCGAGATGTTGTCGCTGAGGAAGTTTGCAGTCGCAAGATCCGTGATACCGTCGCCGTTGAAATCCGCCGCGATGATCCAGGTCGGGTCGGTACCAACCGTGTAGGTCGTGTGGGCCGCGAAAGTTCCATCGCCGAACCCCGGGTTGCCCGCGTCTTCATTCCCAAGCAGCACCGAGACGCTGGCCACGCTCGAACTCGTGACGGCGATATCGACGATGCTGTCGCCGTTGAAGTCCCCCGTCGTCACACTTCGTGGCCCACTACCGACCGCGTAGGTGACTTGACTGGCGAAGGTTCCGTCGCCGAAGCCCGGGTTGCCGACGTCCTCGTTCCCCAGCAGCACCGAGACGGTGCTGGCGTTCAGGTTGGCACTGACCAGATCGGCGATGCCATCTCCGTTGAAATCCGCGGTGCTCACCCCGATGGGCGAAGTCCCCACGCCATAGGCGACCGGGGTCGCAAAGGTGCCATCGCCAAATCCCGCGTTGCCGACGTCCTCGTTCCCTAGCAAGACGGAGATGGTATGGGCGGTCCCATTCGCAACGACGAGGTCGGCGATGCCGTCGCCGTTGAAGTCACCTGTCGCGATGCCCTGAGGCAAGTTGCCTGAGGCGAAGGGAGCGTGTGTGGCGAAAGTACCGTCGCCGAAGCCGGGATTGCCCGCATCTTCATTCCCCAGCAGCACCGAGATGGTGTTCGCATCCGCGTTCGACACGGCCAAGTCCGTAACGCCATCACCATTGAAGTCCCCCTTGGTGATCGTGGTCGGCCAATCTTCGACCGCATAGTTTACCGGCGCGGCGAATGTCCCATCGCCCGAACCGGGATCCCCGGCGTCCTCATTTCCAATCAGGATGGACACACTGTTCGCGCCGGCGTTGGCGACGGCCAGATCCGTGATTCCGTCGCCGTTAAAGTCGCCCGGGATCAGGTCGGTGGGCGCGACGCTCACGGCGAATGAGGTGGCTGAGGAAAAGCTCTGCCACTGCTGGGCGCTGGCCCCCTCGGCCAGGGCGAGACAGAACAGTGCGAGTGTTAAGGATTGCGAGCGATACGTAAGCAGTGTGCGAGAAGAACGCTGGGAAAACATGATTTAAACCCCGGATGCGAATGAGATACCGAGCTTTCACCCGGTCCGGCTGTCTGTGGGATTTATTCCAAACGGGCGCAATTCCAATCCTCCTATTTTTGTATGTAATCTATCGCAAATTGTTGCTGGCTTGGCCGGCGACCCCGATCCTCCAAGTCGAACGGAGGCCACGAGAGCCATTTGCGGGGTTGCCCTACCTTTTCGGGCATGTAGCATCGACGGATCAATCCGGGAGAATTGCCTCATGTCCGAACCGATGCTAACGCAGCCGATCCACGTGGCTGCATTCCTGTCCGCCGTGGTGGCGTTCGTGTTCATGCTGGCCCAACTCAAGCCCCTTAAGCCGGTCTTCAACTTCGTGCCGCCGCTCGCCTGGATGTACTTTCTCCCGATGCTCGCCACGACCGCTGGCATTCTTCCCAACGAGTCCCCGTTCTACTCACCCTTCATGACCCGCTATATCCTTCCCGCGGTGCTGATCCTGCTGCTGGTGCAGACCGACCTGATGGCAATCACCCGTCTCGGTTGGCGCGCCGTGGGCATGATGGGTTTCGCCACCGTGGGGATTGTGGTCGGCGCCATTGTCTCGTTTGCCATCTTCGGCAAGCTGTTCGGCGGTCAGCTTTCCGACGAATCGTGGAAGGGAATCGCGGCGCTCTCCGGGTCGTGGATTGGCGGCTCGGCCAACCTGACGGCGGTGAAGGAATCGCTCAACCTGTCCAATGACCTGCTCGCCCCGCTGATCATCGTCGACACGGTGGTTGCCTACACGTGGCTCGGGCTGCTGATCGCGCTGGTCCCCTATCAGGACCGGATCGACCGCTGGAACCGCGTCGATACCAGCACCATCGACCAGGTCGCGGTGAAGCTGGAGCAGGATCACGAAGCCCACGCGCGTTGCCCCCGCACGGCGGACGTGGCGTGGATGCTGGGTCTGGCGATGGCCGGGAGCCAACTCTGCATGGTCGGCGGCGGCTGGGTCGACTCGCTCTTCAAGTCGAGCCCCCTGAGCGGCCTCATCAACGGCTACGGCTGGGGAATCCTGTTGGTGACGGTCGCAGGCCTGGTGCTCGCCATGACACCGGCTCGTCGCCTCGACCATGCGGGCTCCAGCAGCATCGGCTATGCGGGCCTGTACCTGCTGCTGACCACTTATGGGGCCCAGGCGGACCTCCGGTCGGTGCTCGGCGTGCCGGTGTACCTCGGGATCGGAGTCACCTGGGTGGCGATCCACGCGGTGTTCCTGCTGATCGGAATGCGCGTCATGAGGGCCCCCATGGTGCTCGCCGCCAGCGCCTCGATGGCCAACATCGGCGGTCCCGCCTCAGCCCCCGTGGTGGCCGCCGCCTACCGCCAGTCCCTCGCACCGGTCGGGCTGCTGCTGGCGATCATCGGTGGCATCATCGGAACCCCCATCGCCCTGTTTGTCGTCGCGGCCGCCTGCAGCTCCGTGAGCGGTTAGTAGTCAGATGTTAGAGTTCAGCAATTCGGAGCGTCACGGCCTCAAAAAGTGCTTGACCTAAGGGTTTTCCTGATTGATCTTTCAGGGCATACCCTCACGCGAGACCCCCATGAACTTGAGACGCCACGCCTTCACACTCGTTGAAATCATGATCGTGGTTGCCATCATCGGCATCCTGATCGCCATCGCCGTTCCCGGCTTCCTCAAGGCCCGCGAGACGTCGCGTCGTAACGCCTGCCTGGAGAACCAGGCGAAGATCGAAGGCGCTGTGGATCAGTGGCTTTTGGACAATAATCTCGACGGCGGCGATGTGGCCGTTTTCCAGGACGCGGTCCTCATGCGCCTGGTCGGGCCGGAGCTTTACCTGCGCAAGACCCCCGTCTGCCCCGGCGGCATACAAAGCTACGATATCGGCCCGAATTGGGACGTCGTCTGCCGCTACAGACAGGAGGGCCTGGCCAGCGACGTGGACCTGACTCCTGAGAATCTTCCGAAGCTGCACATGGACGAGGAAGGGCTGGCAACATGGACGGCGGGCAATTTCCACAACATGTAGGCGGAAGGTGCCAGTCCCTGCATTGCCCATCTCGGGACCGAATGTCCAGGCTCCCTTCACCCCGAAACCCGGATGACTACGTTGCCGCGTTTTCGACCCGTTTCCACTCGCGCGTGGGCGCGTGCGATTTCACTAAGTGCATAGACAGAGTCGACCAGCGGACGGTACTTCCCTTCGGCAACGAGGGACGCCAGGTACTCGACGTCTTCTTTCGTTTCGGGCGAGACCGAAGCGAGCGCCTTTTGTGACTTCAGCCGGGTCGGGAGGCTGGCCAGAATCTGCGGCAGATCCGCGGCCACCATCAGATAGACGCCGCTCGGCCTGAGGAGTCCGCGAATTGCCGCAAAATGGGTGGCATTGACGCAGTCGAGGATTGCATCGAAGCGGCCCGGCGACCTGCCCAAATCCGTCTTCTGATAGTCAACGACCGCATCGGCGCCAAGACCCTCCATCAGCGCGGCGTTCGCCCCACTACAAACGGCCGTCACGCGGGCGCCGAGGTGCCGTCCCAGTTGCACCGCGGCACTCCCAACAGCCCCCGAGGCCCCAAGCACCAGTAACTCCTGTCCGGGCTGAAGCCGGGCGCAGCGCACCAGAAAGTGCCGTGCCGTCGTGCCGCCGAAGAAGAGCGCGCCCGCCTGCTCCGGAGCCAGCAGAGGCGGAGCCGGAACAACCATGCCGCTTTCCGGCGTGACCACGAACTCCGCATGGCTGCGTAGCTTGATCCCGGAGAAGGCCACCACCATGTCACCCTCCCGGAAGCGCGTCGCACCGGGCCCCACGCGCTCCACACGACCATACGCTTCCGACCCAAGGATTGGCTGGCGCAGCCCGCTCCAGCCGAACGCGAGGCGTCCCATCAAACCGAAGCCGCGCGGCATGGCGAGCGCGCGCATACGCCAGTCCGCACTGGAAACGGTCGTGGTCACCACGCGGATCAGCAGCTCGCCCGGACCGGGCTCGGGCACCTCAACTTCCCGCAACGCCACCACCTCGGGCGGGCCATATCGGATGCAAACAGCAGCAAGCATCGGATTCCAATCGGGCTGGGATCGCGTGTACTCCACGATCACGCACAAAAAATGGACAGTACCCGCTGTGCTCTTGTTCCCGCTGAAAGACGCGGGAGGTGCCTCAACTTACTGGAGAGCTGCCAGGCCCACGCGAGAGATTGAGGCGGTCGGACCGTAGTCACGCACTCTGGTGCTTCATCCGAAGGTACTCCCGCAATGCCTCGTCGACGCTTCGGTCGTCGGGGAACTGCTCTGCCATGTCGGGCGCCAAGAGTCGGCGGCGCCGGAACTCCTGAAGACGCTGGTAGGTCATTCCCCGCACCACGTCTGGCCGAGCGAAGTCGTATTCGGGGAGCATCTCTGCTTCCTCCGCTGCCAGCCGGTCGAAGAACTGTCTCCGATCCACGCGTCGCATGGTGGAGAAATCGTAGTGGTCTTTCATTTCGGGGTTCGGTGTTTCTTCTCCCTGTCCGTTCATGTCCTGAACCTTTCTCGGGCCGGGACCGTATCAGGCGCTCTCGCGTTTGATGCGAAGGTACTCCTCCAGGGCAGCATTCACCGAGGCAGAATCGGGAAACTGTTCTGCAAGCCTGGGGCTCAATTCGCGCAGCTTCGCGTGCCGCATGGCTCGCTCATAGTAGCGCCCCTTCTGGGGAGTTCCCAAGGACTCCAAATCATACTTAGGCGGCATGTCGTCGTGCCCATTACGCATAGCTGACTCCCTCGACCAGTCGAGACCACTTCGAGCATACGCCCACGCCCGCTGAAGCCAATGGCAATCCCGCCCTTACAGTCGCCCTAACGATGAGGAGGCGGGAGCCTATTGTGACGTGGCGCAGAAACCGGGGGTCCTCGCAAAGTCGCGAGATGCTTGAGATCAATTCCGCCGTTCATTTTTGATCTGTTCGTCCGCTCGATGGAACCTATGAGCAGCGGCAGTCGGTCTCGATGCGGCCGATGCGTTGATTGCTGATCGCTGGTCGTCCGAGATTGAGTCTCGGAGCCGCCGCATATCATCGGCTAGGTCTTGAGTCACAACGTCCACCAGCCAACTCTTGATTCTTTGAGGCGGTGCAAATTTTCCCCCGCTAGAACGTATTTCCGAGTTCTCCCACTCCTCGTGAGGGGATCTTGCTATCAGACGTGCGCAAAAAACACCCGCAAGATTGTGCACCACCGCGAGGCTCCCCAGCGAATTGCTCCACGTTACGTACCCAGATGCAGTGCAGCGCAGAGAAACGTGCGGACCTGTTCTTATCAGGTCTTCGCCAGTCTTCAGCACCTCCGCCAGCGGTCCACCAAAGAGCACCAAGTGTTGCTCAATGTCATCGCCCGCGGCCTCATCGCCCAGCAAGTACTTCCGATCTCTCTCGCACGCATTTCTGGCAATATCTTGCAGTTCGACCGTTGCCTCACCCATCGTCGGTATATCTAGTACAAGCGTTCGCCATGAGAGACTTGTCATGAAGTAGTGAAGCCATGGCCCGTAGTCAAAGGTGTCGTGATCGTCTTGGCAAAAGGGGTGGAACACCGTGTTGGCAAAGGAGCGTTCCGCGCGACAGAATCGTTGCTCGCAGATGCCGCACATCAGTGGCATGCTATAGCCGTCTTGCACTCTGACGTTCGGCGAATAAGGACTCCTCAAGTACCCAGTTGGTGAGGCCCTCTTGATCGATCGAGTCACAAATGCCGGGATGATATGGCTCTTAGGGGTCGCCTCGTTGGACCGGCATAGCTTGCACAGAGTCTCCATCGCATCCCGCCTTTCTCGTGTCGATTCATTGACGATTCTGGCGCCTCGGGGTGGGTCTTGCGCACGAGTCTCATCCCAACCGATCCATGCTCCTATACGTCACGGCTTCGCTGACGTGTTCGGGGCCGATTTCGGGGGCGGCGGCGAGGTCGGCGATGGTGCGGCTGAGTTTCCTCAGCCGGTCGTAGGCGCGGGCCGATAGGCCGAGGCGTTTCATGGCCATGTCGAGCACTTCCTGGGCGGCGGGGGTGAGGTGGCAGAACTCGTTGAGTTCGCGGGCGCTCATGTGGGCGTTGCAGTAGATCCCGGGGCGGCCTCGGAAGCGGGCGAGTTGTCGTTCGCGGGCGGCGCAGACGCGGGCGCGGACCGTGGCGCTGTCCTCCTTGGCGTGGCGATTCCGCAGGTCTTCCATGCTGACCGCCGGACATTCGATGTGGATGTCGATGCGATCCAGCAGCGGGCCGCTGATCTTGGAAAGGTAGCGCTGCACCTCGTTCGTGCTGTTGAGGCCGCGCGTGGTGGCCACCTCCGGGTTGAAGCCGCTTGGCGTGGGGTTCATGGCGGCCACCAGCAGGAAGCGGGCGGGGAATTCGAGCGACATCGCCGCGCGGCTGATGAGCACCTTGCCGTCCTCGAGCGGCTGGCGCAGCACCTCCAGTGCGTTGCGGGTGAACTCGGGCAATTCGTCGAGGAACAGGACGCCGTGGTGCGCCAGCGAGACCTCGCCCGGACGCGGGTTGGCACCGCCGCCGACCAGCGCGGCGCTCGACGCGGTGTGGTGCGGCGCGCGGAAGGGCCGGTGCGGGAGCAGTCCCGTGCGCCCGTTGAGTTGGCCGGCGATGCTGTGAATCTTCGACGCCTCGATGCGCTCGGCAAAGGACATGGGGGGCAGGATGCCGGGAATGCGCCGCGCGAGCATCGTCTTGCCCGAGCCCGGCGGGCCGATCATGAGCATGTTGTGTCCGCCCGCCGCAGCCACTTCGAGCGCGCGCTTGGCGCCTTCCTGACCCTTCACGTCGATCAGGTCCTCGAGGGTCCCGGGCACGGTTTCGTCCTCCAGGTCGGGCTCTGCGGGGGCGATTTCCTTCTCGCCGGAAAGCCACGCCACCGCGTCGCGGAGCGTCGCGACGGGGATGACGCGAAGGCCCTCCACGTGGGCCGCCTCGCCCGCGTTCTGCTCCGGGAGGAGGATCGTCTCGACCCCATCCATGCGGGCGCCGATGGCTAGCGGCAGCGCTCCGGCGAGGGGCTGGAGTCGCCCTTCGAGGCTCAGCTCGCCCGCGGCGGAAATGCGGCCCTCGGGCTTGCGGATGCGACCGGTCGCCATCAGCGCCGCGAGCGCCATCGGGAGGTCCAGGTGCGAGCCCTCCTTCTTCACGTCGGCGGGCGCCAGGTTCACGACGACGCGCCTTTGCGAAAGCGCCAGCGCCGAGTTCTTGAGCGCCGCCTTGACCCGCTCGCGGGCCTCGCGCACGGCCAGGTCACCCAGCCCAACGATGTTCCAAGTCGCCGCAGCGGGCTCCTTCACCTCGACCACGTCGACCTCCACCTGCACCGGAAAGGCGTCGATTCCCTGAATGGCAAAGGATGTGAGCGTGGCGAGCGGCATGGTGGTGGTTCGCCTTTTCTTTGCTTGGACGCAAGGGGGAAAAGCATGGGAGGAATGTGGCCAACCTTAGTCTTGTCCCCGCCGTCCTTATGGGCAGTCCTGTTACCCGTAATTGACCGACGAAGATTTTGGGAGGTGACAAGAGGATGGCGGGCATCCTCTCCAGGGCTTGGTATCACGACCGGATCGAGGACTTTCTCCTCGGTGGCCCCGACCGCGTACTTGGACGGCTTCTTTCGAATGCGAATCGCGCTGTTGAAGCGTCTCAGCGCGATGCCTGGATGATTCAATATGACCTGCTGGCGGAGGCACTCCGCGGCATGCGAGGCACGATTTTTTGGGAGTTCTCGATCCCCCGTATGGGACGACGAATCGACGTGCTGGTGTTTCATCGCTCCGCGCTGCTGCTCATCGAGTTCAAAGTGGGTGCGAGGGAGTTTCACTCCAAGGACTTGTTGCAAGTTTGGGACTACGCGCTCGACCTTAAGAACTTTCACGAAACGAGTCACCACCTCCCGATCTTTCCGATCCTTTGTGCGACCGAGGTTGAGGGCAGTGACCTCGCGTTGCCGCCGTCTCGCGCTGACGGAGTCTTTGAGCCCATGCGTTGTGGCCGGGCAGGATTACCGCCCATGCTTCGGATGATTTCGGACTCTCTCCGCACAGAATCTACCGGTGCCACCAGCGACGATTGGATGGAGGGCGCTTATCGACCAACCCCGACAATCGTTGAGGCCGCGCGCGCGCTCTACTCCAACCATTCTGTTGAAGACATCGCGCGGTCCGATGCGGGCGCTATGAATCTCGCTCTGACCTCGGGGAGAGTCGAGCAACTTGCCGAGCGAGCCCGCTCGGAGCGAAAGAAGATCATCTGCTTCGTTACGGGAGTTCCAGGCGCTGGCAAGACCCTGGTTGGGCTGGATGTCGCGAATCGGAAGCGCGAGGAGAGCGATCATGCCGTCTTCCTTTCTGGAAACGGTCCCCTCGTGGAAGTGTTGCGCGAAGCCCTGACGCGTGACGAGTTCGCACAGCGCAAAGAAAAGGGTGAGAGCGTCCGCAAAGGTCGCATCGCTGAAGGCGTCAAATCCTTCATCCAAAACGTCCACCATTTTCGGGACGAATCTCTCATCGATGTGGTACGCCCACCTGCTGATCGCGTGGTCATCTTCGATGAGGCCCAGAGAGCCTGGAATGCGACCCAAACCGCCAACTTTATGCTGCGGAAGAAAAAACGGAGTGGATTCACAGAGTCTGAGCCGGAACTCCTCCTCGGCTACCTCGATCGCCATCCTGATTGGTGTTTGGTGGTTTGCCTTGTTGGGGGAGGCCAAGAGATCAACACGGGAGAGGCCGGCATCGACGGCTGGCTCCAACCGCTAGAAACTCGCTTTAGCCACTGGGAGGTCTACATTTCTGATCGCATGGTCGATACGGAGTACGGTTCGGCCTGGGTGCATGGGAGCGCCATCTCCCGCGCCAATACCTACTTCGACGACAGTCTTCACTTGGCCACATCGATGCGGTCTTTTCGGGCAGAAAATCTCGCGACGCTAATCAAGTCGATCCTGGCGGTTGAGTCGCAAACCGCGATCGAAGAATTCACAAAGCTGCGAAACCAATATCCGATCTTCATCACACGGTCCCTCGATCAAGCCAGGCAATGGCTCCGCCGGATGGCGCGCGGAACTGAGCGCTACGGAATCGTTGCCTCATCGAAAGCCTTGAGGCTCAAGCCGCACGCCATCGACATTCGCGCAACCATCAATCCCGTCCTGTGGTTCCTGAACGACCGGGCAGATATCCGATCAAGCTACTACCTCGAAGACGCGGCCACCGAGTTCCAGGTCCAGGGCTTGGAGCTGGATTGGACCTGCGTGGCCTGGGATGCAGACCTCCGATACACCAAAGGCCGATGGGAGTTCTTTGACTTCTCCGGCGATAGCTGGAAGCGCGTTCATAAAGAGGATCGTCAACGGTACCTCAAGAATGCCTACCGCGTGCTTCTGACCAGAGCGCGACAAGGCATGGTCCTGTTCATCCCCCCCGGCGATCCCGAGGACCCGACCCGCCTGCCGTGCTTCTACGATCCGATCTGGGAGTACCTGAGGTCCATTGGGCTTAGTGAGTTGGTCCTTTGAGTCAAAGTCTGGCTTTCGCGTTGTAAGCAGTGCCTCATAGCTAGACGGAGCAGGTTGGGCTCACCGAGGGGAACGCCGTGGTCCAGAAGACCACCCTGCACCACTATCTAACCCAGGAACAGGAAATGAGATTCCCCGGCTCAGGTTCCCGTGGCGAACCCATACAACCTGTTTGCCTGAATCACGGCCCATAGACACGTTTGGCCGCGCCTTTATCGCGTATTCACGAGACCGTAAACAACATTGGTTGTGGGCCTTGGGGGTTGTGTTGTTTTTCATTGGTAATTGATATGGCTTGATTTACGCGCGATGTTACAACCGCCACGCTTCTTGCACCTTCCCTCCGATACCGAAAAGGAAGGAAGGTTCTCTCTGATGAGTCTTGTTCATCGGTCCGTAGCTCTTGCCAGCATCATGTTCGCGTTGATTTCCACTGTGGGCCTTGCCCAATGGACCGATACGACGCTGGGTCCTGGAGTTGTGTGGAAGAAGCAAGTTTATGCAAGCTTGTATGGCGGCAAGCAGACCGTGAATGTGATCCAGGTGGACTTGAATAATCCGAACGTGCGGATTCAGCCGATCAAGCCCTCCAGCGGTTGTGCCACGACTTCCTCGATGGCAAGCGGCAGCCAGGCACTGGCGGCGGTGAACGGCGGATTTTTCGATGGTTCGTGCGCCAGCCTTTCGATGATCAAGATTTCCGGCGCCGTGAGCGCCACGAACCCCGGGTACAAGCCGGCGCGCGCCACGCTCGGACTCAAGAAGAACACCTCCAGCTACACTCCCTACGTGGACTGGGTTGCTTCCACAAATTCGTGGTCAGCCGTCGATCATGCGCTGGGTGGCGGGCCGAACCTGGTGAGCTCCGGGGCGAGCGATGTGACGCTGACGGGCGAGGGCTTCGATTCCTCCTACGCGAGCAAGAACCCTCGGACGGCTGTGGGATTCACCAGTTCCAATCAACTGCTGATGGTAACGATCGACGGTCGCACGTCGGCGGGTGTCGGCATGACGCTCTCCGAACTGGCCTCCTACATGATCAACCTCGGCTGCATTGAGGCGATGAACCTGGATGGGGGCGGTTCGACGACTGCCTGGAGCTCAGCCAACGGTGTCCTGAACACTCCCTCCGACGGGACGCAGCGTTCCGTTACCTCGGCGCTTGCGGTATGGTCCGATGGCTTCATCGCGGACAATGGCGGGGCAGGTTACTCCGAGGTCGGCGGGAACTGGCTGACGAGCGCCAGCTCCGGCTTCTACGGCACCAATTCACGCTACAACACCGGCGGCACCGGCGCGGACAAGGCCGTGTGGGCGCCGAGTCTCCCCGTGGCCGGGCGCTATGATGTGTATGCCTGGTGGGTTGCCGGCTCGAATCGCCCCACCGATGCCCAGTACCAGATCGCCCACACGCAGGGAACGTCTTTCATTCCCGCCAACCAGACGGCCAACGGCAGCAAATGGAACCTGTTGGGTGAATACACCTTCAACGCCGGCAGCACCGGTACGGTCACCCTGGCCGATAACGTGTCCTCCACCAAGGTGGTTTCCGCCGACGCCGTTCGATTCGTCTATAAGGGACCGGCCATCAACGACGTGATCGAGGACAATTCCGGCGCGAACTTCGTCAAGTCGGCCAACTGGGTGCCGAGCACCTCCAACCCGGGGTACTACGGCTCCAACTACCACGTTCGTGCCACGGCGAGCATTAGCGACGCGGCCACCTGGCGGGCCACGCTGCCGAGTGCCGGCAACTACAAGGTCTATGCGCGATGGACGGCAGACCCCAATCGGGCCACGTCGGCTCCCTATGTCGTGGTCCACACCGGCGGCTCGACGACCGTGAGCGTGAACCAGACACAGAACAACGGGACGTGGGTGCTGCTCGGAACCTTCAACATGGCCTCGGGCACTCTGGACCGTGTCCGGCTTTCTTGCTGGACCAGCTCTGGCAGCTATGTGGTCGGCGATGCGATCAAGCTGGAACCGCAGTAACCGCATCCAGACCCGGCCATGCGACAGATCACGGGAGGTACTCAACCGAGTGCCTCCCGCCTCACATGGAGGGGAGGAGCATTTAGGCGGGCGCGAAATATCCAGTTGAGCACCTGCGTCTCGCGCGCCCTAATGTCAGTAGGTGCGAGAGAATGACCCCGCGCCCGAAATGATCACGGAGCATTTTGCGATGCAAACCCGGGAAATCGACTGGTTGCCGGGCGCCGAGGCGGTGATGGCGCGGCTGCGGGCGGCGGCGGTTGTGGATGCGATCCTGAGTCCTGACCCAGAGCTTCGCCAGTACTTCTTCCAGCCCGCGTGGCAGCCGGGTGTGGCAATGGCCGAGCGACGCGACGGCAGCGGATGGTTTGCCTTCGCGGTGCAGGAGGGGGACACGGTCGCCGTGAAGGTGAGCATGGCTCGCGCCTCACTCGGGCCTGATGCGCTTGCCCGGTTCGTGAAGCAGCCGCCGGTTCCGATCCCGGAGACCGCGCTGCGTTTCCTTCGCGATGCGGACCTGCGGCCCCACGAGCTGTCGTTCCTAGCCTGGTCCACGGCGGGCAGCGCGTGGCAGGCTTTGGATTTCATGATGGAGGGGAAGAATAGCATCGACATGGGGCGCGAGCGTCTGCGCGTGGCCGAGCAGGGGGCCAAGGCCTACTACCTGTTCGCGAAGGACTACCACGAGTTGGCGCTGGACCCCGCGGCCCTCAAGGCGATCTTCGCCGCGACGCCGCTCGACGAGGCGCTGGCCACTTCCCTCTGCGAGGATGTCGAGTGGGGCGCGGCACGAACGCAGGTTGCCAGGATCGGCTATCCGCTCGCGTGAAGTTCGTCATCACCACGTTCGGTAGTGCGGGTGACGTTCATCCGTTCATGGCGCTTGCGTTGCAGCTTCAGGGGCGCGGACACGAGGTCGTGATCGTCACGAGCGTGAAGTTTCAGCCCGCTATCGAGGCGCGTGGGCTCCGTTGTGTGCCACTGGGGTCCGTGGAAGAATATGATCGGGTGTTGCTGGATCCGCGACTTTGGGATCGCGACCGGGGACTTGAGGTCGTCCTCGGGATGATGACCAAGGGGCTGGCTCCGACGATCGAGGTGCTGCGGAAGGAAATCGTCGCTGGCGCGACCGTGCTGGTTGCATCGTCGCTTGGCTTCGCGGCGCGAATCGTAGGTGAGCAGCAGCGCGTGCCCGTGGCCTCGGTGCATCTGGCGCCGAGCCTTTTCTGGAGCGCCTTCGATCCGCCGTTCCTTTCGCCACAGGTCGGTTTCCTACGTCGGTTGCCGCCGTTTGCGGTTCGCGCCATGTATAGACTGATGGACTTTGCCGTGGATAAGCGCTTTGGCCGCGCGCTCAACGCCGAGTTCGTGGCGTGCGGCTATCGTCCCGTGAGGGATCTCTTCAGCCGATGGTTGCACTCTCCCGATCTGACAGTGGCCATGTTTCCCGACTGGTTCGCCGCACCGCAACGCGACTGGCCGCACCCCCATTTCAGCGCGGGATTTCCTGTCTATACAGAGCAGGGCGATGCTCCGTTGGATCCAGTGCTTGAACAGTTTCTTGCGGCGGGCGATGCGCCGATCACCTTCGCGCCGGGGAGTGCCAACGTCCAGTGCGCCCGGTTTTTCCTGGAGGCCCTAACTGCCTGCAAGGCTCTGGGGCGCCGCGCGGTCTTCGTCGCGCCGTCGCCCGACACTGTCCCGCGCGATCTGCCGCCCGGCATCCTGGCGCTTCGCTACGTTCCCTTCGAGCGCCTGTTCGCGCGATCCTGTGCCGTTGTTTATCACGGAGGCATCGGCACGCTGGCCCAGTGCTGCGCCGCCGGCGTCCCGCAACTCGTGATGCCGATGGCGCACGACCAATTCGATAACGCGCAACGGATCGCGCGGCTCGGCAACGGACGGGTGCTGCCATCGGATCGTTTCAAGGAACCTGCGGTGGAGAGGGAGCTTCGCGCTCTGCTGGAGACTCCGTCGTATAGACAGCAGGCCGCGGTCGTCGCGGGGCGCATGAAGGCCGGTTGTGACTGGGACGGCTTGGTCCAGCGACTGGTGGCGCTTGGCGGCTGACTAGCGAAGCAGCTCCATCATGCGG
The DNA here is from genome assembly GCA_016125005.1 of bacterium. GTDB lineage: Bacteria > Sumerlaeota > Sumerlaeia > SLMS01 > SLMS01 > WGMQ01. Next base: position 2,687 of record WGMQ01000012.1, on the reverse strand, counting down.
ACCACATCGCGGGTCTCGGCCACGTCGTGGACGCGGAGCCACTCGACACCGTGCCAGACCGCGTAGGCGGCGACTGCCAGCGATCCCGCTAGGCGGTCCGCTGGTTTCTCCCGTCCTAGCAGTTCCTTGAACAGCGACTTGCGTGACACGCCGATCAACGAGCCGACGCCCTCTTGTTGCCACTCGTCGAGGTGGCGGAGTAGTTCTAGGTCCCATTCGTACCATGCCCTTGACCGGTGCCGGAAGAAGCCAAAGCCGGGATCGATCAAGAGATGTGTTCTGGGGACTCCAGCGGCAACGGCACGTGCGATGGCTTCCGAGAGAAGTCGCCCGACTACAGCGCCGGGCGATTGATCGCGCTCTGCGATGGGACCGTGCTCGCTCGCCATGAGGATCAGCCCCGCGCTGCGCTCCGCGCAGAGCGCGCCGATCGCGGGTGCGATCTGGAGCGCGCTCACGTCGTTGATGATCGTCGCGCCCGCATCCAACGCGGCCCGGGCGACCCCGAGGCGCTGCGTGTCGGCGCTAATGGGAAGCCGCGTCGCGCCGCACGCCACCTGCACGGCCCACCGCATCCGTTCCACTTCCTCGGCTTCGTCTATACGCGCCTCCTTGTAGGGAGCGGTCGACATGGCACCGATGTCGATCATGGCAGCGCCTGCTTCCTCTGCGCGGCGAACCGCGTCGGCAAGGGCCTGCTCATCGCGAGCGACCGATCCACCGAAGAACGATTCGGGGCTCACGTTGATCGCCGCCATGATGCGCGTCGGCGTGTTGGCGAGGAATAGGGCGGGATCGAACATTCAGCCTCCGCGGATGCGCTTGGTCACGGCCTCGGCAAAGCGCCGGTGCCCTTCCGCGTTGAAGTGGATGCCGTCCGAGGTGAGCGACGGCGTTGTGAAGATGGTTCGCAGGATCGACTCGTTCATCCATGCGAGGCCGTATTCCTCCGCGACCTCGCGCCAGACGCCAGAGTATTCGTCCGTCACCAGTCCGCCGGGAACGCTGACCAGCAGGACAGGGACGTTCTGCTCCTTGAGCGTCGCGGCGTAGCGAGCCACATCCGCGCGGAGTTGGCTGCGCGACACGCGCCCGCGAATGTCGTTGCCACCGATCACGAGCACCACCAGATCGGGCTGCCAGGTCGGATCGGTTGCATTCCAGCGGCGAGGGGCGAGTTGGCTTTGCCAGCGATCAATCGACTCCGAGACCGTATCGCCCGGGTAGGAAAGGTTGACCACGGAGGCGCCGAACGAGTCGCCGACAAGGTCGGGCCAGCGACGATAACCCTCACCCGGAAGGCCCGACGTGAGGCTGTCGCCGATGGCCAGGATGCGGCGCGGTTCCTGCCCAAGGCCCGAGCCTCCGCCGCTCCCCTGATGGAAAAGTCCGAAGGCGATTCCCGCGGTGCAGACCAGCGCAATCAGCAGCGCGGCACCCGACGGATCTTCGCGCCGTTGACGACGAGTTATCCATTCTAGGCCGAACAGGATACCGCCCGCCAACGCAGTGCTCAGGATGAAGGGGGCCCCCTTCATCCCAGCGACCGCAGCACCCATCAGCACGACTCCCCACGCGTAGAGTCGAGGGGGCTCCTCCTGGTCCATCCACCAGATGACCAGTGCCCCCGCCAATGTCAGCAGCGGAGCGGTTGCGGCCAGCTCGGGAGAGGCGAGCAGCAATGCAAGTGAAGCAACAACCAGGGCGATTTTGAGGACGAGTGTCACTGCAGTGGCTCCTTACAACGGTCTCATATGCAAGTGACGCGCCGGGTGCAACGGTTGGAGAATAATCTCCCGGTCGGCAGAATTGCCATTTCCCTTTGCAGGCAGCGGCGGCACGGTGCCCGCCATGAGTGAGCTATCGAAAACAGGCAGCAGCGTGACGGGCGTTGTGAAGACGCTCCTTCTACTAGCGGCGTGCGTTTGTCTATACTCGATCTGGGCATTGGACCTGCTTCCGTTTCAGGACTATGCGAGCCACCTTTTTCAGGTGGAGGTGTTGGCGCACCCCGACCGCTTTCCCGCAGCGGTCTTCGAGACCCACTTCACGGTCGGTCCTTATTCAGGCTTCTATCTCTTGATGCGGGGCTTGGCGACGGTGATGCCCGTCGAACTGGCCGGACGCATCTTCCTGAGTTTGTATGTGGCACTGGTTGCGGCGCTCGCCTGGCGGGTCCAGCGCGTTTCTGGGGCAGCCATTTCGGGAGGAGCGGCGCTGCTGATTCCAGCGGCCATGAATCAGCAGTATGTGCTGGGAAACACGAACTTCTACTTCGCCATCCCGCTGGCGATCTTCGCGCTGCTCGATTTCGACGAACTGTTGGATGCCAATTGGAATAGACTGGGCCTGGTCCGTCAGGGGGTGTGGCAGTTGCTGGTGCTATTGTTCCACCCGCTTGTATTCCTGGCGGTCGTGGGCCTGACGGGGGCTTCCGTCCTGTTGAAGGCGGCGCGCGAACGACGGGCAACGAGCCTCATGGCGTTTCCAGCCATCGGATTGATTGTCTACTTCATCACGGCGAGCGGTGCCGCGGCCGGAGGCGGATGGTACTGGATGCCGCTCTCCAGGACGCTGACCTACCTTGGTATCTTCTTCAGCGACCTCAGAATCCCGCGGGATCCGCTGTCTATACTGAGTATCGTTGGATGGGTGTCGGTGGCGGGCATCGCGGCGCTGTCTATACG
>WGMQ01000036.1 GCA_016125005.1 bacterium | reverse complement strand
CCGTGCTTCTACGCGGTCCGCAAAGGCGCGAACGGACACTGGCAGGGCGCGCGCGACCAGTCGACGCTGTGGACGATCGGCAGCGGCGGCGATGAGGACGAAGCGACGACACACGGCACGCAGAAGCCGGTCGAGTGCATGCGCCGTCCGATCCTCAACAACACCTCGCCGGGGCAGGCGGTCTACGAGCCGTTCTCCGGTTCGGGCACGACGATCATTGCCGCCGAGACCACGGGGCGCAGCTGTCTGGCCGTCGAACTCGATCCCGCCTATGTCGACGTGACGGTGAAGCGCTGGGAGGTGTTCACGGGCGGCGAGGCGGTGCTGGAGGGGGACGGCCGGAGCTTCGCCGCCATCGCTGCAGAACGGCAGGGTGATCAGTTGGGGGAGCGCCAGAAGGAACCAGTCCGGTGAGCGCCGTCGTCCCGCACCGGCTTCGACGCCTTGTCGGCGGACTCCGCGCCGCCCTGTGCAATCCTCTGCTCCCGTACGCCTGCGCGATGCTGTTCGTGTTCTCGATCACGATCGGGTTCGTGTGATGGGCCGCCATGCGCTCACGCTGACGCCGGCGCAGAAGGGCGAGGTCGAGACCCTGGCCGCGGTGCTTTCGGCGGCGCAGATCGCGGATTATTTCGGGATCGGCAGGACGACCTTCTTCGCCATGGTGCGCAAGGACGCCGAGATTGGCGAACGGTATAAACGGGGCAAGGCGAGGGCGATCGGCGCCATCGCCCAGAGCCTGATCGCCAAGGCGAGGGCGGGCGACACCGCCTCGATGATCTTCTACCTCAAGACCCAGGCCGGCTGGCGCGAGACGCTGCACGTCGAAAGCCGGGACGAGGAGTGGAGCCTGGAGAGGCTGGACCTCTCCGCCCTGAGCGATGCCGACCTGATGCGAATGATCGGCCTGCTCGGCGGTACACACGACGAGGCGGGAACGCCCGATCCGCTCCTGATCGAAGCGGAGGCGGGGTGATGCTGCGTGGGCCCGACGCCACATGTTCCGGGCTCCCGGGGGGGGAGGTCGGATCTCCAGGGGAGACGCGATGGTAACCGGCGGCGTCCTGCGCCTACTACTGCCGCGAATTTGTCTACCGGGTATCGGCAAGGCGCGGCTCGCTCAAAACCGGACTTTCCTGCGGAGTGTGGGCGTCGCAGAGGTCGCAGAAATGCGCGAACTGGTCGACAAACTCGGGGGTTCCCCGGCGCCTTTGCGGAAGCCTTGGGGTGAACCGGCGCGACTGGAAGCGGAGATGGTGACGTGAGAGGACGAAAACCCAAGCCTACCGTGCTGAAGCTGATCGAGGGCAATCCCGGCAAGCGGCGCATCAACGGGCGCGAGCCGAGGCCGCCGGCGTCGGTCCCGACCTGTCCGGCGCATCTGTCGCCGACGGCCAAGACCGAGTGGAAGCGCCTGGCGCGCATGCTCAACGAAACCGGGCTGCTGACCCAGATCGACCGTACCGTGCTCGCCACCTATTGCCAGGCGTACGGAAGGTGGGTCGAGGCCGAGCGCAAGCTGGCCGAGACGCCGCCGCTGCTGAAGACGCCGGCAGGCTATGTCCAGGTCTCGCCGTGGATCACGATCTCCAACAAGCAGGTCGAGCTGATGACGCGGCTGATGGCCGAGATTGGGTTGTCGCCGTCATCGCGCTCGCGCCTTGCGGTCCAGGTCAGGACCGGCCCGAAGCCGTGGGAGTATTGACCATGCACGAAGGTGGCCTGTGATGCGCGGACGCAGGCCCACGCCGACCGCGATCCGGCGCTCGACCGGCAACAAGGGCAAGCGCGGCTACAACCACGCGGAGCCGGTGCCGCCCGAAGGCATTCCGGACTGCCCGCCACACCTGTGTGAGGAGGCCAAGGCGGAGTGGCTGAGGCTTGCCGAACCGCTGCACGAAATGGGCGTGCTGACGATGGTGGACCGGGCGGCGCTTGCGGCCTACTGCCAGGCCTATGGCCGCTGGGTGGAGGCGGAGCAGAAGCTGGCCCAGTCGCCGACCATGCTGAAGACGCCGTCGGGCTATGTCCAGCAATCGCCCTGGCTGTCGGTGGTGAACAAGCAGATGGAACTGATGGGCCGGTTCATGACGGAATTGGGTCTGACCCCCGCGGCGCGTTCGAGGGTCGAGGCGATCCGGCAGGTGGCCAGACATGTGCCGTTCGACACGATCACCCGGATAATCGTGGTTCCCGGTGAACGCGTGACGCCGGCAGCATCCGACGCCGTGACGCTCGAACGCTCGCAGTGCCAGCGCACAAACTGACGCTCATCAATCATCCAGCGCATGGCGCTGGGCGTTAACCGGACTGGCCAATGCCAGCCAATGCTGGTTAACTCACTGCCATATTCGAAGTACGGGACGATGATGCGACACGCGATGATCCTGGTCGGGATGTTGTTGCTCTCTGGGCAGATGGCTCTCGGAGCGCAAATCTCGGTGGACCAAAATTACGTGTCTCGCCTCGTGGATCTGCGACGGCTTTATCCGGCGCAGTCCGCCGACAGTGTGGTTGCGCCCAAGATCGAACGCGCGGATTATTTTGGTACCAATGGCGTTTTCAATCCATTCTCTCCCGAGGTCCCATCCCCGAAGATCATTCGAATCGTCGGTCCCCTCGAAAGGGGCGATGCCGGCAAGCTCAAACAGACGATTGATGGGATAGAGCAGTACGGGCCGCTTTTCGTTTCCTTCGACAGTCCGGGCGGCGTGTTTGTTGAGGCGTTCGAAATCGCTTCCGTGATTGTCGATATTCTCGAAAGTCAGGACCCTCGGATAGCCGGCGTCATTGTCTTCGCGGGCGACGAATGCCTGTCGGCATGCGCCGTGACCTTCGCGGCGTCTTTCGATCGCGCGCATCCCGGAGTGGACGACAACCGTTTCGTCGAAAGAGGCGCACGCCTGGGATTTCACATGCCTTATCTTCCGGACCAAGTCGAAGTGAGCGCCGGTGACGGGCGCGCGATGCTGGATCTCGGCTATGACATATCCGACTTCATGGTCGGGCTTCTGGATACCAACGCCAATCCCCCCGAGCTGCTCAGGCAGATGCTCAAGCATCGCGAACCGGACAAGTTCTTCGAACTGCACGGTGATCTCGAAACCTGGCGTCTCGGATTCTCTCCTGTCGCATCCCTGGAAATTGCAAGCACGATTTCCGTGTCCGGCCTGGACACATCGACAGCGGGTATGCTGTGCAACCTCGCCCTCGTCGGAAGCCGTGCGCACATGAGCTTCGCCGAGGATGAATTCTGCGACTTCCGATTGGGGGGAGCGAACCACGAAGATATCCCCAACCCGGACAATCTGTTCCTCACTCAACTCGGGGCAGCTCAAGGACCGGTAGCGCTCAACGCTTCCTGCATCGCATTCAGTTGCCAGTTACGAACCAACAAGGACTATGAGGTGGGCGTTGCGGTATGGCGGGGAAGCGACGGCTGTCCGTCAAAGGATTCAGACAGTTTTCCGTCGCGGATGTGCCGGGCGCCGGTGGAAGTCGGTGTGCACAATGTCACGAACCACTTTCTGGCGGAGGCCTTGAGTTGCCGCGATGGGGCCGTCCTCGATGGCGCGTTCGTCCAGCGGAGCCCGATTACGAAACATGACGTCAACATGCGCACTTCACCGGCGCTCGACGCGGCGTTCGTAAAGGAACTGAAGGCGGGCACTCCGGTTTCCATCGTCGGGTGCCGCATAACCACGGACAGTCAAGGCGTCTGGTACGAGGTGACGCAATCAGGCCAACGCGGATGGGTTTCCGCCCGATTTGTCGGCGGCCATGACGAGCGGTTTCAGTACCGGGGCAACAGGTTCGGAAACTGAGCCGGACGCCGACGAACTGGGAAGGCCGGCAACGTTGCTGCGGCGAAGAGATCATTCCTCGACTGCAGCGCCAACCCCGTCAAAACCGATAGTTATGGGACTACGAGATCAGCGGTTTTCACCGTACACAACTGCGCAACGAACGTCAGGCAGTTGTGAACAGGAGGGGCAGATGGCGACCGCATCGGCAACAGAGGCAGCACCATGCAAAGGCGTGACCAGGAAGAACGCCAGAGCGACCCCGGCACGTGAGAACGGCGGGGGAAAGTGACCGCGCCGATCTTCCTGCTCGTGCCGCAGGTCAAGCTGCCGAAGCGGCTGGATCTGGCGCGGGATGCCGACCGGGCGTTGGACAGTGTGCCGGCGCTGATCGTGGCGAACTGGTTGGAAGCTAGACGGTGAAGAATGTCGATTGAGCGAACCTTCCGAAGTCATCTGTCCAGCCGCAAACTGGCTGTCACTGATCCTTTCTTTCCTGACCATTGCGGCGCGCCATGACATCCGAGATCCGCGCATCAATCCAAGCCGCGAGCGTCTCAACCTCCGTAATTGCCGCGCCGATGCCCTCCTCTGTGATCTCGAGCCGGGGAGCAAGCCAAGTGGCAGGGTCAGCACCCTCATCCACCCACATTTTGAGCTCTCCTTCAGTCGCGAAAATGAGGTCACGATGCTTCGTGAGTGTCTTGGGGCATGCCGAGCGACCATAATCGACAGATGTTCGCCGTGCTGCGCCCGGTTGCGCGCCAGCACGATCTGCTCAATGACGTCGAAGCGAACCGGACAGTTGGCCCAATCCGTTTCGAGAACTTCGCCGATGGCTCCCCTGTATGCCTTCAGAAAGCCTCCCTTTGTTGCAGTAGCTTTACCATCCCGGCTCAGACGAAACTCTAGCTGTTGTTCTAGGGCCTTGAAGTAGAGTTTAAGCGAGTCGGACAAGATCGATACGGCGGACCGGCCAACAACCTGCGCGGCCTCGTCTGCCTCTATCCATTCCTCGTGGAATTCTGGCTCACCGTACTCTGGATCGTACGATGGCGGCGGTTCGTCGTAGGGACATTCCTGAGCATCGATCTGCCGCTGTATCTTACGGAATGGCTCGACACCGACTCTATAGTAGCGGCGGATGAAGCCGGTCCGACGAAAGAGAAAAAATGCAGCATCCATGCTTACTTTACCGTTGCATCAACGGTCTCGTCAGGGATGGTGCTTGCATCAGCTTCGAGCGCTTCTAGGCCGAGATCATCAGCCAATATCTGTTCCATCGCTTCTCCGTTAAGCCAATCGACCCAGCGTTGCAGGAATGCGCGGTAATCGGCCATCGTGATCCGGAGGAAATATAGCTTCGACGGATTATATGGATTGTCCGTGCTGACAAACGCGAAGCGGCGCACAGGGGAGCCGGAACTAGAGCGACCATGCTGATCCAGATATAGCACACCACCATGGGCCAAAGCGTTGCGGAGGATTTTACAGAAGCGATTGGCGGATAGATTCCTCGCATTCTCTACGGCATCGGGAGCGTCGAGTTGCTGAGCGATGTCTGGCGGTAACCCACCGGCAGCCAAGTTCGGAAAGCCTGCTCCTTTCGGTAGCATGGCGTACTGCCATGAACCGGCAAAAAACTTGGCCTCATGAACCTTGGCGTCGAAATCCATAGCTCGATCGACTGCATTCGCGAGCCTTTCATTGAGAATGGCATCGTTCATGTGAACTTCGGCCGGCTTCCGTTTATACTTTAGAATACGTTCGATCGGCAGGATGACAATAGGCATCGAAACCGACAGCAATAGAGTTGCTTTCAGCGGAAATCGCGTTCCGTCGGAGTCGCTTAGCTGTTCATAAAGATCGCGAAGAAGTTGATGTGCCCTCTTGGGGACTTCAAGACTGAAATGTGTCGGATTGCCCATAGCCCACCTCTGTGCCGATCCGGGTTAGACTAGCACGGCCATCCGAGTTCGCAGAGGCAGGATTCAGGAAGAACTGCACGGGGGCAAAGTGCCCACTGTCGATACCACTATTGCCTTGGATCAAAGATGCCCACCCCCCGCGAAACCATCCTCGCCGCGCTGCATGCGCGGCTGTCGGTATTGCCCGGCACAGTCCTGCGCGGCGAGATGCTGCCCGAGCGCGTGCCGGCAGTAGGGCTAATGATCCTGCGCGACGGCGAGCCGGGGGAGCCTGAGGTCACGCTGTCGCCGCTGCGCTACCACTATCAGCATCGGGCAGAGATCGAAGCGGTCGTGCAGGGCGCAACTCGAGACGCCGCCTTCGACACGCTGACCGCCGGCATCGGCGCGGCGCTCGCCGCCGATCGCACGCTGGGAGGGCTTTGCGACTGGGTCGAGGCGGAAGCGCCGCGCCCCGTCGATCTGCCGGTCGATGGTGAGGCGAGCCTGAAGGCCGCCGTCATCCCGGTGGTACTGCATAACTCCAATGCCGATCCTCTTGGCTGCTCGACGGTGAGTCCTGACGGGCGCGCCCGCGGGACATGTCCGCCCGTGGTCGAATACAGCCGGGAGTTCCCGACAAGGGCGGCCGAGGAACTGGCTCTGCAGCCAGAAGGGTCAACGATAGAGGAAATGCTGGCCGACTACGCCGTGATGCGCGACCAGGTCTGCGCTTTCCGGTGAAAACGGACCCGGCAAAGCTTTCGTGGGAAGGACCAGTCTCTTCGACCACAACGCATTGCCGAAACCGGGTCGTGGACTCTCGCTGTTAACTAGCGGCGGGGCCTGCCCCGGTAGTTGATCGTAGTGGCGCCAGCGCAAGCCCCGCTTGACGATGGGCACAGAGATGCACCTCATTTCAGCCCCCTGTTTCGGCGTGGCGGCTTCGTGATTGTGGACCGGTCACCGCTCGATACTTTCGCTTTCCCGACGCAGGTCGGATAGCGGACGCAGCCAAGGAACTTTCCATAGCTGCCGCTGCGTTCGATCAGCCAGCCATCTTCGCATTCAGGGCACGTCGGATAGGTGGCGCCGCAGGCACATCGAACGTCGGTCGTTCCATCCGTGCCGCGGGGCAAAGCGGTTCCGCAGGATTGGCAGGCGGGCAGCAGGTTGCCACAATGCTGGACGTGCTCGCAGCGATACCAGATGCGGCCATCCTTCCCGGTGACGCCCAACAACCGCCCACCGCACTCGCCGCAGCCGTGTTCCTCCAGCTCCACGCCTGGTGGAGCGACGATGCCGTAGGCCGGATCCTTCTTCAGCTCAGTAACAAAGGACGATGGCCGGGCGTTCGAGGCGAGGATCGTCAGTGTGTGTCGGGCTCGGGTCATCGCGACATACATGACGCGCCGTTCCTCGGCATTTTGGAACGCCTCCTCCTCCGGCGACACCAGAGACAGCAGAGGATCGTCAACGATCTCTGAGGGGAACCCTGTGCGTCCGCTATCGGCGTTCAGCAGAATGACGTGGTCGGCCTCAAGCCCCTTGGAGGCATGGATAGTCTTGAAGCTGATCTTCAGCCGCGGAAAGCGTTTTCTCAGATCCCGCAGGTCTGGCTCGACGAAGCGGTAACGGGCGAGAAGCAGCACGGTCGCAGGCTTAGCCTCTGGTGCCGCAGCGGCTGACATTGCGGTAAGAACCTCCGACAGTTTCGCCTCATCCTTGCCCTTGCCCTTGCCCTTGCCCTTGGACACAGACACGATCCTGATCGCTGGTTCGGTGGCGGTTCCGGCCGGGACGATCTGCTTCTGGATCTGGGCGGGATTCCGCAGCACGAAGGTCCGGGCGGCAAAGGCGATCTGGTCGACCGAGCGGAAGGTGCGGCCAAGATCGACGGTGCGGTGCACGCCAGCATCGCCATCGAAGATGCCGCCGAACTCCCGCCCGAAATGACGCATCAAGTGGATGTCGGACCCGGCGAAGCGGAAGATTGATTGCCAGTCATCTCCGACAGCAAAGACGCGTACATCCGGATGCTGGGCCTTCAGCGCCTTCACCAGTCGCGCCCGGCTTTGCGAGATGTCCTGGAACTCGTCGACCAGGATGTGGCGGAATGGGCTCATGTAGCGGCCGGTTTCGGCATAGTGGGCCGCGCGCAGGATCATATCCTCGAAGTCGATACGGCCACCGAGGCGCTTCTGGTATTCTTCGAAGACAGGCGCGAAGACGTCGAGGAACGCTCGGGCGCGCTTGCCCAGCTTCATCTGTTCGGATTTGGTCTCGCAGTCCTGCAGGCTGTAGCCGCCGCTCTTGAACTTGCGCAGGAAGGTTCCGAGCAGCTTGGAGAAGTCATCGACCTGATTCAACTCGACGATCCGGTCATAGATCGTGTCAGCTGGGCGGGGTTTCAGGGTAACATGAGGCGCCAGCTTTTCGGCAAGGCCCGTCAGCAGACGCCCCTCCTGCCGCTCATAGCTGTAGGTCTCGATCAGGGTGGTTTCATGCTCGGCATGGACCTGCCGCTTCCATTCCATGCCAGCCAGGTAGTCGTCGCGGTCGACGAAGGGCGCCGTGATCAGCCGCTCGCTGCCATCGGCCACCTTCTGGCGGCGCACCCCGAAATGCTCAATGTAGATGCCGCTTTCGGTCAGCCGGAAATCCGGTTGGTAATCGCGTCTGCCGGTTTCCGAGATCTTGTGTTCATAAACCGGCTCGTACTCGTATTCGACGCCGTTCTCGTGGAGCCAGTTGGCGATCTGCAGCTCTTCGTAGCTCTTGACCTTTTCGCCCTGCAGCGTCCGCAGGTCCTGGCTCTCCATGTGGGTGTAGAAATCGTGCTTGGTCTTGAAGTCCCATTCTGTCTTGGGCTCGACCAGGAAATGCGCGAAGAACTGGATTATCGCCTTCGATACCTCTGACAGGCGGTAGACCAGGTCCTTCAGGATCTGCTTGATCAGGTTGGTGAAGGCCATGTCGTCAGTGGCATGGTCGGCCAGGGCGGGCTTCGATCCTTCGACGATCCCGATGATGTCATAGGCAATCGCGTGGAAGGTCCGCGCCACGATGGGCACACCAGTTCGGGCCTCAACTCGTTCCGACATTTCTTCCGCCGCGTTCTTCGCGAAGGCCAGAAGCAGGATTTCTTCCGGCTGACGGATGCCCGCCTTGACGAGGTAGGCGGCCTTGGCAGTGATGACGCTGGTCTTGCCCGATCCCGCTCCCGCGAGGACCAGCGTCGCATCCTCGTCCACAACGACCGAAAGGCGTTGCTCCGGTGTCAGCGGCTTGCTCTCGATGGTGTCGAAGAAATCCTTCCATCGGTCCAGTTCGGCGGTGACGAAGGCCGCGATGCCGTTCGCCCGCAACGTGCGCGGGTCGCTTGCAAACTTCCGGACGGGCGCGATACGCGCGACAGTCTCACGTCCGATGGCCTCGGCATTCAGCTTCGACAGGAGCGAAGCATCCAGGGCACGGGCCTGTTCGAGCAGAGGCGCGATATTACACGCGGCAGGGTATCGGGACGGGGCTGTCAGCGACATCACCTGAGCGAGGATCCGGTCCAGCCGCGCGGCTTCCATCTCGAGGGCCGCGAGATTGAAGCGAGTCCACGCTTCCTTGACCCGTTCCGAAAATTCATGAGCATCTTGGTGGCTCGCGCCCTTCAGCACGACATCGTCAAACTCGCCTGAACTGATTGTCAGGGAGGTTCCGATCATCCCCTTTCTGAGGGAAGGCGCGGTCGCCAACGACTGCAACGAAATAGACGTGACCAGGCCGCGGCGTGTGGTCCGGATGTAATCCCCGTCCAGCTCCATGACGCGAGTGGACTTGCCGAAGGGATCAGCCAGAAATCTGAACAATTTTCGTTGTTGTATTCGAATCAAAGAACTCGGCTTTCGGCTTTCCAATGGATCAAACCGCTCTGTGGCAGCTGTGGACGGCAACGGTCATTCCGCGTCTGCGGCACTGTGGCAGGAAAAGGATTACACGAACCACACAGTCCCTCTCTGAAGGTCCCGTCACGGCAGGGCCTCGAAATCCGGCCTTTGATATCCCTCGACCATGGCGCGCAGCCCGTCAGGTGTGATCACCTTGACCTTGTCGCCCCACTGATAGAGATGCCAGGCCATCTCGAGCCATCCGGCTGCCTTGAACCGGACGATCAGGCTTCCGTCATCCTGTGGCTCCAGACCCTGCGTGGGGTGAAAGCGAAACTCGGCGGCGCGCGCGGCGACCTCGGGCGCGAAGCGCCAGATCACCTCACCATATTGCGCCGGGTCCTGATAGACGCCGAAGGCCTTGGCAGCATATTCCTCCAGCGTGAATCCCGGTGCGAAGGCAAAGCTCTCGTCCAGCACGTATGCGGCATGGATCCTGTCCATGCGGAAGTTCAGGATCGTTTCGCTGCGTGATGGTTGCCGCGCTACAAGGTAACTGCGGTGGCCCAGCAGCAGGCCGTGCGGTTCGATGACCCGGGGCGCGGCATCCCCAGATCCGTAGGTGACACGCAGGCGAAACGGGCCTCGCAGCGCCTCCATGACTGCATCCGTCAGGCCGGGACGCAGGGCGACGGTCGGACCGGGACGCATGACCTGACCAAGACTGGCCAATACCGCCTCGGCATCGGCCTCGGACCTCGTTGCGTCACGGGGTGTCAGCCGAGCCAGCAGCCCATCACGCAGATCCTCAAGCGCGCGAGCATGGCGCAATCGCGCCTGGTCGCGGGCGGTGCGGGCTGCGATTTCCAGCGCTTCGATGGTGGTTTCCTGTCGCGGCTGCAGGCGCTCGGGCGGGGGCGCATCCAGCCGCCAGTACCGACGGCGATCTTCGGCGTCCATCGTGGTGACATTGGAGAAGGCGGCGTCCAGCGCCTCGGTCATCCGCGATCATGCTTTTTTTCAGCAAGCGGTTTTCGAGCGTCAGGTCGGCCACGCATTCCTTGAGGGCCCGGGTTTGGCGGCGCAGGTCCTGCACCTCGCCGGTGGTGGCGGCACGAGCGGTGTCACCCGCAAGGCGCCGCTTGCCGGCCTCCATGAACTCTTTCGACCAGGTGTAATACAGGCTCCGACCGCCGCGATCGTGGCCGGCGATGTGCCGTCGCCGATCCTGACCGTGACGCCGGATGCCTCCAACTCGATCGTGGCAGTATGTCGTCGCGCCGCCCGTCGCTTTGTTCGCGGCTTTGGGTCCTTCGTCTCCAAAGGTTTGAACTGCACCGGATCTGCCGGAGGCCATTTGGTTTGAGTCACGTGTCCATGGCTAGTTCCAGGTCGCCTGGCTGCCCGGATTCTGCCCGAGTTGGCGATCTGGCAGAACAGCCTGCCCGCAGGGCAGACTGTTCAGCGCGAGATTAGCGGAAAGGGACGGTCTCCATGCCCGCATCCACCGAAAGCGCGACTCCGGTAATTCGGATCCCGTCTTCGCTGGCGAGAAACAGGGCCGCCGCTGCGATATCGTCTGCCGAACAGGGCTCCCCAAGGGCGGTTGAGCCGCATTCCAGCGCCATTTGTTCCTCGAATGAGCGGCCGAATTTCTCGGCACGTGTCCGAACCACGCCATCGAGACGCGGGCCGCTCGTCAGTCCGGGGAGTATCGCGTTTACGCGGATTCGACGGTCTCCCAGCTCGATCGCCAGGCTCTTGGCCATGCCGACGACCGCCCATTTCGTCGCCGCGTAAGGCGTGCGATAGGGCACGCCGATCCGCCCGGCGATGGACGACAGGAAGAGCACGGAGCCCCCTGCCTCCCGGAATAGGGGGCTTGCGAGACGTGTGCAGAACACGCCGCCAAGCAGATTGATCCCAATGACCCTTTGCCAGTCCTCCGTGGCGATCTCCTCGATCGGCGCTGTCGGTCCGGCAATGCCGGCATTGTTTACCAAGCAGTCCAGATGCCCGAATTCGCGGGCCACCTGTCGCATGAAGGCGGTTGCCTGGGTTTCGTCGGCGACATCAATGTAGCTGCACAACCAGTCTGGATGCTCGGTCTTCAGGGCCTCGACCCTGCTGTCATCAATGTCGCACACGGCGATCCGCGCGCCCTCCGAATGGAAGCGCTCCGCTATGGCTCGGCCGATACCGCTGCCGCCGGCCGTGATGACGACGTGTTTGCCGCTAAGCCGCTTGCCACCTGTCATGCCTTCCCCTCCCTGCTGGCTCAATCCCTTGTTCACCATGGATCATTTATAACAGCTATTGACAATATAACAATCTTGTTGTTATTGTTTGCGTGTCGGAGCGGGGGGCTCCCGAAAAAGAGGGGGGGAAGTTGCATGTCGCCGCAGGTCAGGCCAATCGCTGCCGACGACAGCCGCCTCGCGGATCCTCTCCTTGAGGATCTGGTGGATTTTGTCGGCTATCGGCCGAACGCTCTGCTGACTATGGCGCGGATGGACGAGCTTCTGCCCGCAATTCTCAATCTCGTTCGCATCACCTTGCGCGGAGAGGGCGCCGTGCCGCCCCGGCTGCGCTTACTGATCGCCTGCGAGGCCAGCCGGAGCGGCGGCTGTTTCTACAGCGCGGTGCATGCCGCCCATGCGGCGCTGCATCTCGATATTCCCGTCGAGAAACTGGCTGCGCTGGGTGAATTCGAGAGGGATCCCGCCTTCGAACCGCATGAACGCGCCGCGCTCGCCATCGCCCGGGCCGGGGGCACCCTGCCGGTCAGGAAACCCGCCGCGGCTTTCGAGGAGGCGCGCAAGCATTTCAGCGACGACCAGATCGTGGCGATCGTTGCCGCAGTCGCCGCCTTCGGCTGGTTCAACCGCTGGAACAGCCTGATGAACTCCGAGCTGGAAGAAGCTCCGGCGGCGATCATCGCCGACATGCCGTGGCTGCAGCACATGCAGCATGCAAAAGAGCGTAGCGGATGCGGCGGATGATTGAGTCGGCGGAAATACCCCTCGCGACCGCGCACCGAAAGCCTGAGAATTCCCTGGAGCTTGCGGCGCGACGGACGATGGAGCTGGTCTTCTTCGTCCACATCGACCAGGCCTACAGCGCCGACTCGCTTCTTGAGAAACTGCAGATCGGAAGGCCGCATCACCGGGTTCTGTATTTTGCCAGCGCGAACCCGGGCATCAGCGTCGGCGAGCTGACGGCACTCCTGCGCATTACGAACCAGGGTCTGGCGAGGACAATCACCCAGCTGGTTTCCCTAGGCTTCATCGAGCAACGATACAGTCTCAAGGACCGGCGGGTGCGCCAGCACTTCATTACCGAATCGGGAAGCGACCTGCTTGCCCGGCTGACTGCCGCCCAGCTGCGAAGGATCCTGCCGGCGCTGGAAACCATGGAGCCGCAGGTGATGGAAGCCATGTGGCAGGGGCTGGAGTCCATGTGCCGTGTCAGCGACCGTCACTGGGTCACCCCTGCGCCGCCTACACGGGGGACGCAAGCCGGCGACGGCTAGGAAAGTCGGACGGCGCGCAAAGGCGCACCCGGGCCCACTGGATGAGACACAGGCGAGACGGACGAGGGCAGGAATCGTCAGGCAGGACGTCGGCCCGCCTGGTCGAAGCATGAACCAGAAGGAGGAAACCATGAAGAAGTATCTCTATACTATAGGCTTGGTGTCGGCGCTCTCCCTGGGCGCGGCCGGTATCAACGCCGCACAGGCTGCCGATTTTGTGCTGAAAGGCGCGACCGGCACGGGCGACACCACTGCACTGGGCAAGGCCGGACTCTACTTCAAGGAGATCGTCGAGGAGAAGTCTGACGGCAAGGTGGAGGTCACCTGGTACCCCAACGGCCAGCTTGGCGGCGAAGTGGCGCTGCTGAACCAGCTCAACGACGGCATCCTGCAGTTCGCCACGCTCAGCACCGCGGTGTCGAGCAGCCTCAACCCCAAGCTCGACGTCATGTACCTCCCATACTTCCTGCCTCAGGCTTGGGATTCCTTCGAGCAATTCGCGGCCAGCGAGGCGGCGACTGAACTGCTGGGCACGTTGTCGGCACATGGCATCGTGGGTGTCGGACTGATTCCCTACGGTGTCGACTCGCTCGCCTATAACGGGTCGCCGGTTCGCAGCCCCACCGATGCCAGCGGTATCAAGCTTCGATCCGCCGAAAGTGTGAACGTGCGCATGACGCTCGAGGCAATGGGGTTCAATGCGGTGCCGCTGCCTTGGACGGAAGCCTACCAGAGCATCCAGACAAAGGTGGTGGACGGGCTCAGCACGCCTCCGGCGCTGGTGAAGCAGGCGCGTTTTCATGAGGTCGTGAACAATCTCGTCATCTCCGGGCATCTGTTCGGCCAGCATGTCTTCTGGATTCGCCAGGATGCGCTCGCGGGCATGCCGGAAGACTTGCAGGAAGTGGTCCGTGCCGCTGCCAAGGAGGCTTCCGACCGCGCTTGGAACGAGTTGCGGGAGGCGGAAGAAGTCACCATCGGCGAGCTTGACGATTTGGGACTGACCGTGACGCGGCTGTCAGACGAGGAGCGCGAAGTCTTCAAGAAGGCGACGGTGCCGGTGATTCGTGCCTTTGAAATGCGGATTGATGACGTATCCAGCGACGGCCGCGAGTTCATGCGCCGGATCTATTCGGCGACCGGCCAGGATTACGACGCTCTCGTCGCTGAATGAGCCCACAGGGGAGCCGGCGTCGGGCGCGCCGGCTCTTCCATTCACGGGCCGACACCGGAGCCCCAGAGCAGGCGTACTCCCATGTTCCAGATGATCAACCGGATTGAGCTGGTCGAGAAAGTCGTCCTGACGCTTCTCATCCTGGGCAGCGTCCTGATGTCGCTCGCAGGCGTGTTCTTTCGTTACGTGCTGAACGATTCCCTGGCGTTTGTAGAGGAAATCGCGGGATACATCCTCATCACCGTCGTGGTCGTTGGGTCCAGCCTTGCCATACGGTCGCGCGACCATATCCGCGTCGAGCTGCTGCCACAGATTCTCCCCAGCACCCGACGCTGGGCTAATTTGCTGGCCTGGCTGACGGTGCTGGCGGTGTCCATTGTCATGTGCTGGCTGTCGGCCCGGTTCGCCATGCGGCTTCTTGCACAAAATCAGACATCCTACAGCATCGTTGGCCTGAAGGTCGGCTATCCGATGCTGGCGCTGCCGGTCGGCTACGCCCTGGGCTCGTTCAAGGCCGCTCTGGTGCTTTTCGACGAGATCGCCGGGCGGCAGGTCTTCTGCGCCCCGAGCGTCGCCGACGAAGAGCTGCGTGAGGTTCAGGCGCCGGAGGCGGCGCGATGACGGGCGGCCCTCTTTTCGGGCTGCTCGCCCTTTTCATCCTGCTGTCGATGCCGCTCGCCTTCGCGATCCTGGCGCTTACGCTGATTTCCTACACCGTGCTCGGCGACACACCGCTGGTGACGGTGGCTCAAGGCATGTACTTCAACCTGAAGCACTATGCCTATTCCTCGGTCGTCTATTTTGTCCTGGCCGGCTACATCATGTCTCGCGGGCAGCTGGCCAAACGCCTTCTCGATATCGCCGATGCCTTTTTCGGCTGGCTCCCCGGAGGCTTCGCCATCAGCGGTGTCGTCGCCTGCGGCCTCTTCGGATCGATTACGGGCTCCGACCTCGCCACGCTTGCCGCTATCGGCACCATCATCGTGCCGGCGATGGTGGAGCGCGGCTGGAGCAAGGAATTCGCCGTCGGGCTCGCGGGATCGAGCGCGCTGCTGGGCATGCTGATTCCACCTAGCATCCCGGCGATCGTCTATGCGATTTTCGTCAACGTTTCGATCAGCGGCCTCTTTCTGGCGACGGTGGTGCCGGGCGTCTTGCTGATATGCTTCTTCTCTGCCTACGTTCATTACAAGAGCAGGGAGATCCCGGAAGAATCGCTCAAATCTCCCAGCCTGCGAAGAATTCTCACATCCTTGCGGCGGGGTTCTTGGGCGCTGCTGCTGCCGTTCATCATCTTTGGCGGCATTTATTCCGGTGTGTTCACTGTCACCGAATCCGCCGCCGTTGCCGCAGTCTACGCGATCTTTGCGGAGATGGTGATATACCGCGACCTGAAGCTGTCGGACGTGTACGCCGCCTGCATTCGCACGGCGATCACCTCGGGCACAATCCTGCTGCTGGTCGGCGCGGCGTCGGTGTTGGCTACCTACATGACCTTCGCGCAGCTGCCGCAAGCCGTTTCGGAATGGGCATTCGGCTATGTCGACAGCAAATGGAGCTTCTTCCTGATAACGAACGTCTTCCTGCTGATTATCGGCTGCCTGACCGATATCATGTCGGCGACGCTCATCCTGACGCCGATATTGAAGCCGCTCTACCAGTTGTACGGCATCGACGAGCTGCATTTCGGCACTGTTTTCCTTCTCAACCTGTACGCCGGATTCCTGACGCCTCCGATGGGCATCAACATCTTCGCGGCCGCGAGCCTGTTCAACATGAATGTGCTGCGCGTCGCCAAGGCTTATGTGCCCTTTTTCCTAATAATAATCTTCCTGCTTGCCCTGGTGGTGACGATACCAGAGCTGGCGACCTGGCTGCCGCACGCCGTGATGAAATAGGACCGAGATGAACAAGAACAGCGATATATCCTATAGCGGTCTTTCCGAGCCGTCCCGGTGGCTGTTGCCGGAGGCGTTGAACGAGATGGCCCGGCGATATCCGGAGCGCACGTGGGTTTCGGATCACACGGGCGCATCCATGACCTTCGCCGAAGTGCAAGCGCATGCCGGCAGGATGGCTTCCTTTCTCTTGTCGCTCCGGCTCGAACGCAGCGACCGCGTCGGCGTATTCATGTCCGGCGGCTGCGGCTTCGTGCTCGCCTGGTTCGGCATTGCCAGGGCGGGGATCACGTCGGTGACAATCAATACCGACCTGCATGGTGAGTTCCTGCGCCATCAGCTCCGGGACAGCGGCGTCCGCTGCATCCTAGTCGACCGGGCTTTGCTGCCGCGGGTTTGCGAGCTGCTCGAAAGCCTGCCGGAACTCACGACCATCGTCGTCAGCGGCGGCGGGGACGACGTTTTCGCCGGGTCATGCGCCGTCGTCGATTTCGAGGACTATCGCCGCCATCCCGAAATCTCCCGACGGGAGATGCAGGCGTCCGACATTGCCTGCGTCATGTATACGTCTGGCACAAGCGGCCCCTCAAAGGGGGTGCTGATGCCGCACGCACACTGCGCGCTGTTTGGGATCGGTCAGATCGAATGCATGCAGATCGGGCCGGATGACCGGTTCTATATCTGCTTACCGCTGTTTCATGCCAACGGCCTGTTCATGCAGCTGGGCGCCTCCCTGCTCGCCGGCATACCCGCCTTCATTAGAGGGCAGTTCAGCGCGAGCAGCTGGCTTGGCGACATTGCCGGCAGCGGCGCCACGGTCACCAATCTCATCGGTTCCACCGCCGCCTTCGTGATTGCGCAGCCGCCCGGCGAGTCGGACCGGAAACACGCTCTGCGCGCCGTGCTTGCCTCGCCCAACATGCCTCAGCACGAAGAGCAGTTCCGCAAGCGCTTTGCAGTGCCGCATGTCGTGTCAGGCTTTGGAATGACCGAGGTGAACATCCCGATCTGGGGCCGGACCGAAACGCCCGCGCCCGGTGCCGCCGGCTGGGTGCATGAGGATCATTTCGAGTGCGCCATACTAGATCCGGAAACGGATCGGCGCCTGGTGCCGGGGGAGATCGGCGAGATCGTGGTGCGTCCGAAGGTGCCTTTCGGATTCATGGCCGGCTACCTGAATGCCCCGGAAAAGACCGTAGAGGCCTGGCGCAATCTGTGGTTCCACACCGGCGATGCCGGCGT